>NZ_JBVVPM010000019.1:32466-141904 GCF_055811255.1 Bradyrhizobium sp. MI1.11
CCCCCCCCCGCCCGGGCCGCGCGGGGCGGCGCGGCCCCCCCCCCCCCGCCGCCCCGCCGCCCCCCCCCCCCCCCCCCCCCCCCCGCCGCCCCCGGCGCCGCCGGCCCCCCCCCCCCCCCCGCGACGGTATCGAGGTCCTTGAGCATTGTCGCAATGTGACCAAGCGGCGGTGAGTGAATGCCCTGGGCCATCCGCGGCACGAACAGCTGCAACGGAATGGAGTCCGCGAAGCCGCCGGCGAGTGCTTCGGGCAACCGGTTGGCATTGATTCCGGCGTTCACGGCAAGGCGTGTTGCCTCCGCAAGAACAGCCATCGCGCATCCGACGATCACCTGATTGCATAGCTTCGTGGTCTGGCCGGCGCCGGTCGGGCCCATGTGGGTGAACCTTCGTGCCATAGCGTGCACGTAGGGGCGGACCCGCTCGATATCGCCGGCTTTTCCGCCGGCCATGATGGCAAGCGTGCCTTCCTCGGCGCCCTTGGTACCACCGGAGACCGGCGCATCGATCCAGCCCGCGCCGTTCGCCGCTAACAATCGCGTTGCAAGGTCCCGTGCGGCATCAGGATGGATCGACGAGAAGTCGACCACGAGCTTGCCCGCGCCGGGCGCAGTTGAGATGCCCTCGGCCCCGAAGATCACCTCTTCCACGGCAGCCGCATCCGTCACGCACATGAAGACGATGTCCGAGTTCTCCATCAAGTCGCGTGGGCTGGCTGCGCGCCTGGCACCGGCTTCGACGAGCGCGGCCATCTTCCCTTCCGAACGGTTCCAGACAGTGACCTGATGGCCGGCCTTGAGCAGTCGCCGGCTCATTGGCGTCCCCATCAGTCCAAGGCCAAGATAGCCGAGCCGCTCGACGCCTTGCGGGTTTGTCTTGCTCCCTTCAGCCATAGGTTGCCTCCATCTGTCGCTCCGCGACGCCGCGCGACGTTGCATTACCATACATGGTGTATCCCACGACGAAACCGCCCGGCCTGCATGGCTTGCTTGATTGTTTGAACCATGAAACATTTGCCGCGGTCGGGTTGGATGGCGCCGGTCGGCGCCTGGGCAGCGGAGTGGGCACGATGCGAACCGTTTCGAAGTGGATCCTGGCTTTGGGGGCGGCAGCGGCCGTGAGCGCGAGCGCGGGCCCGTCATGGGCGCAGCAGACAATTCGTGTCGGCTGGACGATTCCGGCCGAGGAATCCAAATACTGGATGATGCGCCGCCCGGCTGAGTTTCCCAACATCGGCAAGGCCTACAACATCGAATGGACCCAGTTTCAGGGCACCGCTCCGATGACGCAGGCCTTGGCGGCCGGCGCGCTGGATTGCGCGACGCAGGCACCGCTGTCGCTCGCCAATGGCGTGGTTGGCGGCAACCTCAAGGCCTACATCGTGGCGCAGCACGTCTTCGAGAAGGCCGGTGGTTTCTCGGTCTACTGGGCTGTCATGGACGACTCCCCGATCAAGACGATCGCCGATCTCAAAGGCAAGACGGTCGGGATCTCCGTGATCGGCGGCGGCACCCAGGGCCCGTTCAATCTGTTGCTGAAGCAGAACGGCATCGATCCGGCCAAGGACATCAAGCTGGTCGAGGTCGGCTTTGCCGTCTCCGAAGATGCGTTGCGGCAGGGCCGCGTCGATGCGGTCAACATGAACCAGCCGTTTGCCGCGCGCGCGGAGGCGAAGGGCGGCACGCGCAAACTGTTCTCGCTGTCGCAGGCGATGCCGAACATCGTGCACATCCTGGAAGCCTGCCGTGCCGATTTCGTCGACAAGAACCCGGAACTGGTCAAGGCTTACGTGCGTGACATTACCTCTGGCATGAAGAAAGCGCTGGCGAACCGCGAAGAGACGTTGAAGGTTGTCAACGAAGTCCTGAAGGCACCTATTCCGGTTCTCGAGACCTATCTGCTCAAGGACAATGATTTCGGCCGCGATCCGGGCGCGGCACCGAATTTCCCCGCGATCCAGAAGATGCTGGACATCTACGCGGAGACAGGGATGCTGCCAAAGTTGGATGTCGCGCAATTCAAGCACTCGACGATCGTCGCTCCGCTGCAATAGGCGATCGGGCGACTGAACCGAGCGAGAAGGTCGCGGCGTCCAGGATGATCCGGGACGTTGCATGAAGAAGATGCACGTATGAAGAAGCTCCGATCTCGGATCACGACGGATGGCCTCGACCGGGCTCCGCACCGCGCGTTCATGCGCGCCATGGGGCTCGACGACGCTGCGATTGCCAAGCCGATGGTCGGCGTCGTCAGCATGAAGGGCGAACAGACACCCTGCAACATGACGCACGACTTTCAGGTCGCGGCGGCCAAGACGGGAATCGAGGAGGCCGGCGGTACGCCGCGCGAGTTTTCGACCGTGTCGGTTTCCGACGGTATCAGCATGAATCACGAGGGGATGAAGTTCTCCCTGTTTTCGCGGGAGCTGATTGCCGATTCGATCGAAGCCGTCGTCCATGGTCTCGCTTACGATGCGTTGATCGGTTACGGCGGATGCGACAAGACGCTTCCCGGCGTGATAATGGGCATGGTCCGGTGCAACGTCCCGTCCATTTTCATCTATGGCGGCAGCGCGCTGCCGGGCCGCGTAGACGGGCGGACCCTCACCGTGCTCGACTCCTATGAGGCTGTCGGCAGCTTCATGACCGGAGAGATCGACGGTGCCACGCTCGAGCGGATTGAGCGGGCCTGCCTGCCGACCATCGGCGCGTGCGCCGGCCAATTCACTGCCAACACCATGGGCATGGTGTCGGAGGCGATGGGCCTCACCATTCCCAACGTGTCGATGGTGCCAGGTGTCTATGCCGAGCGCGCGCAGATATCCAGGCGGGCCGGGCGCCTCATCATGGAGATGCTGGAGCGCGGCGGGCCGTTGCCGCGCGACGTCGTGACGCGGAAATCCCTGGAAAATGGTGCGGCGATCGTGGCTGCTACGGGCGGTTCGACCAATGCTGCGCTGCATCTGCCGGCGATCGCGAACGAGGCCGGGATCGCATTCACGATCGATGATGTCGGCGAGGTTTTCGCCAGGACGCCGCTGATCGGAAACCTGCGGCCTGGAGGCAAATATACGGCAAAGGATGTCTACGATATCGGCGGCGCTGCCGTGGTGATCCGGGAGCTGATCCAGAGCGGGCATATTGATGGCAGTTGCCTGTCGATCACGGGCCGTACACTTGCCGAAGAATATAGCGCCGCCAATGCTCCTGACGGAGAGGTCGTTTACGCGGCTCGCGCGCCGATCATGCCAGACGGCGGTGTGGCAGTGCTGAAGGGAAACCTCTGCCCTGATGGTGCGGTGATCAAGGTCGCCGGGCTGAAGAGCCAGTTGTTCGAAGGCGTAGCGCGCATCTTCGAAGACGAAGAAGCTTGTGTCGCAGCGGTTCGCGACCGCAGCTACAGGGCGGGCGATGTGCTTGTGATCCGCAATGAAGGGCCGGTGGGCGGCCCCGGCATGCGCGAGATGCTCGGCGTCACCGCGCTGATCTACGGCCAGGGCATGGGCGAGAAGGTGGCCCTGATCACGGATGGACGCTTCTCCGGCGCCACCCGCGGAATGTGCATCGGCTATGTGTCTCCCGAGGCCTTCGTCGGCGGTCCGCTGGCATTGGTTCGCGATGGCGACAGGATCCGGATTGATGCGGCAAATCGGCGGATGGATATGCTGGTCGACGAGCAGGAACTCACGGCTCGCCGACACGATTGGAAGCCGCGTCCGCCTCGTCACCGTGCCGGTGCGCTGGCGAAATATGCCCGATTGGTTGGCCAGGCACCGGGCGGGGCCGTGACGCATGAGGGGCCCGCAGAATGGCCCTGGTTCGGATGACGCGGCGCACTTGCCCGAAAACAGCGCGTGGTCTGGCAAGTTTCTTGCTAAGCTGGTGCCGCTGACGGAGGACATTCAGCGTGTCTGTTGCGCAGGGTTCGCGCGCGAACGAAGTGAGACGGGATGAAGGTAGTGCCTTCGAGATCGAGCGGATGGGTGAGACCGGTGACGCCGCAAAAACCGGCTTCTGCAATCATCGAGATCGAGAGCGTCTCGCAGGTATTTCAGACCTCAGCGCGCAAGGACCATGTGGCGCTATCGGACATCTCTCTGGCGATCGAGGAGGGAGCCTTCGTCTCCATCCTTGGTCCGTCGGGCTGCGGCAAGTCGACATTGCTTTACGTCGTCGGCGGCTTCGTCAGCCCGACCAGCGGCTCAGCGAAGATCAGGGGACGGACGATCACGGGACCAGGGCCGGATCGCGGTCCGGTATTCCAGGAATTCGCGTTGTTTCCTTGGAAGACCGTGCTGGGCAATGTGATGTACGGCCCTCGCCAGCAGGGCGTGCGCACCACCGAGGCGGAAGCACAGAGCCGGGCCCTGATCGAAATGGTCGGGCTCAAGGGCTATGAGGACTTCTATCCCAAGGAGCTGTCCGGCGGCATGAAGCAGCGTGTGGCATTGGCTCGAACGCTGGCTTACCATCCTGAGGTTCTGTTGATGGACGAGCCGTTTGGCGCGCTCGATGCTCACACGCGAACGCGGCTGCAGAACGATCTGTTGAACATCTGGGAGCGTGATCGCAAAACGGTGCTGTTCGTCACGCATTCGGTCGACGAAGCGGTTTTCCTCTCGGACAAGGTCGTGATGATGTCGAAATCGCCCGGCCGCATCCGCGAGGTCATCGACATCGATCTGCCGCGGCCGCGCCGCCGCAGCGAGCTGCTGCTCGATCCACGGTACCAGAAATACGTTGTCGATATCGAGCGCATGTTCGACGAGGTCGACGAGACGGGATCGCGGTCGTGACGTCGCTGGCGGCCTTGGGCAAGCGTGCCGCTCCGGTGTTTGCCTGTATCGGGCTTCTGGCGGCATGGCAGGTTGCGTCACTCGCGCTCGAGAACGACAGCTTCCCGACGGCGATCGAGGCGATCCGTGCAATCCCGGACATCCTCGGAGACAAGGAAGCTCTGATCAACATCCTGGCCTCGCTCCGCCGCATGGCGGTCGGGTTTGGCATAGCGGTATCGGTTTCGATCCCACTCGGCCTGTTGATGGGCCGCAGCCGGGCCGTCGCGGCGTTCTTCAATCCGCTCCTGATGGTGATCTACCCGGTGCCGAAGGCCGCCTTGATGCCGATCATCATGCTGTGGCTGGGCGTCGGTGACATCACGAAGACGCTGGTGATCTTTCTCGGCGTCAGCCTGCCCGTGATCTATCACAGCTTCGAGGGCGCCAAGGCGGTGGAAGAGAAGATGCTGTGGTCGGGCGCCGCGATGGGGCTTTCGCCTGCGCAGCGGCTGGTCCGGATCGTACTGCCGGCGGCGCTTCCAGAAATTCTGACCGGTTGCCGCACCGGACTCGTGCTGGCGCTGATCACGATGATTACCAGCGAGATGATCGCCCGTCAGTCCGGCGCCGGCAATATCCTGTTCAATGCCCTCGACATGGGCCAATACGATACCGTTTTTGCGATGATCATCATCGTCGGCGCGATGGGAATTTGCCTCGATGCGATGTTCGAGCGGGTCCGCGCAAGGCTGGTGCGCTGGTCCGAACCGCAGTTCGACATGCCGCTGAGCTTCTCATGATCCCGCAGCTTCGCTCCACTAGCATTATTCTTGGGCTCGCGCCGATCGTGCTGGTGATCGCGCTGTGGCAAGGCCTTGTGTCATTTGGCTTTGCGCCTGCGGTGTTGCTGCCGCCGCCGGGATATGTCTTCAGCAGGCTGCTTCAGCAACTCGTCACGTGGACGTTCCAGCAGGAGATCGCGGCGACCCTGCTCCGGCTGTTTGCCGGCTTCGCGATCGCGGTCGTGCTCGGTGTCAGCATCGGCATCGCCGCCGCTGCCAGTCCGGTTATCAACGCCGTGGTTCGGCCGATTGTGCGCGTGCTCGCGCCTTTGCCCAAGGTCGCGCTCTATCCAGCATTGCTGCTGCTGCTCGGCTTCGGTCACGGATCGAAGATCACGCTGGTGGCGGCGGATGCGCTCTTTCCCATTCTCTTGTCTACCTATTACGGCGCGTCGACGGTGGAGCAGAAGCTGATCTGGTCGGCCATGGCGGCGGGAACGCCGCGCTATGAGATCCTGTTCAAGGTGGTGCTGCCTGCCGCGATGCCGTCGATCCTGACCGGTTGCCGGATCGGCCTTGTCATTTCATGCATCGTGGTGTTTCTGGCCGAGATGATCACGTCGAGCGACGGGCTCGGACATGTCCTCGTCACGGCGGCTCGGACCTTTCAGGCCGTCGATATGTTCGTGCCGCTGATCACGATCTCGCTGCTGGGCCTGATCCTCAATGGCCTGCTGGGGGCAGTGCGCGCGTATCTGCTGCGGGGTTTCCCCGAAGCATGAACTGACGAAGAAGAAACAGGAAGACCGGGAGTAGACCATGCTGGCTGACCGCATCGAGGCAAAATGGATCGACGCATTTTGCGAGATTTTTGAGCGATGCGCCGTCAAGGCCGGCGATACCGCGGCGATCCTCTCGGAAACCCAGTCACGTGCGTTGAATGTTCACCTGGCGGAGCTCGCGCTGCTGCGGATGGGCGCGCGACCGTTTCACGTGGTCATGCCGACCCCGCGTAACCGGAATATCGTTCCGATTCGCTCGACAGGGGCAAGCGAGGCGATCCAGCGGCTCGGCCCGGTGATCACCGCGCTTCAACAGGCAGGCTTTGTGGTGGATTGCACCATCGAGGGCCTGATGCATGCGGTGGAAACGCCCGAGATCCTCAAAGCCGGCGCGCGTATCCTGGTGATCTCCAACGAGCATCCCGAGGCGCTGGAGCGGATGGTGCCGGATCCCGCGCTCGAGAAGCGCGTTCGCGCAGCGGCAAAGATGCTGCGCGGGACCAAGCGGATGCGGGTGACGTCAAAAGCCGGTACGGCGCTCGACGTCGATATGGTCGGCGCATCCACGGTCGGCGTGTGGGGCTGGACCGACAAGCCCGGGACGCTGGCGCATTGGCCCGGCGGCATCGTCGTCAGCTTCCCCAAGAGCGGAACGATCAATGGCACGCTGGTGATGGCGCCCGGCGACATCAACCTGACCTTCAAGCGTTACCTGACGTCGCCGGTGAAGATGACGCTGAAGGACGATTATGTCGTCGAGCTGGAAGGCGAGGGCACCGATGCCGCAATGATGCGCGCCTACCTTGCCGCCTGGGGCGATCGGGAAGCCTATGCGGTATCGCATGTCGGTTTCGGCATGAATCCGGGCGCGCGCTACGAGGCGCTGTCGATGTATGATCAGCGCGACACCAACGGCACGGAAATTCGTGCCGTCTCCGGCAACTTCCTGTTCTCGACCGGTGCCAACGAATTCGCCGGCCGCTACACGGCGGGCCATTTCGATCTGCCGATGATGGGGACGACGATCGAGCTCGATGGCGTCGCGGTGGTGCGTGACGGGGTGCTGCAGGACGTCTTCGGCTAACCGCGATCGAGCACCGGTGGCCGCGCCAGGTCAAAGTGCCGAAGCAGGTCGACCATGGCCTGAAGCCGTTTTGCCCGATAGGCGTCGATGTCCATGCCTGAATAGTCGAGAAAGCCTGCACCTGTGCGCAGGCCGATCCGGCCCTCCTGCATGTTCCGCGAAATGACCTCCGGTGCACGATAGCGGTCGCTGCCGAGTGCGCCTTCGAGATAGCGACTGGCGTAGTAGAGGATATCACCGCCACCCCAGTCGATGAATTCGAGCAGCCCGAGCACGGCGTAGCGGAAGCCGAAGCCGTAGCGGATCGCCTTGTCGATGTCTTCTGCGCTGGCAACGCCTTCCTCGACCATGCGCGCGGCCTCGTTCATCGCCAGCGCCTGGATGCGCGGGACGATGAAGCCTGGTGTCGCAGCGCAGACCACCGGCACCTTGCCGATGCCTTCGAGTAGCGCCTTGACCTCGTCGATGACAGCGGGATCTGTGGCTTTGCCGGGCGAAACCTCCACCAGCGGAATCAGATAGGCCGGATTGAGCCAGTGCACATTGAGGAAACGGCGGGGATTCACGATCGCGCCTGAGAGGTCGTCGACGAGGATGGTCGACGTCGTCGATGCGATGATCGTATCGGGGCCGACTTGTTTTGAGGCCGCCCCCAGCACCTTCCGCTTGAGCTCGACGACTTCGGGGACTCCTTCGAAGATTATTCCCGCATCGGACAGTGCCACATCGCTCTGGCTGGCCGGCACCACCGAGACCCGCGCAATGAGCGGGTCGACATCCGCCTCGGTCAGTAGCCCCAGCTTCGACAGGCTGGCAAAGGTCTTCCTGATTTCGCCGAGAGCATCTGCCTCCAGCCTGGCGAAATCTTCCGCCGAGCGATCCTTGATGTCGATCATCGTGACCGTATGCCCAGCGTAGGCAAACGCGACGGCGATGCCGCGGCCCATGCGGCCGGCCCCGAGACAGGCGATGATGGCTCGGCTGGTCATCGGTCAAAATCCCCTGCGAAGAAGCGTCTGCAAAGCGGCTTTGTCGAGATGGCCAAGCCCCAGCGTCTCGAGGGTTCGGCCGCCTTGCGCAAAATCCTCACCGCAGATTGCGCCGCCAATGGCGAGGAATGCCTTGGCCAATGGCGTGGCCACGCCCGCCAGGCCGGCGACGGAGACCAGCAGCGATAGCCCAAGCCGTAAATCTTCTCTCATGTAGCGGTGCTCGGTCAGCACGATCCGCTCGCGCCAGTCGCCGGAATCGGTCAGCCTGTCATGCGAGCCGCGGCCGTACATCCAGATCTCGCCCTCCCTGGCGTAGTGATGGGCGAGCGGAAAATGCGGTGCGCCATATCCGAACGCTTCACGCACGGCAATCCGTTCGCCGTCGAGCGCGTCGGTGACCCGGCGAATCGCGGCTTGCGTTCCTTCCTTGTGAATGTCCCACTTCTCGAAATGCTCGATCGGCCCTGCATTCATCACGATCAGCGGCGGATGGATAATCGGGCCTGCGTTCATCAGCGCACCGGAGAGAGCATCGCCGCACGGCTCGATCGCGCCGGGGAAAGCCTGTCCAATCACTTCAAGTGCGCGCGGCGCCTGATCGAGCGGGAAAACGCCGGCCGGCAGTCGCTTGGCGCGGATGGTGATCGCGACCTCGAACGGCCCGTGCTTGCGGGTCAGCCAGGGCAAGGTCCCGGTCTCGGCAAAGCACGCCTTGGCGTGGTTGCCGGCATCCCGCGCAGCCTGGGCGAAGATCATCGAGCCAAACGTGGCCGGCGGCAGAAACACGACCTGTCCATCCCGCAGATGTGGAGCGAGCAGGCGCGCGATATCCGTCTGCGCGAAGGCCGGGGCGGGGCACAGGATCAGCTCTGCGCCGTTGACGGCCTCGGCGATGCCGGTCGTCACCAGCGCCAGTTTCACGTCGTGACGGCCGTTATGATCCTTCACCAGGATGCGCGCGCCGGCGGCGCGATGTGCCGCGACCTGATCTGCGTCGCGGCGCCAGAGTCGGACCTCATGTCCCGACAGCGCAAAATCGCCCGCGGCCGCGAAAGAGCCGTTTCCTCCCCCCAGAACCGCAATCTTCAAGATGCTTCTCCTTGCGCGCGCGATTGCGCATCAAGCTGCTTCAGCAGGAAATGCTGGACCTTGCCCAGCGCCGTGCGCGGCAGGTCGGTGACGAAAACGATGTCGCGCGGAACCTTGTAGCGGGCGAGTTGGGCCTGAAGATGGACTTTCAACTCGTCTGCTTCCAGTCGACGGTCGGGTCGCCGGATCACGTAGGCGATGGGCACCTCGTCCCAGCGTGGATCGGGCCGGCCAATCACGGCGCATTCGCTGACCTCGGGATGTTCGAGCAGGACGCGTTCGACCTCCGCCGGATAGATGTTCTCGCCGCCGGAAATGATCATGTTCTTCTTGCGGTCACGCACCCAGAAATAGCCGTCCGCGTCGCACAGGCCGATATCGCCGGTACGATACCAGCCGTCATGCAGCGCATCGCGCGTGGCATCCGCATTGCCCCAATATTCGAAGAACACGTTGGGGCCGCGCACCGCGATCTCGCCCGGCGCGCCCGCCGGCACCTCGTTGCCGACCTGATCAATCACTTTCGCTTCGCAGCACAGGCCGGCAAGTCCGGTCGATCCCGCGCGCGAAAGATCGCCACCAAGCCGGGTGTAGACTGCGATGGGACAAGTTTCCGTCGAGCCGTAGACCTGAAGCACGGGTACGCCGCGCGCCACGAAGCGGTCGATCAGATGCGGCGGCACGATGGTCGAGCCGGTCGCGACGGCTTTGAGTGACGAAAGGTCGGTCGTGGGCCAGGCGGGATGCTCGCTCACCGCCTGGATGATCGCCGGCACCATCACGGTCAAGGTCGGCCGCTCCCGTTCGATGGCTGCAAGCGCGGTGTCCGTCGTGAAGCGTGCGTGAACCGTGACCGTAGCGCCCAGCTGGAGCGCCGCCGTGGTCTGGATGTTGAGGCCACCGACGTGGAAAAATGGCAGCAGCGTCAGCACATGGTCATCGGACGTCATGTTGTGCATGTGCTGGCTCATGACGCCGTTCCAGAACAATGCCTCCTGGCGCAGCACCGCGCCTTTGGGCCGTCCGGTCGTTCCTGATGTATAGACAATGAGGAGCGGACAGGAGAGATCAGTGTGCGGGTTGCGGCCGGTGCCCCGGCACCGAGCTAACAGGTTTTCGAACGTCGTGCCGCGGGGCGGCTCGAAATCGAGCCCGACGATTGCGGTTCCCTCAAGCTCGGCAAGTACCCCCTCAAATGCTTGCTCGAGCATCAGGACCTTGGCGCCGGCATCGTTGAGGATGAAAAGCTGCTCGGCGACAGCGAGCCGCCAGTTTAGGGGCACCAGCATCGCGCCGAGCCGCGCGCAGGCATAGAGCAGAACCAGATAGTCCGGCCGGTTCAGGCTGAGGATCGCAACGCGGTCGCCCCGGCCTACGCCGAGCTCCTGCTTCAACGTCGCCGCCGTCCGCTCGATGCGTGCAGCGAATGCCGCATAGCTCAACCGTTCGCCCTCGAAGGCAATGGCCGTCTTGTCTGGCGCGAACGCCGCGTTGCGATCGATCAGACTGCAGAGGTCCACCTCAGTCGTCCGTTTCGCCGGCCTCGTACAGCGCCTCGCGCCCGATCCGGTCGAGGCAGAGCTCGGCTGTCCAGGGCAACATCAGCGAGCCGCAGCGGCTGTCGCGATAGATCCGCTCGAGCGGCAGCGAGCGCAGCATGGCCTGACCGCCGCAGGTACGGATCGCGAGCGCGGCGAGCTCATTGGCACCCTCCATTACCGAATATTGCGCGGCATAAGCGCGCAGCACCTGCTCCTTGCTCGGATTGGCGCGCGCTTCGGTGACTGCCTGGAACCAGATCGCCTTGATCTGCTCGAGCTTGATCTGCATCTGCGCGACCGCAATCTGCTTCGTCGGATACATCCTGCGCTTCACTGGCGGCATGCCCGGCACTTCGCCGCGCAGATAACGCACGGTGAAGTCATAGGCGGCTTGCGCAAGGCCCATATAGGTCGGCGACAGCGTCAGGAACATGTGCGGCCAGTGCATCGCGGCCTGGAAATAGACGCCCCGCGGCATCAGCGCCGAATCTGCCGGCACGAACACGTCCTTGAACAGCAGCGTGCGCGAGACGGTTCCGCGCATGCCGAGCGGGTCCCAGTCGCCGACGACCGAAACGCCTTCCGATTTAGAGGGGATGGCGAGGTAAAGCGTATTGCGGCGCGAAGCCTTCTCGCCTTCCTCGATCTCGGTGCAGAGAACCCCGTAATAGTCGGCATGGCCGGAGAGTGATGCAAAGATCTTCTTGCCGTTGACGATCCAGCCGCCCTCGGCCGGCCTTGCTTCCGTGCCGAAAGCGACGCCGCCTGCGGCTGCCGCACCGCCTTCCGAAAAGGGCTGCGAATAAATCGCGCCGTCCTCGACGATGCGCTTGTAGTGGACTGCACGTCGCCCCTCGTGCTCAGCGCGGGTCTCTGCATCCATGTCGAGATCGTCGGCGAGCGGGCCCGACCACAGCGTCGAGCAGACATGCATGTTCCAGGTGAGCGCAGTCGCGCCGCAATAGCGGCCGATTTCGGCTGCCGCTAGCGCGTAAGTTTGATAATTGGCCCCGAGCCCGCCATGTTTCTTGGGGACGGCAATACCGAGTAGGCCGACGCGATGCAGGTCGCGATAGTTCTCCGACGGGAAGATCGCTTCGCGGTCGTAAGTCGCGGCGCGGCCGGCGAACACGCTCTGGCCAATCTCGCGCGCCCGCGCGATGATGCCGGCCTGCTCGTCGCTCAGTCGGAATGCGACGGGATCGAAGATCGGTGCATCCAGCGCGACCTTGTCAGTTGCGCCGATGGTCTTGCTGACTTGCATGGTCATTGCGCAGTCATCCTACGTGTTGATCGCGACGGAGTTCAGGAACCGGCCAAGGGCCCCGTCAAAGGCATCGGGGCGTTCGAGGTTTGCAAGATGGCCGACACCGGCCAACTCGACATACGCGGCAGATGGAATGTAGGACGCCGTCTTCGCCATCATTGGGGCTGGCGCGTTGTTGTCCTTGGAGCCGGACAGCAGCAGCGTCGGGATGGAAATATCCTTGAGGGTGCTGCGTTGGTCGAAGCCGATCAAGGCCAGCATCATGGCGCGATAGCTCGCCTCGGGCACGCTTGCCATGCACTCGCGCGCAAGCTCCATTCCCCTGGGATCAGGATCGTCGCCCACCAGTTCCTTCACCAGAGAGGGCGCCAGCGACTTCATCGTTTCGCCGCGATCGAGCGGCCCGAGCCGTGCGGCGATAAACAATTTCTGCCAATCGCCGTCGGCCTTGCCGAAGGCCGGGCTGGTCTGCGCCAGCACGACCGCGCGCGCCAGTTTTGGGGATTGCACCAGCCATTTCTGGACGATCATGCCGCCGATGGAATGGCCGACCAGAATTGGCTTGCTTGCACCAAGCTGCTCGATGAATCGTTGAAGCGCATCCGCCAGGGCAGCGATGCTGACGCTGGCGAGCGGCGCCGATCCGCCATAGCCCGGCATGTCCCATGCAATCGCGTAGAAGCGGTCGCTGAATGTGGCAAGCTGCTGCCGCCAAGCCCGTGCCGCACCGCCGATGCCATGCAGGAAAATCAGAGGTGTCCCGCCCGGATCGCCCGCTGCCTCGTAGGAGAAGCGGCCGTCCTTTGTTATCATTGGCGCAGGCTGCGACACGCGACATCCTTTTGCTCGACCCTTCGATGCTAACAGGCCTGTGAGGGATGGGAAGAGATAATTTTATACTTAAAGCAATTTTCGGGCCGGTGTCCGGCGTGCGGCTGTCCGCGGGGTCGCGTCGAGCTTCGTTTGCAAAAGTTTGAAGGTTAAAATATATCGAGAGAGCGATCAGCAGAATGCAAGGAAGCCAGCGCATGTCCGGATTACCGCATTCGCCGCACGCGCTGGTGACCGGTGGCGGTCGCGGCATCGGTCGCGCCATCGCAGCAGCGCTCGTCGAGGCCGGTGCTACTGTGACCGTCCTTGGGCGGGATGCTGCCACACTCGAGGACGCAGTCAGCGCAGGAGCTGCCCATTTTGCGGCCGTCGCAGACGTCTCGGACGAAACCTCATTGAAAGTCGCCATCGCTGAAGCGAGTACGCGGCAGCCGATCGATATTTTGATCGCCAATGCGGGAAGCGCCGAGTCCGCGCCGTTCTCCAAATCCGACAGTGCCCTGTTCGCGCGCATGATGGACGTCAATTTCATGGGCGTGGTCCATGCTGTCAGCGCTGTGCTGCCAGGGATGAAGGATCGTCCCTATGGCCGGATCGTCGCCATCGCGTCGACGGCGGGGCTCAAGGGATATGCCTATGTCAGCGCGTACACCGCGGCCAAGCACGCTGTGGTCGGTTTCGTGCGGTCCCTTGCACTAGAGATGGCTGCCAGCAACGTGACCATCAATGCGGTGTGTCCCGGTTTCACCAACACGGATCTTGTCGCCGGCAGCATCGAGAACATCATGAAAAAGACGGGGCGTAGCCGCGAGCAGGCCATCGCCGAGCTCGCGAAACATAATCCGCAAGGGCGATTGATCTCTCCACAGCAGGTCGCGGATACCGTGCTCTGGCTGTGCGGCGAGGGCGCCGGCGCAATCACCGGGCAAGCAATCGCTGTTGCCGGTGGTGAGATTTAGCGCGCATGGCAAAGGCGCGGAGCAAGGAAGCCAAGGAGATCGTATGAGCAGACCAGCCAATCCCGTGACCTTGCCGCTTGCGGACTATTCGCCGCAGCACTTCCTGCTGGCCGTCGTCGAGGGTGTTGCAACCGTGACGCTCAATCGTCCGGAACGAAAGAATCCGTTGACCTTCGAGAGCTATCGCGAACTGACCGATTTCTTTCGCGCCTGCGCGTTCGATGATGCGGTCAAGTCCATCGTCATGACCGGCGCTGGCGCCAATTTCTCCTCCGGTGGCGATGTGTTCGAGATCATCGGTCCGCTCGTGAAGATGGACACCAAGGGGCTGACGGCGTTTACGCGGATGACCGGCGACCTCGTCAAAGCGATGCGGGCCTGCCCGCAGCCGATCGTTGCCGCGGTCGAAGGCATCTGTGCCGGGGCGGGCGCGATCATCGCCATGGCCTCGGACATGCGGCTTGCGGCGAGCGGAGCCAAGGTCGCATTCCTCTTTAACAAGGTGGGTCTTGCCGGTTGTGACATGGGCGCCTGCGCGATCCTGCCGCGGATCATCGGACAGTCCCGCGCTTCCGAGTTGCTCTACACCGGCCGGTTCATGACTGCGGAGGAGGGCGAGCGCTGGGGCTTCTTCAGCCGTCTTGTCACGCCGGAACAGGTGCTGCCCCAGGCACAGCTACTGGCCAAGCAGATTGCTGAGGGACCGACCTTCGCTAACACCATGACCAAGCGGATGCTGGCCATGGAATGGGCGATGTCGGTGGAGGAGGCGATCGAGGCGGAAGCGGTTGCTCAAGCCCTGTGCATGACGACGGCCGATTTCGAGCGGGCCTTCGAGGCCTTTGCGAACAAGGTCAAGCCGGTCTTCAGGGGCGATTAAGCCGGGCTTTGCCGGCAGCATGCCGCAATGGGGACTTGCGCGAAATTATTTTAGGCTTAAAATAGTTTTGGCGGGTTGAATTGGCGAGGCTCCCATGAAAGTCGCGATTATCGGTGGCGGACCTGCGGGTCTCTACGCTGCAATCCTGCTGAAGAAGCAGCGACCGAGCGCTGAGATCGCGGTGTACGAGCGCAATCGCGCCGACGACACCTTCGGCTTCGGCGTGGTGTTCTCGGACGCCACGCTCGATAATTTCGAGAAGCACGACCTTCCGAGCTATCGCCGCATCACCCAGGAATTCGCCTACTGGGATGACATCGCCGTCCACTTCCGCGGAACGGTCCATCGGGTCGGCGGCAACGGCTTTTGCGGCTGCTCGCGGCAGAAGCTGCTCCTGATCCTCCAGGCTCGAGCGCGCGAACTGGGCGTCGTCCTGAATTTCGAAGTGGACGTCGAGGATGAATCCCGCTTCGCCGACGCCGATCTGATCCTGGTCGCGGACGGCATCAACAGCCGCTTCCGCGACAAATATGTCGATCATTTCGCGCCGGAAGTCGACCTCCGTACCAACAAGTTCGCCTGGATGGGCTCGACCAGGCCGCTGGATGCCTTCACCTTCATCTTCCAGGAGACAGAGTGGGGCCCGTTCATCGCTCATGCCTATCAATATGAAGCCGGACACTCGACCTGGATTTTCGAGACCGATCCGGAGACGTTCGAACGTGCCGGGCTGACAGGGGTGAACGAGGCCCAGTCGGCTGCGCGGATGGCCGAGATCTTCGGCTGGTTCCTCGATGGGCACCAATTGCTCACCAACCGCTCGACGTGGCGCAATTTCCCGATGATCCGCAGCAAGCGCTGGGTCAAGGACAACGTGGTCCTGCTCGGCGACGCCAAGGCGAGCGCGCATTTCTCGATTGGCTCGGGCACCAAGCTCGCAATGGAAGACGCGATCGCGCTGGCTGACGCCATGGAGAAGGCGCCCAGCATCAAGGCGGCGCTGGACGTCTATGAGCACGGCCGGCGTGAGGAGGTCGAGAAGACGCAGCACGCCGCCGACGTCTCGCTGGTCTGGTTCGAGCATGTCGACCGATTCTGGGATTTCGATCCGGTGCAGTTCGCCTTCGGCGTGATGACGCGCTCGAAGGCGATCACCTATGACAATCTGAAGCTTCGCGCCCCTGACTTCGTGGCGGAGGTCGAAAGATCGTTTGCCAAGCGTGTTCGTGACAGCGGCTTCGACGTCGACACCGAGAAGCCGATGGTGCCGCTGTTCCAGCCCTTCCGGCTGCGCGAGATGGAGATCGCCAATCGCGCCGTGGTGTCGCCGATGTGCATGTATTCGGCGAAGGAGGGCGTGCCGACCGATTTTCATCTGGTGCATTATGGATCGCGTGCGATCGGCGGTGCCGGCCTCATCTTCACGGAGATGACCTGCGTTGCCCGCGACGCGCGCATCACGCCCGGCTGCACAGGACTGTGGAATGACGAGCAGGAGGCATCCTGGCGGCGCATCGTTGATTTCGTCCATGCCAATTCAGCCGCAAAAATCTGCCTCCAACTGGGGCACGCCGGGCGCAAGGGTGCGACCAAGCTGATGTGGGACGGCATGGATCGTCCGCTCGAGGAGGGCGGCTGGGAGGTGTTTTCGGCGTCTCCACTGCCCTATTTCCCCGACAGCCAGGTTCCGCGCGAGCTCGATCGGGTCGGCATGAACGCGGTGAGGGATGCTTTCGTCGCAGCGGCCGAGCGCGGCGAACGCTGCGGCTTCGACATGCTCGAACTGCACTGCGCCCACGGCTATCTGCTTGCGAGCTTCATCTCGCCGCTGACGAATACGCGGACCGATGATTATGGCGGCTCGCTCGAAAACCGCCTGCGCTTCCCGCTCGAAATCTTCGAGGCGTTGCGGGCCGCGTGGCCGTCGCACAAGCCGATGTCGGTGCGCATTTCCGCGACCGACTGGGCCGAAGGCGGCATCGGCGGCGACGATGCGGTGGCGATCGCACGCGCGTTTGCCGAAGCCGGCGTCGACCTCGTCGACGTCTCAACCGGGCAGACCGTGCGCGATGCGCAGCCGATCTACGGCCGCATGTTCCAGACGCCGTTCTCCGATCAGGTGCGCAACGAGGCGCGCGTCGCCACCATGTGTGTCGGCAACATCACGACGGCGGACCAGGCCAACACCATCCTGGCTGCCGGCCGGGCGGACCTGGTCGCGCTCGGGC
Organism: Bradyrhizobium sp. MI1.11; assembly: GCF_055811255.1. Taxonomy (NCBI): domain Bacteria; kingdom Pseudomonadati; phylum Pseudomonadota; class Alphaproteobacteria; order Hyphomicrobiales; family Nitrobacteraceae; genus Bradyrhizobium; species Bradyrhizobium sp. MI1.11. The sequence continues at coordinate 49,679 of NZ_JBVVPM010000019.1, forward strand.
GGCCGCATCTGGTCGATCCTTCCTTCACCATGAGGGCGGCGGCCTGGTACGGGGCGGACGACGCGTTCTGCCCGCCGCAATATCTTCCCGGAAAAGATCAGATTTTCCGCAACAGCGTGCGCGACCGGCAGGATCTCGAGGAGCTGAGAATTAAGGCTAAGCCCAAGACCCGGGCCGAGCTCAAGGCGGAGGCGACAAAGCCGCTTGCGGCGGAGTGACCGCCCGTGCGACTTTGGCCGCATTGCCTGGTGTGTACCGAGTGGAGTGAGGGCGATGAAGGCGATTATCGTCGGTGGCGGTATCGGTGGTCTCACCACCGCATTGATGCTGCGCTCGCGGGGCCTCGCTTGCGAGATTTTCGAGCAGTCCGACACCATCCGCGAGCTTGGCGTCGGCATCAACACGCTGCCCCATGCCATGCGCGAGCTGGCAGGCCTCGGTCTGCTCCAGCAGCTTGACGATGTCGCGATCCGCACCGACCAGCTCTATTACCTCAACCGTCACGGCCAGGAAGTCTGGCGCGAGGCCCGCGGCATCGACGCCGGCCACGATGTGCCGCAATTCTCGATCCACCGCGGCCGCCTTCAGGGCGTCATCCATCGCGCCGTCGAGGAGCGGCTCGGGCCGGAGGCCATCCACACCGGCTGCCGCCTCGGCGCCTTCACGCAGGACGAGAGCGGCGTCACCGCTTACTTCTTCGATCGCTCAGGCGCGCACATCCATACCGCGCGCGGCGACATCCTGATTGGTGCCGACGGCATCCATTCGCGGGTCCGTGACACGCTGTTCCCGAGCGAGGGGCCGCCGTGCTGGAACGGCCTGATGCTGTGGCGCGGTGCGCGGGATTGGCCGCTGTTCCTCACCGGCAAGTCGATGATCGTCGCCGGCGGCCTCAACGCCAAGGTGGTGATCTATCCGATCGCGGAGGGATCGAGCCCGGCGAGCCGTCTCACCAACTGGGCGGTGCTGGTGAAGGTCGGCGAGGGCAATGCCCCGCCGCCGCGGAAGGAAGACTGGTCGCGGCCGGGCCGTCGCGAGGAGCTGATGCCGCATGTGGCGCGCTTTTCGGTGCCTTACGTCGACGTGAAGAGCCTGATCTCGGCCACGCCCGAGTTCTACGAATATCCGACCTGCGACCGCGATCCATTGCCCTATTGGTCGTCCGGCCGAGTCACGCTGCTCGGCGATGCCGCGCATCCGATGTATCCGGTTGGCTCCAATGGCGCCTCGCAGGCGATCCTCGATGCGCGCTGCCTCGCAGATGCGCTGGTGCGCGCCGAGCATCCGCGCCAGGCGCTGCTTGAATACGAGAAGAAGCGCCTGCCCATGACCGCCGACATCGTCCGCTCCAACCGGCGCGGCGGTCCCGAGGGCGTCATCGACGCCGTCGAGCAGCTCGCGCCTGATGGTTTCGACAATGTCGACAACGTGCTGAGCTATTCCCAGCGCGAGGCGATCGTGCGCGGCTATGCTACCAAGGCCGGCTTCGCCGCAGTGCCGGGACTTGCGGCGGTGCGCGCCTGAAGCTAGCCGCCGGGAGGCGGCGGCAGGAAGTGGATGTTGAACTCGGCGGCCATCGCCACCACGTCCTCCGGCTTCTGTTCCTTCATGTTGTGAAGGCCCCAGAACAGGTCGAACAGCTTGCGGGTCGGTGACACCCAGAACAGAACTTTCGCGGTCTGCTCCGACTTGTTGAAGATGCCGTGCGGCACGCCCATACCGAGCCGGATCAGGTCGCCCGCAGTCGCCTGCGACTCGGAATTGCCGAGCATGAAATCGAGCTTGCCCTCCAGCATATAGAGATATTCATCCTGGTCGGGATGGATGTGCGGCGGCACGAACGTGCCCGGCGGCAGCGTCGCATGCCAGGAGAAGCTGTGCTCCGTGTTGCTCTTCGGCACATAGGTCTGGCCGAGGATGTTCCAGGAGATGCCCTGGATTCCCTCATTGGCGCGCGTGATGCCGGTGATTTCGCTCTTCATTGTGATCCTCCCTCAACGCGACGTGCGGCTTAGTTCGCCGCCTTGCAGTCCTTGGCGTAGCGGTCGCCGTAATTCTCGAAGACTTTTTGGACGATCTCGGTCTGGAACTTGCCGTCCGCGCGCTTGGCGACCTTGGTCAGGTAGAAATCCTGGATCGGATAACCGTTGGTGTTGAACTTGAAGGCGCCGCGCAGCGAGGTGAAGTCCGCCTTTTTCAGAGCGGCCGCGACCGCATCCTTGTTCGAGAGGTCACCCTTCACGGCCTTGACGGCGCTGTCGATCAGCATCGCGGCATCATACGCCTGGAAGGCGTAGGTGCCCGGCACGATGTTATAGGCGGCCTCGTAGGCAGCGACGAACTTCTTGTTCTGGGGATTGTCGAGATTGGGCGCCCAGTTCGCGCCGCCGAACATGCCGACCGCCGCGTCCTGCTGCGCCGGCAAGGTCGATTCATCCACCGTGAAAGCCGAGAGCACCGGAATGCTGTCGGCGAGGCCCGCCTGCCGGTATTGCTTGACGAGATTGACCCCGAGTCCGCCGGGCATGAACGTGAAGAGAGCATCGGGCTTCTGCGACGAAATCTTGGAAAGCTCCGGCTGGAAGTCCAGCGTGTTGAGCGGCATGTAGGATTCTTCGACAATCTCGCCCTTGTAGTCGAGCTTGAAGCCCGCCACCGAGTCCTTGCCGGCCTGATAATTCGGCACCATCAGATACATGCGCTTGTAGCCGCGATCCTGCGCGACCTTGCCAAGGATTTCGTGCACCTGGTCGTTCTGATACGAGGTTACATAGAAGAACGGATTGCAGTCCTTGCCGGCAAACGTAGACGGGCCGGCATTGGGGCTGATCAGGAAGGTTTTCGATTCCGTCACCGGCCGGTGGATCGCCTGGAGGATGTTGGAGAAGATAGGGCCGACCACGAAGTCGACCTTGTCGCGCTCCAGAAGGCCCTTGACCTTGGTGACCCCTGCGTCCGGCTTCAATTCATCGTCGACCACGACGACTTCGACATCGCGGCCGCCCATCTTGCCGCCGAGATCCTTGACCCCCAGCGCAAAGCCGTCGCGAACCTGTTGGCCGAGCGCGGCGGCGGGTCCCGAGAGGGTCACGATCACACCCAGCTTGATTTTTTCCTGGGCGAGGGAAGGGCTCACCGCGGTGCCAAGCAGCAAGGCGGCTGCGGCCAACGTCATTTGCGTCTTCATGATCTGTCCCCCGTGATAACAGGACTTGCGTTGCAAGCCGCTACTCCAATCCAAGTTTATGCCGATGATTGCTGCCACGGCAAGCGAGCTCAAGGCATCGTCATCCTGCGGGCAGCGGCGCATGCAAGCGGCGCGCCAATTATTTGAAGCTTAAAGAAATCGGTATGCGGTCGATTGTTGCGGCTTTAGGCTTGCAGCGGGCTTCGATTTATTTGAAGCTCGAAACATTGGGAATCCGTGCCGGCGCCAATGCCGGCCGAGAGTGACTGCATCAACATGCTCGATTCCGAGACCAAGGCCGTCGAAACTCCGGAGGATCACGCTGAAGAGCTTCGGCTGTGGCTGCGCCTCTTGACCTGCACGACCCTGATCGAGGGCGAGGTCCGTGGCCGGTTGCGGCAGCGCTTCGACGTCACATTGCCCCGTTTCGACCTGATGGCGCAGCTCGACAAGGCACCCGACGGCATGACGCTGTCCGACGTCTCCAAGCGCATGATGGTGTCGAACGGCAACGTCACCGGCCTCGTCGAGCGCCTCGTGGAATCCGGTCATCTCGACCGCCGCACGTCGGAGACGGACCGCCGCGTCCAGGTGATCCGGTTGACTAAACTCGGTCGCGCCGAATTTCGCAGAATGGCCGCGGAACACGAAACCTGGATCGCCGATCTCTTCGCTGATCTGACCCCGAAGGATGTGCGCGAATTGATGCGGCTGCTCGCCAAGACCAAGGCATCGGCGCAGAAATCGGCCGCTCGCCGCCGGGGCTAGGTCCGCGGCCGAGGCACCCGCCCATCCCGTTTGCCACCGGAAAAAGCACGGGATGCCCAAAATCCGCTATTGCGCGAAATTGCTTTAAGCCTAAAATGTTTCCGAGTTAGTGCTGCCGGGTGCTTTCCATGCTGAAAGGAGCGTGCGATGGCCAACGCCGCCAAGGTTCAAGTCTCGGGCTCGCGTGACGACAATGCCGCGACAGCCCATGTCGATACATTCGCGCGGCAGCATCTTCCGCCGCGAGAGTTGTGGCCGGACTTCATCTTCACGCGACCGGAACTGCAATATCCGCCCCGCCTCAACTGCGTCAGCTATTTCCTCGACCGCTGGGTCGAGCAGGGACATGGCGACGCTCCCTGCGTGATCAGCCCGGCGGTCAGCTACACCTATCGTGAGCTGCAAACGGTCGTGAACCGCATCGCCAATGTGCTGGTCGGCAAGCTTGGTCTCGTCACCGGCGGACGCGTGCTGCTACGCTCGGCCAACAATCCGATGATGGTCGCGACCTATCTGGCGGTGATCAAGGCCGGCGGCATTGTCGTGGCGACGATGCCGCTCTTGCGCGCCAAGGAGCTGTCCTATCCGATCCAGAAGGCGGAGATCGCACTCGCGCTCTGCGATGGCAAGCTCGCCGACGAAATGGAGAAGGCGAAAGCCGCAGCCCCCGACCTCAAGCGCGTGGTCTATTGGGGCAACGGCGCCGACGACTCGCTCGAGGCCCTGATGGGGGATGCAAGTCCGGAGTTCAAAGCTGTCGATACCGCCTCCGACGACGTCTGCCTGATCGCTTTCACGTCGGGCACGACCGGCGACCCCAAGGGCACCATGCATTTCCACCGTGACATGCTGGCGGTGTGCGATGGCTATGCGCGCAACATCCTGCGCGCGGAGCAGAAGGATCGCTTCGTCGGCTCGGCACCGCTCGCCTTCACGTTTGGCTTCGGCGGCGTGCTGTTTCCGATGCACATCGGCGCCTCGTTCGTCGTTCTGGAGAAGACGGCGCCCGACGACATTCTGAATGCGATCGAGCAGTACAAGACCACGGTCTGTTTCACCGCCCCGACCGCGTACCGGGCGATGATTGGCAAGCTTCCGGGCCGCGATATTTCGTCGCTCCGCAAATGCGTGTCCGCCGGCGAGACGCTGCCCAAGCCGACATTCGATGCCTGGCTGAACGCGACCGGCATCAAGCTGATGGACGGCATCGGCTCGACCGAGCTGCTGCACATCTTCATCAGCGCGACCGAGGACGAAATCCGCCCGGGTGCGACGGGCAAGCCGGTGCCTGGGTATGAGGCGAAGATCGTCGATGATTCGGGCAACGACGTTCCGCCGGGCGCGATGGGAAGGCTCGCGGTACGCGGGCCGACCGGATGCCGCTATCTCGCCGACGAGCGGCAGCGCAAATACGTCCAGAACGGCTGGAACATCACCGGCGACACCTATCTGATGGATAGCGACGGCTATTTCTGGTACCAATCGCGCTCAGACGACATGATCGTGTCGGCCGGCTACAACATCGCTGGCACGGACGTCGAGGCGGCGCTGCTTACGCATCCCTCCGTCCTCGAGTGCGGGGTGGTCGGCGCGCCGGACGAAGCGCGCGGCATGATCGTGAAGGCCTATGTCGTTGCCGCGCCGGGCGTTACGCCGGACCCCGAGCTCGTGGCTGCGTTGCAGGAGCATGTCAAACGGGAGATCGCGCCATACAAATATCCGCGCGCGATCGAGTTCGTGACGCAACTGCCGAAGACCGAGACCGGCAAACTAAAGCGCTTTGCGCTTCGGCAACTGGCGCAGACCGCGGTGGCGTCCTCCGGCGTCGCGGCGGAATGAGAGAAGGATAGAGAATTGTCAGTGACGACGCCGAAAGGCCCGCACCTCGCGGTGCTGCCGACAGCAGCCGAGGACGAAGCCCGCTCCAGGGCGCAGGTGCTCCAGCCGTCCGGTTGGCCGGTGCCGAAAGGCTATGCCAACGGCATGGCCGCCGAGGGACGCATCGTCGTCACTGGCGGCGTCATCGGCTGGGATGCCGAGGAGCATCTCGCGGACGGTTTTGTCGCGCAAGTGCGCCAGACCCTGAGCAACATCGCCGCGATCCTCGCGGAGGCCGGTGCGCAGCCCGAGCATCTGGTGCGCCTGACCTGGTACGTCGTCGACATGGAGGAGTACCTGGCGAACCTGAAAGAGCTCGGCAAGGCCTACCGCACCATCTTCGGCGCGCACTATCCGGCGATGGCGCTGGTTCAGGTCGTCCGCCTCGTCGAGAAGGCGGCGCGCGTCGAAATCGAGGCCACCGCCGTCATCCCGCGCTGAACTGCGGTCCGTGCGTGCTCAGCTTGCCTTGGTCAGCTTGCCTTGGCGAGGTCATCGTCCTCGGGCGAGTTTAGATATATTCCTGACATGGTGTCGACCCAGCAGAGATGGTCATGCACCTTCTTCACGCCGTTGACGTTCTCCGCTGCGACGACGGCGGCCTGTCGCACGCGCTCCTCGGTGATGACGCCGCTGAGATGAACGATTCCGTCGCGGACGATGACGTTCAGCCCGAACGGGCACCAGTCGTTCTTCTCCATGGTATCGATGATGCGGCTGCGAATGTGATCGTCGTCCGCGGTCGGGTCGGGTACGTCTCGGGCGAGGTCCGCCACCGCCTGGAGCAGGTTCGCGCGCGACACGATGCCGACGATCTTGTCGCCGCGGATCACCGGTAGACGCTTCACATTGTTCCGTTCCATGAGATCGACGATCTCGGCAAGTGCCGTATCCTCGGTGAGGGTCACTGGTGAACGGGTCATCACCTCCGAGACCTTGCGGCCGTGCTCGTGGACGAAGTCGCTGGCCGATTTGCCGGATCCGAGAATGAACCGCAGCCAGCGCCCTCGCTTGCGTCCCGTGCCGATTTCGCTGCGGCGGATGAAGTCGCCTTCCGAGACCACGCCGACCAGCTTGCCGGCATCGTCGACGACGGTGAGACCGCTGACATGCCGCTTCAGCATGATGTTTGCCGCCTCCACGATGCTGGTGTCTGGGGTAACCGAGATGACCGACCGGGTCATGATCTGATGGGCGCGCATGCCGGACTCCGCTGGCTTGTCGAATATCGATGCGGGGAGCGTAGCTCTGGCGTCGTGCTGCGGCTTGACGCAGGTCAAAGGATGAATCGGGCTCTTCCCGGTTGAGCAATCGTGATCGATGCCCGGACTTGATGCAGCTCAACGCGCATCCGAAGCCTCGCCATATCCTGCTGCCACGCCGCCAAGAAGCGGGCAGGAACATTCAGCCATGAGCGTCGTGCAGATATTTCCAAGACCCGAAGAGCCGTCCGCGCAGGCTCTCTCCGTCAGTCCTGTTGTTGAGCCCGAAGCCTCTACGACGGCCCCCGAAGCCCTGGCTGGAAGGCCCGTCGCCGCCGATTCCCTGCCTGTATCGGAGCCATACCCTCTTGACCGCGCGTTTCACGCGATGCTGTCGCGGTTGACGGGCGGGATTTCGCCGCTGGCCTTGTCGCTCGCCTGGCTCGATTGGAGCTCTCATCTGGCTGCGGCACCGCAGCGTCAGGTGGAGATGTCGCGCAACATGCTTCGCGACATGGGCCAGTTTGTGGAAGCCGCCGCGCATGCGACGTCGCAAAAACCGTGGTCCGTGATTGCGCCGCAGGGGCGGGATCGTCGCTTCAGGGGGCCACAATGGGAAGCCGCACCGTTCAATCTGCTTGCGCAGGCGTTCCTGCTCGGAGAGCGCTGGTGGCACGATGCCGCGACAGGTGTACGTGGCGTGTCGCACGCAAATGAAGCCATCGTCGAATTCTCGATGCGCCAGATGCTCGACATGCTGGCGCCGTCGAACTTCGCGGCGACCAATCCGCAAGTGCTGGAGAAGGCGTTCCGGAGCGGCGGGGAGAATTTCGTGTTCGGCTGGCAGAACTGGTGCAGCGACCTGATGCGCCTGCTCTCCGCCTCTAGGCCCGCGGGTGACGAACAGTTCATCGTCGGCGAGACGGTCGCGGCTTCGCCGGGCAAGGTCGTTTATCGCAACGCGTTGATCGAGCTGATCCAGTACCAACCCACGACTGCGCAAGTGCGACCCGAGCCAATCCTGATCGTGCCCGCCTGGATCATGAAGTACTACATCCTCGATCTGTCGCCGCAGAATTCTCTGGTGAAGTATCTGACCGGTCAGGGCTTCACCGTATTCGCGATTTCCTGGCGAAATCCGGATGCCAAAGACCGGGATGTCGCCTTCGACGACTATCGCAAGCTGGGCGTCATGGCGGCGCTGGACATGATCGGCCGGATCCTGCCGGGCCGGAACACCCATGCGCTCGGCTACTGCCTGGGCGGCACATTGCTGTCGATCGCCGCGGCCGCGATGGCACGCGACGGCGACAAGCGACTGTGCACGATCACCCTGCTTGCCGCACAGACGGATTTCACCGAGGCCGGCGAGCTAACGCTCTTCGTCAACGAGAGCCAGGTCGCCTTTCTCGAGGACCTGATGTGGCAGCGGGGCTATCTGGACACGACGCAGATGGCCGGCGCGTTCCAGCTGTTGCGCTCCAACGAACTGATCTGGTCGCGGCTGTCGCATGACTATCTGATGGGCGAGGGTGCGCCACCGAGCGACCTGATGGCCTGGAACGCCGACGCCACGCGGCTGCCCTATCGCATGCACTCGGAGTATCTGCGAAAGCTATTCCTGGGCAACGATCTGGCCGAGGGCCGCTATCGTGTCGACGAGAAGAGTGTCTCGCTTTCCGACATCCATGCGCCGATGTTCGTGGTCGGCACGCTCGCCGATCACGTGGCGCCGTGGCGATCCGTCTACAAGATCCACTATCAGGTCGATGCCGACGTGACCTTTGTGTTGACCAGCGGCGGCCACAATGCCGGCGTCGTTGCGCCGCCGGACGAGCCCGGCCACAGCTATCAAGTGCTGATCAAGGCTGCCGATGCGCCCTATGTCGGCCCGGACGAATGGCTGAAGCTGGCACCGCAAGTCGAGGGATCGTGGTGGCCAGAATGGGCCGAACGGCTGGCCGCACACTCCGGGGCGCCCTGCGATCCGCCGCAGATCGGAGGCGGAGACCTTGACGGTCTGCCGGACGCGCCGGGAGACTACGTCCACACCTAGTCCTCAGGCTCCGCATTCGGCGCAAGGTCGGCGGAGCGGAACGGCTTGGCCTTGTCGAGTTTCCGGTAGGCGCGCGAGGCGGTCCGCAACAGTTTCTTTTCGCGCTTGCGATTGAGGAAGCGAATGCTCGCCTCGGGAACGGCCTCGTTCAATGACGCCGCCAAGGTTTGCCCTCGCGCATCGTCGTTCAATTGCCCGAGAGACTTTTGCGCCTTGCGCAATTGCTTGAGGATCGACTTCTGCTTCGTCAGCGACTCGTCGGCGAATAGGTCGTCCAGGGACTCGATCGAATAGGTCAGCCGTTTGTTGAGAAGCCGCAGCTTGTGCCGTTTCTCGACGTCGAGCTTGCGGAGCTTGCGCGCTTTCTTGAGCAGCGTTTTTTCCCATTCCGTGAGTTTCACTGTTGCGTGGTCGGCGAGCGTGCAGCGGCGTAGCCTAATAGCTTCCTTGCTGCGCCGGGTCGACCAGGGGCCGCTCTCGATCCAGGCTGAGGTCTGCTCGACGAGCCGGCGATACCGCGCGGATTGCAGCGCGCGCGCCAACTGGCGATGGCTCTCGGCGCGCTTTTCGTCCCAATGCTGGAGCTCGGCAATCACGGTCAACTCGCCTTCACTCTCGGCGATGACCCGCTCGATCGCCACGTCGAGGTCCCGGACCATGCCGAGCTGGCTGTTCAGCCATTTCAGTTCGGTCCAGACCTCCGGCCGAAGGGCATCATCGACCATCGGTGAGAAGAAGCGGATGGCGGTGCGCAGATGCGTCAGTGCAATCCGGATCTGGTGCAGTGCCTCGGGATCGCCGCGGCAGGTGCCGTCATGCTGGGCGAGAACGGCGGCGAGGTGACGGCGGGCGATGATCCGGAAGGCCGTGTCGCAGACCATGCCGGAGCTGAGGCGGCCGGGCAGGGCATTGCGCCTCGCCGCAGGCTTGACGCGCGCGGCCGTCGAACTCGTGCTGGGTCGCGCCATTTGCAGATTGCCTTACTTGCTCTCGGCGATCGCGTCCCGGCAGTTCTGGAGCGTCTGCTCTTGCGTCCCGGATGCATCGATGGTCGCCCAACCGATATGGCCGATATTATAGTGCTCTTGCCGCGCGGCAACCTCTTGCGTGGCGTCGGATGCGTCGCCCCGGCGGGCTCCGATCCGCGCCTGCCGGGTCGCGAGGTCCGCAACCAGAAATAGGCCGCTCAGCGGCACGTTGCGCTCGCGCGCCAGTGCGGCGACCGCGTCTCGTTCGTCCTCGCGGGCGAACACGCCGTCGATGATCGCTGAATGGCCTTGCGCCAGCACCCGCCCGGCGTGCCGAGCCAATATATCGTAAACGCGGGCCGTGACCTCCGGCGTGTATGCGGATGCCGGCAGGCGGTTCGTTTCCTTGACCCCTAACATCTGCTTGCGGACGAGGTCGCTGCGCAGCACGACGGCCCCCGGCTGCGGCGCAATGTCCGGCGCGAGCGCGCGTGCCAAAATCGTCTTTCCGGTGCCTGACAATCCGCCGACTGCAATCAGCCGGGGAGCGGGCGGTTGGATCAGCGCGCGGGCGAGGCCAAAATAGCGCCGTGCCCTGTCGAGAATGCTGGGATCACCGGAATGCGGCGGCTTCAGCCGTGCCAGCGCGACCTGGGCGCGGATCGCCGCCCGGATGGACATGAACAGCGGCAGTGCGGAGAGCGCGTCGAGATTTTCGACCGGAGTCCCGGCGAGATAACGGTTCAGCACGATGTTGGCCGCGCGTGGTTGATCGTGGTGCAACAGGTCCATCAATCCGAATGCGAGATCGTAGAGCACGTCGGTGGTTGCCATCTGCGCATCGAACTCGATGGCGTCGAACAGCACCGGCTGTTCGTCGATCGCCACGATGTTCGCAAGATGCAGGTCGCCATGGCAGCGGCGCACGAAGCCTTGACGGCCGCGCTCTTCGAGCAAAGGCCGAAGGTGGAGGAACGTTGCGTGCGAGTCTCTGCCGAGTTCTGCGATCTCTTCGGCTTCGAAATGATTGCCAGTCCGCAGGCCATTGCTGTTGCCATCGATCAGGCCGGGGATGGAGGAAACCCATGCACTGCCGTCGGCGCGAATAGCCTGCGCATGCGAAGCGGCGATCGCGTCGGCGACAGCCGAGGCAAAAGTGTCATCCAGCGCTCCGGCGTTGGCCAGATGATCCAGCGTCCGGCTTTCGTCGAAGCGCAACATCTCGACCGCATACTCGATCGGCCGGCCGCTTCCGTCGACCTTCACCGATCCATCGGGCTCTTCCGTGATCGCCACGACGCGGTGATAGATCTGCGGCGCCAGCGGCCGGTTGATCCTGATCTCCTCCTCACACGCCGCCTTGCGCTTCTCGAGCGTCGAATAATCGAGGAACGGAAACTGCACGGCGCGCTTGATTTTCAGAGCGCGTCTGCCTTCGAGAAAGACCGAAGCTGCGTGCGTATCGATCCGCCTTACGTTCGGATGACCCGCGGAATTGGTGAGCGCCGCAAAGATCCGGTCCTGGGTCGCAGAATCGTCTGTCATTCCAGCTGGTACGTCCAGATGCGTCGGAAGGCGGCTCGCCCCGCGATCAGGGTAATCCATAGAAGCAGATCACGGCCAGTCCTTGACTTCGGTCAACGCCTGTCTCCTTTCCGATCGGTCGGAGTTCTTGGGCTTGACGAGGATCAAGCGTCCCAACCAAAGCCGGCCTATTCTGGCGCCTGAGGAGAATCCCGATGCCGATCAAGGACGTCTTTCTGCCGCTCGTCGGCCAGTCACGCGGCCCGGCCCTTGCTGCGATCGAGAAATGCGTGGCCGTTGCCGCCGACCTCGGCGCCAGGATCACCGCGCTTGCGCTCGAAGAGGATGTTTTCGTGCGGCCGAAGGTGATGCTCCCCGATGATTCCGATGCGGCCGAGCCAAACGGCTCGCTTGGGGCGGGCGACAGTCAGGATCTCCTGGGTGCGTTCACCCGCGCAACCTCCCGCACCGGCATTCGCGCTCAAAGCCGGTCGGCCATGGTGCCGGCAGACCAGATCGCGACAGTCCTGGCCGAGCACGGGCGCTTCAGCGATCTCACGCTGGTCCCCGTGAAGCCGCACGACAGCCGAACCGAGCACATCATCGAGACGCTCTTGTTCGAATCCGGACGGCCAGTGCTGCTCTGCCCGGAGCAGCATGTGGACGAACTGCGCCCGGAATTCGAGAACGTCATGATCGCCTGGGACCACTCCGCGCGTGCGGCGCGTGCGGTCGGCGACGCGCTGCCTATCCTTCAGGCAGCAGCCCTGGTCCGCGTGGTGACCGTGGCGGACGACAAGTCCGAGGCGATCGTGCAATCCGGGACGGCTCTCGTCGATCACTTGAGGGAACATGGGGTCTACGCCTCGTTTGAAACCGTGGCGGGCGGCGGCAGCTCGATTGGCAAGGTGCTCGGAAGCTGGGCGAATTCCCATGCCATCGATGCGATCGTAATGGGCGCCTACCATCATTCGCGCCTGAACGAGATCGTTTGGGGCGGTGTGACAAAGACCGTCATTGGCGAGCCACCGTGCTGGGTTATGATCTCGTACTAGGCGGGTGGCCAGTTTATCGGCCTGATCGTCAACCATCGGAACCGCCACCGACCGGGCGCATTTGCTTTCATGTCAACCTATCGTCTGAAGAACCTGCTGTCGCCGCGTTCGGTCGCGCTCGTCGGTGCGAGCGCCCGCCCGGTCTCCGTTGGACGCGCCGTTCTGGAGAACATTCGTAAGGCTGGATTCACGGGACAGTTCGGCCTCGTTAATCCGCGCCATGCGGAGATCGGCGGCGTCACGGCCGTGGACAGCCTCGATCTATTGCCGTTCGTGCCCGAGCTTGTGGTTATCACCGCGCCGGCGCGCGCGGTTCCGGGCATTGTCGATCAAGCCGGGCGGCGCGGCTCGGCGGGCGCCCTGATCGTCTCGGCCGGGCTCGGCCATGGACCGGGGTCCCTCCACGGGGCCGCCATCACTGCGGCCCGCAAATACGGCATGCGGCTGATCGGGCCGAACTGCCTGGGCATCATGATGCCCGCCGTGAGCCTCAATGCCAGTTTTGCTGCGCACATGCCGGGGCCGGGGAATCTCGCGCTGATCTCGCAATCAGGCGCGATCGCGGCCGGCATGGTCGATTGGGCCGCGCAGCGCGGCGTCGGCTTCTCCGGCATCGTCTCGATCGGCGATCAAATCGACGTCGATATTGCCGATCTGCTCGACTATTTCGCGATGGATCACAAGACCCGCGCGATCCTGCTCTATATCGAAGCCATCCAGGACGCGCGCAAGTTCATGTCGGCCGCGCGTGCCGCGGCGCGCGTGAAGCCCGTTGTCGTGGTGAAGTCCGGCCGAATGGCGCAGGGCGCGAAGGCGGCTGCCACCCATACCGGTGCGCTTGCGGGCGCCGACGCCGTCTATGACGCGGCGTTCCGCCGCGCGGGCGTCCTGCGGGTCTCCGATCTGCGCGAGCTGTTCGATTGCGCCGAGACGCTCGGCCGCGTCGAGTCGCCGGCGGGAAAGCGCCTCGCCATCCTGACCAATGGCGGCGGCATCGGTGTCCTCGCCATCGACCGGTTGGTCGAACTCGGCGGCATTCCGGCGAGCATCTCGGCGGACGCGCGCAAGAAGCTCGATGACGCGCTGCCGCCGACCTGGTCCGGCGCAAATCCCGTCGACATCGTGGGCGACGCCGATGCGTCGCGCTATGCGGCGGCGCTCGAGGTGCTGCTCGCCGATCCCGACAACGACGCGGTCCTCGTCCTCAACGTGCAGACCGCGATCGCCTCGGCTGCCGATATCGCAACGATGGTGACCGAACGCGTCAAGACATATCGCGAGAAGCACCGCAGTTGGGCCAAGCCCGTGCTCGCCTCGTGGATCGGAGCAGACCAGAACATCATCGAAACACTGTCCGGCGCGGGCATCCCGAACTATCCGACCGAGGATGACGCCGTGCGCGGCTTCATGTACCTCGTGAGGCATCGCGAAGTCGTGGAGGAGTTGAGCCAGGTTCCACCCGCAATGCCCGAGACTTTCGTGCCGGACGCACGTGCCGCAAAACAGATCGTCGCTGCCGCCATCGCAGACGGCCGGCAATGGCTCGAACCCGTCGAGATCAAGCACCTGCTCGAAGCCTACGATATCGCGATGGTGCCCACTTACGCCGCGGCCGATGTCGAGCAGGCGGTGGCCTACGCGGAAGACATCTTTGCGCAAGGCGCCACCGTCGTGCTGAAGATCATGTCGCGCGACATCGTCCACAAATCCGATGTCGGCGGCGTCGTGCTCAATCTGACGACGGTCGAGGCGGTGCGCGCCGCCGCCACCGACATTCTCGCCCGGGCGAGAAAGCTGCGTCCCGAAGCTCGCATCGAGGGCGTCATCGTGCAGGCGATGGTCGTCAAGGCGAAGGCGCGCGAGCTGATCCTGGGCCTCGCCGACGATCCGACCTTCGGGACCGTCGTGGTATTCGGCCGCGGCGGGACCGCGGTCGAGATCATCAACGACAAGGCGCTTGCGCTGCCGCCGCTCGATCTGCAACTGGCCCGCGACCTGATCGACCGCACGCGCGTGTCCCGGCTGCTTCGCGCTTACCGGGACGTGCCGGCGGTGAAGCCTGACGCTGTCGCCATGGTCCTGGTCAAGCTGGCGCAGATGGCCGCCGACATTCCCGAGATCCGCGAATTCGACATCAATCCGCTGCTGGCGGATGAAACCGGCGTGACCGCGGTCGACGCTCGCGTCGCGGTCGGGCCGCCGCAACCGAAGTTTGCCGGCTCCGGCGCCGCCAACTTCGCCGTTCGGGCCTATCCGTCCCAATGGGAGCGCCGCCTCAAGCTCAAGGAGGGCTGGCGGATCTTCGCGCGGCCCCTGCGTCCGGAGGACGAGCCGACCATCCACGCATTCCTGCGTCATGTCACGGCGCACGATCTTCGTCTGCGTTTCTTCGCGCCGATGAAGGAGTTCACCCACGAGTTCATCGCGCGCCTGACCCAGCTCGACTATGCGCGCGCGATGGCCTTTATCGCATTCGACGAGGCGAGCGGTGAGATGGTCGGCGTGGTCCGACTCCATTCGGACTCGATCTACGAGAGCGGCGAATATGCGATCCTGCTGCGGTCCGATCTCAAGGGCAAGGGGCTGGGATGGGCCCTGATGCAGCTGATCATCGACTACGCGAGATCGGAGGGGCTCAAGGCGATCTCGGGTGATGTTCTCAGGGAGAACACCACCATGCTGGAGATGTGCCGGCAGCTCGGCTTCGAGGTGAAGCCGGATCCCACTGAACCGGACATTTGCGACGTCAGGCTGAAACTCTGAGCGCGACCGCTATGAGCGCGCTTCAGCCGAATTTGCCGCGGGGGACTCCTTGGCCGTTCTCCGCAAAGTCTTGATCAGGACCGCAATCAGCGGCACCAGCACCGGCAAGATCGTGCTGAGCGGATGATGCACGGCGCCCGACATTTGGGCCTGGAATGTGCGTGCCTCGAGCTGAAGTGCTTCGATGGATGCGCCGTGAATCTCGTTGGCGAGTTCGATGTCGCGCCCCGAGGGAGGCCGGCCGGCAATCACAAAGAGAATGGCTGCGATGACAAAATTGACGGCGCCGAGGATGGCGGCCGCGCCAATGGCACTCCAGATCTGCACCAGTGCGAAATAGGCCGATAGCTCCAGCATCAGGAGGCCGAAGGCGGCGATCAGCGCCGCAAAGGCGCGCAGGCCGAGGCCGATCAGCAGGTGGCGCAGTCGGATGTCCGCGATGATCCTGTCGGTACGCCAGAGCACCCGCAGATGTTTGACGACATTTTCGGTGTTCACCTAGTGCCTCCGCAGCATGAAGCCGACGACCACGCCGAGCGCGAAGGCCGAGGCAAGTGGTGTGATCGGGCGGTCCGCAATGAGGCCCTGCAGCTGCTCCTGCTCCTCGTCGACGGTCTCGCCGAGCTCGGCGAGCGCGGCCCTGATCTGATCGGCAAGCGCCTCCGCGCGGTCCTTCGAACTGTCGAACATCTCCTCGCCGGCCGTGCTCAGCAAGCGTGTGACGTCAATCTTCAGCGTGCGCAGTTCATCGCTCATCCTGTCGCTGTCGAACATCGATCTGATTTCCCCGTTAATGGAAACAAACCTAGGACCCACTGGTCCGACCGCGCTTGATTTGCGTCAAGGAGGCAGACGCGTCGTGGTCTTGAGACAGGTCAAACCGGCTGCCACATGCTGGCCTAGAATGACCGGCTGAATGGGGACCGGGTTGTCCCGATGAGGTGGAAGCGTGAACTCCGAACCGCTGTTGCTGGCAACGCCCTCCGGCGAAGAGCTGAAATTGTGCCCGGAAGGGCCGTGGATTGCCGCGAACGTGTCGATGCTGGAGACATTGTCCCGGTCGGTCGGGGCGGACGTCGATCAATCCAGAGCCGTGACCTTGGACATGTCGGGCGTCAGCGCGCTCGACACGCTCGGCGCCTGGGTCCTGGAAAAGCTGTCGCGCAGGGCTTCATCGTCCGGTCGATCGACCGAATTTATCGGGGTCGCCGACCATTTCAGTGGCCTGATGGACGAGGTGCGTCAGGTCAACCGCCACACGCCGCTGCCGACGCCTGCACCCAACCCTGTTCTGCTCAGGCTGAGCGATCTCGGCAAGTCCACGGTCGGCGCGCGTGAAGACATCACGATCTTTCTTCAAATGCTGGGCGCGTTGTGCATGGCCGTGATCGGCGTGCTGCGCCGGCCGCGCTCGCTGCGACTGACATCGCTGATCTATCAGCTCTATCGCATCGGCTGGCAGGCCATCCCCATCGTCGTGCTGATCACCTTCCTGATCGGCGCCATCATCGCCCAGCAGGGATTTTTCCATTTCCGCAGGTTCGGCGCGGAGTCCTACACCGTCGACATGGTCGGCATCCTGGTGCTGCGCGAGCTCGGGGTGCTGATCGTTGCCATCATGGTCGCCGGCCGCTCGGGAAGCGCCTACACCGCCGAGCTCGGCTCGATGAAGATGCGCGAGGAGATTGATGCGCTCTCGACCATGGGCCTCGATCCCGTCCACGTCCTGATCCTGCCGCGGGTTGCGGCCCTGGTGATTGCGCTGCCGATCCTTGCTTTCATCGGATCGATTGCCGCACTCTATGGCGGCGGCCTGGTCGCGCAGTTCTACGGCGGCATGGCGCCGGCGATCTACATCGCGAGGCTGCACGAGGCGATCTCGGTCACCCATTTCGAGGTGGGCATCCTGAAGGCGCCGTTCATGGCGCTGGTGATCGGAGTAGTCGCCTGCAGCGAGGGCTTGCGCGTGAAGGGCAGCGCCGAGTCGCTGGGACGACAGACCACGACGTCGGTGGTCAAGTCGATCTTCCTGGTGATCGTGCTCGACGGAATGTTCGCGATCTTCTTCGCCTCGATCGGAATGTGATCATGGGCGAATCGCAAGAGCAGTTCGCGATCCGCGTCCGCGACCTCGTGGTCGGCTTCGGCCGGCAGACCGTGCTCGATCATCTGTCGCTCGACGTGCGCCGGGGTGAGATCCTCGGACTGGTGGGGGCGTCCGGTGGCGGCAAGTCGGTGCTGATGCGGACCATCATCGGCCTCATCCCGCGCCAAGGCGGGACCATCCAGGTTACGGGACGGCCAATCGGCGGCCGCACCGAAGGCGCGGCCACGACATGGGGGATTCTGTTCCAGCAGGGCGCGCTGTTCTCCTCGCTGACGGTCCGGCAGAACATCCAATTTCCGCTTCGTGAAAATCTCGTCCTGTCGCAGGAGCTGATGGACGAGATCGCGATCGCCAAGCTCGAAATGGTCGGGCTGCGGGCGCAGGATGCCGATAAATATCCGGCGGAGCTATCCGGCGGCATGACCAAGCGCGTCGCGCTGGCGCGCGCGCTCGCGCTCGATCCGCCGATCCTGTTCCTGGACGAGCCGACCTCGGGCCTCGATCCGATCGCGGCGGGTGATTTCGATGCGCTGATCGCGACCCTGCAAAAGACCCTCGGCTTCACCGTCTTCATGGTTACCCATGATCTGGCGAGCCTGACAACGGTCTGCGATCGGGTCGCTGCTCTTGCCGACGGCAAGATCGTGGCGATCGGTCCGATGCGCGACCTGCTGCAATCCGAGCATCCCTGGGTGCGCGCCTATTTCCATGGCAAGCGCTCGCAGATGCTGCAACACGAGATGAGATGAGACATGGAAACCCGCGCTCCCTACGTGCTGATCGGCAGTTTCGTCCTGGCCGCGATCCTCGCGGTGTTCGGCTTCGTCTATTGGCTGAACAACACCGGCGGCATCGGGCCGCGCACGAGCTATCACGTACAATTCCAGGGCCCGGTGCCCGGTCTTCTGGTCGGAGCCGGCGTACTGTTCAACGGCATCCGCGTCGGCGAGGTTACCCAGCTCGGGCTTGCGCCGGACAATCCACGCTTCGTCAATGCGACGATATCGGTTGCTTCAACCACGCCGGTGCGCGCCGACAGCAGGGTCGGGCTCGATTTCCAGGGGCTGACCGGCGTGCCGGTAGTGACGCTGGAGGGAGGCGTCATCGTCACCAAATCCGGCGAGACCCCGACCCCGACCTTGATTGCCGAGGCGGGTGCGGGCCAGAGCATGACGCAAGCCGCGCGTGATGCGTTGCGGCGGGTCGACACCGTGCTGGAGGACAATTCGGGTCCGCTGAAGGACACCATCGCCAATCTCAAGACCTTCTCGGACGGGCTTGCGCGCAACACCGGCAAAATCGACGGCATTTTGGCGGGCCTGGAGAAGATGACCGGCGGCGGAACGCCGGCGCAGAAAGTCACCTATGACCTGCGCACGCCGCAGAACCTCGGGCCGGCCGGCAAGACGCTCTCGACGTCACTGGCCATTCCCGAGCCGACGGCGGTCGCCATGCTCCAGACCCAGCGCATGCTGTTCGCCCCCGGCGGCGACAATCCGGGCTTTGCGGACTTCCTCTGGGCCGACAGCATTCCAAAACTGGTGCAGGCGCGGCTGATCGACAGTTTCGAGAACTACGACATCGCCCACGCGCCATTGCGAACGGCCGATCTGGGGCAAGCGGACTATCAGCTGCTGATCGACATCAGGCGCTTCCGCATCGCCACAGAGGGGGAGGCACGGGTCGAGATCGGACTGTCGGCGCGGATCGTCGACAAGAACGGCAAGGTGATCGCCTCGCGTCTCCTCGACACCAGCGAAAAGCTCGACAAGGTCGAACCGGCCGCGGCGGTCGCAGCGTTCGATGTGGCCTTCACACGCATCGCCAAGGAGCTGATCGGCTGGACGGTGCAGGCGGTGTGACGCCGGCTATTCCAGGGTCTTGAGGTAGGACAGGAGATCGTGGATCTGGTCCGGACTGAGCTCGAAGGCCGGCATGTCGGCGTGGCCGGTGTTGATGCCTTCGGCCAGCGCCTCCCCAAGGCTCTCGACGGGATAGCGTTGGTGCAGGGCGCGCAGCGGCGGTGCGATCTTGAGCGGACTGTTCGACGCACGGTCGATCGCGTGGCAGCGCGCGCAATTGGCTCGCGCAAAGGCCTTGCCGCGTTGTTCGGCGGTCGGGGCCGCCACAGCAGGCGTGATCAGAAGCAACCCAATCAACCCGTGACGCAGCGTTCCTTGCAGCATGTAAAGTGACCCCGATTATGTCCGGGAGAAGAATAGGGCGGGGATTCCCTCCAAAATTGATCTGGGTCAACCGGCCTTGGCGCAGTGCAGTAAAATGCAGCCGCGCGACGGAATGGGCCTGATGGCCACCCGGCGCTTGGAGCGGTCGATGAAGCCCATAGTCACGATTGAACCGAACTGGCAGCTCTGCACCGATTGCGCCGTCCGCGCATCAGCGGTTTGTTCGTCGCTGGATGCGGTCGAGCTTCGGGAATTCGAGCATCTCGGCCGGCGCGTCCATTTTTCCTCAGGCGAGACTGTGTTCTCCGAGGAGGACATCACGACCTCGTTCTACAATCTCCTCGAGGGCGTCATGCGGCTGTACAAGCTACTCGCCGACGGCCGCCGGCAGATCGTGGGCTTTGCCTTGCCCGGCGATTTCCTGGGGATGAATATTTCGGGCAGGCACAATTTTTCGGCCGATGCGATCGGCGCGGTGACGGTATGCCAGTTTGCGAAGGCACCCTTCGGCCGTTTCATCGAGGACCGGCTGCACCTCCTCAGGCGGATCAACGAGCTGGCAATTCGCGAGCTGAACCAGGCCCGGGACCACATGGTCCTGCTCGGCCGCCGTTCGGCGGACGAAAAGGTGGCGGCCTTTCTGCTCGGCTGGCGCGAGCGGCTGGTCTCGCTGAAGGGGGCATCGGACACGGTTCCGCTTCCGATGAGCCGCCAGGACATCGCCGACTACCTCGGCCTGACCATCGAGACCGTCAGCCGCACCTTCACCAAGCTGGAGCGCCACGGCGTGATCGAGATCATTCATGGCGGGATCAGCCTGCTCGATCCGGCGAAGGTCGAGGCCTTGGCCGCAGCCTGATTCCGACGCAGCGCGGCTCGATTTTGATCGGGATCAATGCATTCGGCCGCGTGCCCCGAATAATGCCTGAAACCACAGGGGAGGGCATCATGCCGGCTGACGCGTTGCTTATGAGCATCATTGTCGTGGCAATCTTTGTCACATTCGCCGGGGCTCTGGCCTGGGCAGACCGGCAAACCAGCGCGGGCCCGCTCAAGTCAGACGTCAAGCGTCGAAGCTCCTGAGATTAGGGTCGCATTTTGTGGCGCCCGCGGCGCGGGCTAGGCCGTGCGAACTCGGGACGATTGGCAGCGCCTCAACGCAAGGCGGCGTGCGGCGCTTGCAACTCTGCATCGACCGGGACGCATTGGCTCATCCTTCGGCTGCCGGCTTCGCCCCTGACCGCGGCATTTTCGCCGCGTTTGCCTCAAATCGAGAGCATGCTTTCCGGTTGAAAAACTGGGCTACACTGACTACGCAGGGACCCCAGTGCCTCGCAGTCTTAGGAGCCCAGTGGCGTGCCTCAGGACAAGACCGGCGACGACCCCCGACAAGCAGCGGGGAATAAATTATCGGTCCTGCGCAAGCACCCGATCTTTGCGGATCTGGAGCCGGAGGCGCTGGATCAGCTCTGCCGTTACGCCAAGCACACCACGGTGAAGCGCGGCGCGACGATCGCTGCCAAGGGCGATCCCGGCAACAATCTGTTCGCGGTGA
Organism: Bradyrhizobium sp. MI1.11; assembly: GCF_055811255.1. Taxonomy (NCBI): domain Bacteria; kingdom Pseudomonadati; phylum Pseudomonadota; class Alphaproteobacteria; order Hyphomicrobiales; family Nitrobacteraceae; genus Bradyrhizobium; species Bradyrhizobium sp. MI1.11. The sequence goes on from NZ_JBVVPM010000019.1 coordinate 70,928, forward strand.
TCACAGGGACGGTGAAGATTTCCTCTTCGTCGCCCGACGGCCGTAACGCCATTCTCAATCTGATCGGTCCCGGAGAGATCTTCGGCGAAATCGCGGTGCTGGACGGCGCCCCCAGGTCGGCCGATGCGACCGCCAACACCAATTGCGAACTCTACATCATCGATCGCCGGGACTTCCTGCCGTTCGTGAAGAGCCAGCCGGCGCTCGCAATGAAATTCATCGAGCTGCTCTGCGCGCGCCTGCGCTGGACCAGCCAGCAGGTCGAGCAGGTGATCCTGCAAAATCTGCCGGGCCGGCTTGCGAGCGCGCTGCTCGGCCTCACCGAAGAGCGCAAGTTCGACTCCGGCAGCGGCACGCTCGCCATCACGCAGCAGGAGATCAGCGAGATGGTGGGGATGACGCGCGAGAGCATCAACAAGCAATTGCGCGCCTGGGCGGGCCGCAACTGGGTTCGCCTCGAGCACGGCGCCATCGTCGTGCTCGACATGGATGCCTTGCGCGAACTCGCCGAGAGCGGGCTCGACAGCTAGCTGTCGATGATCGCGACGGCGCGGGTCCAGCCTGCGGAGGCCCGCTCGATCTTCACCGGAAAGCACGAGACGGTGAACCCGGTCGAAGGCAGCTGGTCGAGATTGTGCAGCTTCTCGAGATGGCAATAGCCGATGTGCCGCCCCGCCTTGTGGCCCTCCCAGATCAGGCCGGCATCTTTCGTTTCGGCATATTTCTTCGCGGTGTGGACGAACGGCGCGTCCCAGCTCCAGCCGTCGGTGCCGGTCAGCCGCACGCCGCGTTCGAGCAGATACATGGTGGCCTCATAGCCCATGCCACAGCCTGAGCTGACATAGTCGGCTTGGCCGAACTTGGCGCCGGCGCCGGTGTTGACGACGACGATCTCCAGCGGCGACAGCGCATGCCGGATCCGCCTCAACTCCTTCTCGACGTCGTCGGCGCTCGCCACGTAGCCGTCGGGCAGATGTCGGAAGTCGAGCTTCACGCCGGGCTGAAAGCACCATTCCAGCGGCACCTCGTCGATCGTCCATGACCGCTCGCCGCGATTCATGGTTGGATGGAAGTGCCAGGGCGCATCGAGATGCGTGCCGTTATGGGTCGACAGCGAGACCTGCTCGACGGCCCAGCCCTGGCCGTCCGGCAGGTCCTGCGCCGTAAGGCCGTCGAAGAACTGCAGCATCCGCGGCAGGCCCTGCTGGTGATCGATGTACTGGATCGTCGGGTGATTGCCCGGCGGATCCGCCGTCACGTCGTTTCTGAGCGGCACGGAGATGTCGATCAGCTTCCGCGGCATGGGCATTCCTCGGGATGGTCCGTTTTGTTTCGCAGCATCTTGAGGGGGCCGCACCGGCGGCGTCAAGCAACGCGCATAAACGCTTCCCGCGGCAGACGGACAGATGATTTCGGAAAAAGCGGGCTACGAGCCGGTTGTCCGCCCAAAGGCGGCTTGATCCATCGATGCAACTCTAGCATTGATCGATGCCGGATTTGGCTTGGACAGAGAATGCCGCGCGCCCTAGGGACGACAATGGCGCTTGACTTCATACCGGAAGTGGAGCGACCCAAGGCGGCCCGCAGCATCTGCCCAACGACATAATCAACTCAGGAGGAAGCCCAGATGAAGATACTTACCGGCGTCATCACAGCCGCTCTGCTGGCGGTCTCAGCCCCCTTGGCGACCGCACGCGATTTCCGTTCCGCCGACATCCATCCCGCCGATTATCCGACCGTCGAGGCCGTCAAGTTCATGGGCAAGCAGCTCGCTGCGGCGAGCGGCGGCAAGCTCGGCGTGAAGGTGTTCCCCAACGGTGCCCTGGGCTCCGAGAAGGACACCATCGAGCAGCTCAAGATCGGCGCACTCGACATGATGCGGATCAACGCATCGCCCTTGAACAACTTCGTGCCGGAAACCATCGCGTTGTGCCTGCCCTTCATCTTCCGGGACACGCAGCACATGCGTACCGTCCTTGACGGGCCGATCGGCGACGAGATCCTGGCGGCCATGGCGCCCGCAGGCCTGATCGGCCTCGCCTATTACGACAGCGGCGCCCGGTCCATTTACACCGTCAAGGCACCGATCAAGTCGCTCGCGGATGTCAAGGGTCTGAAAATTCGCGTCCAGCAATCCGATCTGTGGGTCGGCATGATCCAGAGCCTTGGGGCCAATCCGACCCCGATGCCGTATGGCGAGGTCTATACCGCGCTCAAGACCGGTCTGGTGGACGCTGCCGAGAACAACTGGCCGTCTTACGAGTCCTCGCGCCATTTCGAGGCCGCCAAGTTCTATAACGTCACCGAGCACTCTCTGGCGCCCGAAGTTCTCGTGATGTCCAAGACGGTCTGGGACACGCTGAGCAAGGAAGACCAGGCGATGGTCCGCAAGGCGGCCAAGGAATCGGTGCCCGTCATGCGCAAGCTCTGGGACGAGCGCGAGCAGGCGTCCCGCAAGACCGTTGAGGCGGCTGGCGTTCAGGTCGTGACGATCGCCAACAAGGCGGAGTTCGTCGACGCGATGAAGCCCGTGTACGACAAGTTCGCGGGTGACGAGAAGCTGAAGAGCCTCGTCAAGCGTATCCAGGACACGAAGTAAGGCCATAGCGTCGGCCCGGCGTTGCCGATTGGCGACGCCGGACCGACGCAGTGGAGGCGCGCAAGGAGACTTGCAAGGAGACTTGGATGACAGACCCTCACGTCGCAGACCACGAACTGGACGTAGCCGGACGCCCGTCCACCGGCCTGCTGTCGCGGATCAATGCACCCGTCGCTCGGCTGGGCATGTATCTGTCGGTGACCGGGCTGCTCGTCATCGTCACCATCGTCTTCTACCAGGTGTTCGGACGCTACGTGCTCAATTCCAGCCCGACCTGGACGGAGAACCTTGCGTTGGTTCTGATCCTGTATGTCACGTTGATCGGCGCCGCCGTCGGCGTGCGCGATGCCGGGCATATCGGGATGGACAGTTTGCTGGTGATGCTGCCGGACAACGCGCGAGAGAAGATCGAGCTTGTCATCCACGTCCTGGTCGCCGGCTTCGGCGTCGCGATGGCCTATAACGGCTGGATCCTCGGAGCCTCGGTCGGAACGGTCAAGATCCCCAATCTCGGCCTGCCCGAGGTCATCCGCTACGTGCCGCTGATCGCCTCCGGCGTCCTGATCGTTTCCTTTTCAATCGAGCACATTATCGCTCTCCTGCGCGGCGAAGAGGTCGTCCCCTCATGGAACTGATCATCCTCGGCGCCACTTTTTTCGGTTTCCTGGTCCTCGGCGTCCCCGTCGCCTTCGCGATCGGCCTCTCGGCGATTTGCACGATCCTCTACGAAGGCCTGCCGGTCGCGGTCATCTTCCAGCAGATGATGTCGGGGATGAACATCTTCTCCTTCCTCGCCATCCCGTTCTTCGTCTTCAGCGGTGAGCTGATGCTGCATGGCGGCGTCGCCGACAAGATCGTGCAGCTCGCCAAGAATCTCGTCGGACACATCCGCGGCGGGCTCGGTATGTCGAACGTGGTCGCCTGCACATTGTTCGGCGGCGTGTCCGGCTCGCCTGTTGCCGACGTGTCGGCGATGGGGGCCGTGATGATCCCCATGATGAAGAAGGAAGGTTTCGACACCGACTACGCCGTCAACGTCACCACCCATGCGTCGCTGGTCGGAGCACTGATGCCGACCAGTCACAACATGATCATCTATGCGCTCGCCGCCGGCGGCAAGGTCTCGATCGGCGCGCTGATCGCCGCCGGCCTCCTGCCCGCGCTGGTGCTGATGGTGTGCATGCTGGTCGCCGCTTACGCGGTCGCGGTGAAGCGCGGCTATCCGGCCGGCAAGTTCCCGGGCTGGCCCGCGGTTTTTCGCTCGTTCGCCGCCGCTCTGCCCGGCCTTCTGATCGTCGGCATCATCCTGGCGGGCATCCTGTCCGGCGTGTTCACGGCAACCGAATCCGCGGCCGTCGCGGTCACCTATACGATCCTGCTGACGTTCTTCATCTACCGCACCATGACCTTGCCGAACTTCCTGCGCGCTGCGGCCAAGGCGGTGAAGACCACGGGCGTGGTGCTGCTGCTGATCGGCGTCTCCACCATGTTCCAGTACCTGATGGGGCTTTACGGGGTCGCCGACTTCGCCGGCGAGATGATGGGCAAGGTCTCGACGCAGCCCTGGGTCATCTTCCTGCTCATCAACGTCATCCTGTTCGTGCTGGGCACGTTCATGGACATGGCCGCGACCATCCTGATCTGCACGCCCATCTTCCTGCCGATCGCGATGAAGGCGGGCATGGATCCGGTGCAGTTCGGCATGCTGATGCTGATCAACTGCGCGCTCGGGCTGAACACCCCGCCGGTCGGAACGACGCAGTTCGTAGGCTGCGCGATCGGCGGCATCTCGGTGGGCGCGGTGATGCGCACCATCCTGCCGTTCTACGCCGCGCTGATCGCAGCTCTGATGTTCGTGACCTACGTCCCCGCGTTCTCGCTGTGGCTGCCCCGCCTGCTGATGGGCTACAAGGGATAGCAGCAACGCAGGGAGACTCTATCCGTGACTGACTATCGCAAGCTCTTCGATCTCACCGGCAAGACGGCCGTAGTGCTGGGCGCTGCCTCGGGCATCGGCAAGTCGTCGGCCGAGGCGCTGGCCGGGCTTGGCGCCCGCGTGATCTGCGCCGATCGTGCGCTTGACGCCGCCGAAACAACCGCCGCCGGCATTCGTGAGAAGGGCGGCTGGGCCGAGGCGGCTGCGTGCGACGCCGCGAGCGCTGCTGATGTCAATGCGCTGGCCAAGACCGTGATGCAGAAATTCTCACGGCTCGACATCGCGGTGACGACGCCCGGGCTCAACATCCGCAAGACCATCCTCGACTACACCGAGGAGGATCTCGACCGCGTCCTCAACCTCAACATCAAGGGCACGGTGTGGTTCTTCCAGGCTTTCGGCCGCATCATGGTCGAGCAGAAGGGCGGCAGCATCATTGCCTGCTCCTCGGTGCGGGCGGTGACCATCGAGCCGGGCCTCGGCGTCTACGGCTCGACCAAGGCGGCCATTGGCCTGCTGGTGAAGGGCTTTGCCTCCGAGGTCGGACGCTCCGGCGTGCGGGTCAACGCGATCGCGCCAAGCATCGCCGAGACCGCGCTGACCGGCCCGTTCAAGCAGCGTCCCGACATCTACAATCTCTACGCCGGCCACACCGTGTTCAACCGCTGGAGCAGCGCCGACGAGGTCGCGACAGCCGTCGCTTATCTCGCCTCGGACGCCGCGAGCTATGTCAGCGGCAGCACGCTGTTCGTCGATGGCGGCTGGACCGCCGTCGACGGTCCGCCGACCGGTCTCACCCAGTTGCACAAATAAAGCGGCTATCTAGCCGGTAAAGCCGGCGCGCTGGCGCAGATCCCTGCGGTCTGCGCCGGTCAGCAACGCGATCAGCGCGGCCGCCTCTTGCGGATGGGCGGCCCGCGTGGTCACGCCGGCCGTGTACATCGTCACGAGCTCGCAGCCCGGCGGCAGCGCTCCCGACAGCGCGATGCCGTCGGTTGCGATGATCTCGGTGGCCTGCGTGCAGCCGATCGGATGCGCGGCAGTGGACGCCGCAAGCTCCCGCATCGCGGTCGCGCCGTTGGGAAAGATCTTGAGGCGCGACGCGACCTCATAGGCGATGCCGAGCTGATCCAGCACCTTCGCGACGTGCTGTCCCGCCGTCGAGGCTTTCGTATCAGGGACGTAGATCGCGTCGGCGCTGCGCAGCACCTCGCGCAAATCAGCCTCAGTCTTCACGGTCACCTTGGGATCGCGGCTGCGGACCGCCAGCGCGGTCTCGACCCGTCCGACATCAGAGATCGAGGAGGGGATGACGAGCGTCTCTTCGGCAAGCCTTGCAAGCAGCGCCTGCGTCAGGATCACCAGATCGGCCGCCGTCCCCGCGCGCAGCTGGTCCGCCATGATGCCGACGGCGCCGAACTCACCGTCAATGCCGAAGCCGGTCTGCGTCTTGAAGGGATCGCTGAGGCCGCGCACCAGGCCTTGCGCCGCGCCTCCGCTCAAAATGCTCACTGTCGTCACGATGCCAGCTCCATGGCTGCAATGATCTTGTCGCGGGTGATCGGCAGGTCGCGCACGCGCACGCCGAGGCAATCGTAGACGGCGTTGGCGATCGCTGCCGTCATCGGGCCGTGGGCGGCCTCGCCGGCACCGACCGGTTCGATCTCCGGCCGCTGGACGATCTCGACGTCCACCGCCGGCACCTCACTGAAGGTCAGGATCGGATAGTCGGTCCAGGACGTCGATGTGATGCGCGTGCGGTCGAAGCGGACACGTTCCTTCAGCACCCAGCTCGTCGCCTGGATCGCGCCGCCCTCGATCTGGTTGATGACACCGTCCGGGTTGATGGCCTCGCCGACATCGACCGCAAGCGTCAGCCGCTTGACGCGGATGTCTTCGGTGCCCTCGATCTCCGCAATCGCGGCGCAATAGGCCCCGGTGTTCTTGTAGCGGGCGAAGCCGACGCCATGACCAATGCCGGACTTCCTTTGCGGTTTCCACTGCGCGCGTCGTGCCGCGGCCCGGATGACGTCCTTCGCGCGCTCGTCGCGCAGATGACGCAGGCGGAACGCGATCGGGTCTTCGCCGCGCAGGGCGGCGATCTCGTCGAGCAGGGACTCGACGGCGAACACATTGCCTTGCGCGCCGAGCGTCCGCAGCGCCGAGGTGCGCACCGGCATGGTCAGCAGCCGGTGGCTCGTGATCGTCCAGGCCTTGAGGTCGTAGAGCGGAACGGAGTTGCGGTCGCCGCCGCCGCCATTGGCCGCGGGCGGATTGGTCGAGATCATGCGCGGGTAGGGGGACGCAATCTCGGTTGCGGCGAGCAGCGCGGGCTGTGCCGCGCGCCCCGGCCGCGCCGCGTGGCCGTTGCTCCAGATCGCATGGCGCCAACTGACGATCTCGTTGTCCGCATCGAGATCGGCCTCGATCTCGATCGCCATCGCCGCGCCGAACGGCGCGTGGGACATCTCGTCGTGGCGCGACCACTGCACCCGCACCGGATGGCCGCCGGCAGCCTTCGCCAGCAGCACGGCATCGAGCGCGACGTCATCGGCCGCGTTGTGCCCGTAGCAGCCTGCGCCTTCCATGTGCTCGACGACGATGTTCTCGACCGGCAGCTTGAGCACGATCGCGAGGTCGGCGCGCAGCAGGTAGACGCCCTGGCTGTGCGTCCAGACATGGACACGATCGCCGTCCCATCGGGCCATCGCACAGGACGGAGCGATCGAGGCATGCGCGATGTAGGGACGGATGTATTGCCGGCGGAGGGTGCGAGCAGCTTTCTCTGTCGTTGCCGCAGTGGTCCTGGTGTCGATCACGGTGGTCTCGATCGGCTGGCTCTTCAGGAACCCGGCCAGATCAGCTTCATCGGGTAGCGGCTCACCGGCCGACCATGTCGCCCCCTTGCGCAAGGCTTTCAGCGCGGCTTCCGCCGCTACCTCGCTGTCGGCAATCACGCCGGCAAAGCCGCCGTCGCGGACGATCGCGACGAGGCCGGGAACGGCTCGCGTCGCCGTCTCGTCGAGCGCGATCAGCCTGGCGCCCGAGATGTCCGGCCGCAGCACGCGTCCGTGCAGCAAGTCCGGCAGCGGACAGTCATGGATAAAGCGCGGCCGTGCAAACACCTTGTCGGGAATGTCGACCCGCTGGACCGAATGTCCAGCCACAGTGCGCTTGGCGACCATCTTCGCCGTCGCGCCCGCATTGGCGCCGTGGTCGAGCGAGACGTCACCAGCCAACTCCCAATAGCTGGTCCTGACATTGCCGGGGCCCGAGATCGTGCCGTCATCGATCTCGAGCAGCGATGCATCGACGCCGAGACGTTCCGATGCCGCGGTGAGGAAGCGCTGGCGCACCTCGGCACAGGCGTGGCGCAGCGCGCGGCCGGATTGCTGGACCGAAAGGCTCCCCGAGGTGACGCCTTCGTTCGGGCTTGCCGCCGTGGAGGCGCGGATCATCTCGATGCGGTCAATATCGACGTCGAGCTCGTCGGCTGCGATCTGCGCCAGGGCCGTGACGATGCCCTGGCCGATCTCGACCTTGCCGGGCGAGATCGCCACACGGCCTTCGCCGATGAGCTTCACCCAGGATGACAGCTTGGGATTGGCCGCAAGGCTGACCGGCAGTGTCGGGGCAGGGGACGGCGCACTCATGATCCCGCCATCTCCGCGGCCGCCCGCAACACGGCCCGGACCATGCGGTTGTGCGATCCGCAGCGGCACAGATTGCGATCAAGCGCGGTTTTCACCTCCGCCTCCGTCGGCGACGGGTTGCGCTTCAGCAGCGCCGCCGCGCTGATCAGGATCCCGGATACGCAATAGCCGCACTGCATCGCCTGCTCGGAGATAAAGGCGCGTTGCAGCGGATGCGGTTGCTCCGCCGTGCCGAGACCTTCCACCGTGACGACGTCCTTGTCTGCGACCGACCACATCGGCATGTCGCAGGAGGCCATCGCGCGATCACCGACCATGACATAGCAGGCGCCGCACTCGCCGGCCCCGCAGCCGAAGTGCGGACTTGTGACGCCGAGCCGGCCGCGCAACACGTCGAGCAGCGTCTGATCCGGATCGGTATCCACGGCCACCGCCGTGCCGTTGAGCTGGAATTGAATGGTCGGCATTGTCGCTCTACGGCCTCAGGACTTGTCAAACTTCTTGACCACGTCGGCCCATTTCTCGATGTCGCCGCGCAGGAATTTGTCGAATTCCTCCGGTGTCATTGACATCGGCACCGCGCCCTGCGCAGTCCAGAGCTTGACGATGTCGGGCCGCTTCACCATCGCGTTCACGGCGGCATTGAGCTTGTCGATCACGGGCTTCGGCGTGCCGGCCGGCGCCATCAGGCCGAGCCAGATGGTGGCTTCATAACCTGGTACGCCCGCCTCGATCGCTGTCGGCACGCTCTGTAGCACCGCTGAGCGCTGCTTGCCGGTGGTCGCGAGCGCGCGGACCTGGTTCTCGCCGATGTTCGGCGCCATCGCCGGCACCGCGTCGATCATCATCTGCACCTGCCCGCCGATCACGCCGCTGCGTGCCTCGCCACTGTTGCGATAGGGGACGTGGACGAGGTCGATGCCGGCCATGGCTTTGAACAGCTCGCCGGCCATGTGATAGGGCGTGCCCTGGCCGGAGGAGGCGTAGTTCAACTTGCCCGGCTGCGACTTGGCGAGCGCGACGAACTCCTGCAGCGTCTTCGCGGAGACTTGCGGGTTCACAACGATAACGAGATCGGAAGCGTTCACCGGCGCGATCGGCGTGAGGTCGCGCATCAGCTCGTATTTGCGCTTGTCCGGCGTCAGCAGGGATTCGTTCGCGGTCTGGGTGTTGGACATCATCAACAGCGTGTAGCCGTCGGCGGGCGACTTCGCCGCTTCGACCGTGCCGATGACGCCGCCCGCGCCGGTGCGGTTCTCGATCACGAAGGGCTGGCCAAAACTCTCCTGGAGCGCATTGCCGATCTGCCGGGCCGCGACATCGGCCGGCCCACCGGCGCCGAAGGGCACGACGATCCGGACCGCATGGTTGGGATAGTCCTGCGCCAGGGATGGGCTTGCGGAGCATGCGCAGAGCAGGCCGGCGGCCAGCGCCAGCATGAATTGTCGGGCCGTCACACCCACCTCCCTGATGTCGTTCTTGTTGGTGGCACTGTAGCGGCAGGGGAGGCGGACTGTCGACGCCTCACAAGGCCGATGGTGCCTGGAATATCCTGCGGTTTTCGGTGTGGCGGCACCGCTCTTCGCGGTCGCGGCAGGAACCGGCGGCGCATGGTTTGAGCAAATCGCATGGGCCTTGCCGGATAAATACCCTCGGCTGAGGGGTATTTTGGTGTTACCAAATTGGACATGAACCAGCACGCCAAGATCGAAATCCGCCATTCGACCTGTCCGCATGATTGCCCCTCGGCCTGTGCCCTCGATATCGAGGTGGTCGAGGGACGCAGCATCGGCCGTGTCCGCGGTTCGAAAAAGCAGACCTATACGGCCGGCGTGGTTTGCGCCAAGGTCGCCCGTTATGCCGAGCGCATCCATCATCCTGAAAGGCTGATGTATCCGCTGCGCCGAACCGGTGCGAAGGGCTCCGGCCAATTCGCCCGGATCAGCTGGGACGAGGCGCTGGACGAGATCGGGCATCGCTTCAATCAGGCCGAGCGCGAATTCGGCGCGGAGTCAATCTGGCCCTATTATTACGCCGGCACGATGGGGCTGGTGATGCGCGATGGCCTCAACCGCCTCACGCATGTGAAGAAATATTCGCGGTTCTATCAGACCATCTGCGCCAATGTCGGGCGCATCGGGTTCGCGATCGGCACCGGCAAGATCGCCGGCGTCGATCCGCGCGAGATGGCGCTCTCCGATCTCGTGGTGATCTGGGGCACCAACCCCGTCAACACCCAGGTCAACGTGATGACGCACGCTGCCCGTGCGCGCAAGGAGCGCGGCGCCAAGATCGCGGCCGTCGACATCTACAACAACGAGACCATGAAGCAGGCGGATATCAAGATCATCCTGCGGCCCGGCACCGACGGCGCGTTCGCCTGCGGCGTCATGCACGTCCTGTTCCGCGACGGCTATGCCGACCGCGCCTATATGGACAAGTACACCGATTGCCCTGGCGAGCTCGAGGCGCATCTGAAGACGCGCAACCCCGAATGGGCGTCCGCGATCTCAGGCGTGCCGGTGGCGGAGATCGAGGCCTTTGCCAAATTGGTTGGCGAGACCAAGCGGTCTTTCTTCCGGCTCGGCTACGGCTTCACCCGATCGCGCAACGGCGCGGCGCAGATGCATGCCGCGAACTGCATTCCGGCGGTGACCGGCGCCTGGCAATATGAAGGCGGCGGCGCCTTCTTCAACAATTACGCGCTGTGGCACTTCAACGAATCCATCATCGAAGGCCACGACGCCATCGACCCAACTATCCGCGCGCTCGACCAGTCGCAGATCGGCCGCATTCTCACCGGCGATTCCAAAGCCTTGCACGGCAAAGGTCCGGTCAAGGCGATGCTGATCCAGAATACCAATCCGATGACGGTGGCGCCGGAGCAGGCGCGGGTAGCGCAGGGTTTTGCGCGCGAGGATCTGTTCGTCGCGGTGCACGAGCAGTTCATGACCGAGACCGCCGAGATGGCCGACATCGTGCTGCCGGCGACGATGTTCATGGAACATGACGATCTCTATTACGGCGGCGGCCACCAGCACATCTCGGTCGGGCCGAAGCTGATCGACCCGCCCGGCGAATGCCGCTCCAATCACGAGGTCCTGCAGGCGCTGGCGCCGCGGCTTGGCGCCAAGCATCCGGGGTTCGAGCTGACCCCGCGTGAATTGATCGACGCGACGCTGAAGCTCAGCGACCACGGCGACCTTGCCGGCCTCGAAGCCGATCTCTGGCGTGACCTGCAGCCGGACTTCCGCACGTCGCATTATCTCGACGGCTTCGCCCATGCCGACAGGAAATTCCATTTCAAAGCCGATTGGGCGCATCCGCCGTTCGGCCAGACGATGGGGGACTTCGACAAGATGCCGTCGCTGCCGGACCATTGGGCGGTGATCGAGCATCCCGACCAGGCCCATCCGTTCCGGCTTGCGACGAGCCCGTCGCGCAGCTTCCTCAACACCACGTTCAACGAGACGCCGTCCTCCCAAGCGCGTGAGGGCAAGGCCAGCGTGATGATCCATCCCCTGGATGCGGCCGCGCTCGACATCGCCCATGGCGATGCCGTGACGCTCGGCAACACCCGCGGCGAGACCACGCTGATCGCCACGCTGTTCGAGGGCGTGCGGCGCGGCGTGCTGATCGCGGAGTCCGTTCATCCCAACAAGAACCATATCGGTGACCGCGGCATCAACATGCTGACGGGCGCGGACACCATTGCGCCGATTGGCGGCGCCGCATTCCACGACAACAAGGTCTGGATCAGGAAAGCGGTCGCGGCCTGAGCCTGCGCTTCGATCGCCTTTCAAGTTTGTGTCGAGGCGCTAAAGCGGCGCCGTACCGCAGATTGCCCTTGCACCTTCGGCCCGAGCTGCCGCAAATGGGCCGCTAAACGGGAGCCCAAGGAAGCGAGCGTACCATGACCGACACCACAGCCGTGATCACCGAGAAGCGCGGCCAGGCGCTCTGGATCACCATCAACCGTCCCGAGAAACGAAACGCGCTGAATGGCGAGGTCATCGCCGGCATCGCGCGCGGCTATCGCGACGCGCATGACGACAAGGACGTCCGTGTCATCGTGCTGACGGGCGCGAGCGACAAGGCGTTCTGCGCCGGTGCGGACCTGCAGAACTCCGGCGCGGCTTTCGCGATGGATCATTCGAAGCCGAATGTCGACTATGCCGATCTGTTGCGCTTGTCGCAGAACGCGACCAAGCCCGCGATTGCGCGCGTTGGCGGGGTTTGCATGGCCGGCGGCATGGGCCTGCTCTGCATGACCGACATGGCCGTCGCCGCCGATCACGTCATCTTCGGTCTGCCGGAAGTCAAGATCGGCGTGTTCCCGATGCAGGTGTTGAGCCTGTTGCAGTCCATCGCCCCGCCGCGCCTCGTCAACGAATGGGCGCTGACCGGCGAGCCGTTCGACGCGAAAGCGGCGCTGGCAGCGGGCTTGCTCAATTACATCGTGCCCGCGGCCGAACTGGATGCCAAGGTCGACTGGCTGATCGGTCGAATCGTCGATAAATCCCCGACCGCGATCCGGCGCGGCAAATACGCGATGCGTGCCATCGCCTCGATGTCGTTCGACGAGAGCATCGCCTACACCGAAAGCCAGATCGCGCTGCTCGCGATGACCGAGGACGCCAAGGAAGGGCTGAAAGCGTTCAGCGAGAAGCGCAAGCCGGTGTGGACGGGAAAATAGGCGATCCTTTCAGCGCATTCGTGGGCGCTGCCGTCGATCGACGCGCCTTTATTCCGAGGAGAGATTGGCGTTTAGCCGAATAAGAAGAGATCTTGTCCGCTCCTCGCGACGCTTTTTTGTGGCAATGATCAACTGCCTGCCAGTACGCTTGGCGTAGGTTGGCAGTTGGCGACTTGATCTATGACGGCCAGCGGCGCGCAACTCTGCATCCGTGAGATCGCTGTCGGCGCCTTCAGTAAATCCTCCGTGTCGGAAGGACCGAAAAGAAAGCTCCTGACGTAGGCCAGCCTCTGTGATAATGGTTTTTACCACACTACGTAGATAGCGAAGATCCTTGCGCGGGGTAATCCATGGTAGCGGGATTGCCGACTGACGATGCGCATGGTCGCGCCGGAATACCAGGCCGGAGAGGCCGGTCCTTTTGATCTCGTCAAGTTCCTCCATAAGTTCAGGGAAGAGAGGGGCGCCAGTTTCGTCCGTTAGGGGCCACCAGGCCTCCTCTCCATTCTTCGGATGCACGATTCTGACGCTGTTTGGCCGCTCGCTGGGGCGATAGTGCGAAATGTCGAAGGCGCCAATCACGGCGCAAGTGACGGAGAATTTATACGACACTCCGACCGGACGCTTTTTGCTCGTGCCCCAAGGAGCGAAGCTGATCGGCAATTATGATAGCCAGGTTTCGTTCGGCCAGTCGCGAGTGCTGCTGGTCTGGACCCGGCTTATCATGCCGAACGGCCGCTCGATCGTTCTGGAGCGGCAGTCCGGTGCTGACAGCGCAGGCTACGCGGGGCTCGAAGACCAGGTCGACAATCATTGGGGTGAGCTATTCAAGGCTGCGGCACTATCGACGGTTCTTGCTGTAGGGACGGAATTGGGAGCTAGTTCGGACACCAATAGCAACGACAGTGCCATCATTCAGGCATTGCGGCACGGCGCCTCCGACTCACTAAACCAAACTGGACAGCAGGTGGTTCGGCGCAGCCTCAATATTCAACCAACGTTGACCATCCGCCCGGGCTTTCCGATCCGCGTCCTTGTCAATCGCGATCTCGTTCTCGAGCGATACAGAGAGTAAAGGCACCTATGGCTAAGCTTAGGATTGGAGCGCTACCTGACGACAAGCCCGTTAGGGTCAGCGTTGAGTTGCCGGCTTCTGTACATCGGGATCTGCTCGCCTATGCGAAAGCCGTTGCAAGCGAATCCGGTCAACCCATCAGCGAACCGGGTAAGCTTATCGCACCGATGCTGGCGCGGTTCATGGCTACGGATCGTGGCTTTGCAAAATTTCGACGCGCGGTTCACTCGCCGGAGGACAGCAAAGGGTAACGTTCAGCGAGGAGTTTGAGAAAACTATCCAAGGCTGGATTGTCGTTATCGGCTCGCCAATGTGCCGAAAAGTCAACCCGGGTCGGCCCCGTCCCATCTCGTAACTCGCGATAGACCAAACCAGCTAGGCTCGCGCCAACATCTGATTCCAGGACCAGGCTGATCCCGAGCTTCATGCTGACGAGACTCTTGATGATACCGCGGCTGACGTCGTGGCGTTCGATCTTCGGTCGATCCGCAGGAGAAACAAGCTTTGATATCAAGAGATCCTCAAGCTCGCGTCCGGGATCGTGCTGGCTCAGCAGGACGGTCTCATTTCGGAGATCGGTCCAATGGACTACAGTTTCTGCTGCCAATGCGTGATTGTCCGGCAAAGAAACCAGGATACGCTCACTCCAAAGTGGGTGAACGCTATTGTCCGGCAGTCGCGCGCCCCCAGCCACGATGAGAACGTCCGCTGTGCCATTTCGCAGCGCTGTCCCGAGATGCGTCCGCGACCGCTCGACCGTCGCGAGTTCGACCCGAGGATGCCGGTTCTTGAATTCGCTAAGTGTTGCTCGCAGATTGCCTGCTGAAATGGAGGTGCAAAAGCCGATCGAAAGGCGGCCAACTTCGCCTCGGCTATTCGACTTTGCTGTTGCTACCAGCACATCGACCTGCTCCAAAATTAACCCAGCCATCCTCAGAACGCTTCGTCCAGCCGGCGTCGGCTTTACGCCCCCGCCCGAGCGCTCGAATATGGCAACGCCGATCAGATGTTCAAGCTGACGAATGGATCGGCTCAGGATTGAGTGTCGAACGGACAGCAACTCGGCGGCTTGCCGAATACTCCCATAGTCTGCGGCTGCTACCGCAAATCGAAGCTGCTGCAGGTCGACCGCGTGCCCCCGGGACGTCCGTGACTGATCCATTTTCTCGTTTTCGTAATTCGCGAAACTGACTGATTTCGTCGTGCTGCAGGCAGCAATTTCGTTTGAGAACTAACAGAACTCCTTGTCTCGCGATTGCAGGAAATCAGCATCGAGCTTCAGCGTGCGCCTGACGGCCGGCAATCAACCGGATGGTGGAGGCTTGCGACTGTTTGCTTGGCTGATACTGCATCAGGCTTGCGTCCGATGATTGCTCGGCACGTAATTTGCTTGACTATGCGGCGCGCCTGTCACAGCGTTGTTGGCCATGCGACGCGCAGACGTCCGCCATCGGAGAAACATTCGGGGAGGTAGGTCATGATTGCGCTGTTGGGCCGGTCGGATCCGGCAACCACGCAGGCCGTCCAGTTCGCAAGAGGGATTCTCGAGGGGGCTGCGACCGTGTTTTACGAGGTCGACAGTAACCTCAATCTCAACCGCTTCGTGCTCTCAAGCGGCGTCCCGTCGGGCTTTCACGACCAGTATCTGGCCGGGATGAACCGGCTCGATCCACTGCATCCGCGTTCCGCAACCAATCAGCCAATTGCGCGGCTCAGTGTCGTCATCGGTCGATGTGCCACAAAGGAAGCGCTGACCTTCCGCACCTTCGCCGGACAGTGTGGTATCGCCGACATAATCGAATTCTTCTTCCGCCGTAACGATCGGATCGTGGCGGGGATGAGCGTGCTTTGGGGATCCGGTTGCAGGATCCCCGACGGCGCGATGAACATCGCCGAGAAGATCCACGATTATCTCGAGTTCAATTTGACGCGTTGCCTGGCGCCTTCGCCAGACGAGCCCGCGCGCTATGGCCTGACCTCACGTGAGCTCGAGGTCATCGACCTGCTCTGCTGCGGCCGGACCAATCGCGAGATTGGCGAGTGCCTGAATATCGGCCTCGCCACCGTGAAGACGCACCTGATCCATATCTTCGAGAAGCTCGGTGTCGAGACCCGCTCGGCCGTCGTCGCCCTGATGTCGCGACCTCGCTGAGTCTTACCTCGCTGAGCCTTGCCTCACTGAGTCCTGCCTCCACGACCCCATCCACCATCCGGTTGATTGCTGCCTCATGCGCGGCGGGTTTAGATTTTCGAGATTGGCGTCGCTATTGAGGCCGATGCGGCCGCCGACATGACTTGTTTCCGGTGGTACGCAAGCTGTCCACCCAAGGGTTGATTGTTACCGTTCGGCACGTTCGCCAAGCTCGGTCTCAGGGAGCGCTTCATGGCGGACGTACCCGTTTGCAAGACGGAGCCTGGCAGCGTCATCGGTGTGACGGTGGTGGAGTCCGTCGATGCGGTGGACCATGCCGGCCGCTTCCACGGCTGGGACCTGCGGATAGACCAGGTGTCGTCCGGGCGTTTTGCCGGGCGGCTCGTGATGATCCGACTCGGCAGTCTCGAGATCATCAGGGAAACCATCTCGCAGGCGCTGATCAAGCAGGGCTCGGCTTGGCCGGATTCACTCGTCTTCAGCCTGCCGCTGGCGGCCTCCAACGAGGCGCATTTCAACGGTCGGCCCTTGGCCTTTCCGAATGTATTGCTCAGCGACGGAGCGGACCTGCCGCCCTTGCTGACGCCGACGCAGCTCGATGTGGTGTCGATAGCTATTGTCCGCAGCCGCCTGACGTCGTTGCTCGAAACGCTCGGCGAGAGGCGGGCCGCCGACTTCGTCGCCAGTCGTCGCCAGCAGAATCATTGCTTCAGCGGATCGCCCGGCGGACTATCGACACTCCAGCATGGTTTTCGTGAGATCTGCGACCAGGGGGATCGACTTCAACGTGCGATCGGATTTGCCCGCGCGCAAGAGTCCCTCGAAGACACCGTCGTTGATGCTCTCGCTGACATCCTGTCGGAAAATGCCTGGCGCGATGTCAACGGCGTGACCGCGCAAAAGCGGATTGTGGATCGAATCAAGGAGTACGTGATCGCTCATGCCGATGATCCTCCGAGCATCGCCGACCTGTGCCGCCATGTCGGTGTCAGCCGCCGGACGCTGCAGGGCTGCTTTCGGGATGCGCTCGGGCTGACGCCGTTACAGTATCTGCGCATGCTGCGGCTGAACGCGGTGTGTCGCGAGCTGCGTGCGCTCGCCGCGGCGGGGCAACCGGTGTCGATCGGCGATGTTGCGGCGCGGTGGGGCTTTTGGCACTGGAGCCGCTTTACCGAAAACTATCGGCAGCTGTTTGGCGAGCTGCCCTCGCACACGGTGCGGCGTGTTCTGTCTGCATCAGTTTAGGAATTTCGCATCACTGCCTCCGCGTTTGCCGAATCCGGATAACGCCGGTCAGGGGCCCGTTCCAAGTTTCGCCCGCAACTGCTGCGCCGCGCACGATCGGTCGTCGATCGGAACGTGACCGACGCAGCGATAACGGGGATGGGGGCTACATGACGATCAACGGACGAATTGCTGCGGCGGCACTTGTCGCGATCAGCGCGGGCGCAACCAGCGCCAATGCATTCGAGTTTGGTTCCCCAGGCTTTGCGCAAAAGCCCGGGATCACTCTTGGTGGCGGGACGGCCGGCGCACCGCCGCCCGGTCTTTACAGCTTCAATCAGGTTTTCACCTATCACTCGAACCTTGTCGGTCCCGGCGCGCCGAATGTCGGTGGCGCGGCGACGCCTGCGCATTCCGCAGTCGAAACATCGGGTCTGTTGTGGGTGCCGGGCTGGACCTTATTCGGCGCGACCTATAATGCGGTCATCGTGCAGCCCTGGATCATGGCGGACGTCGGCTCACCCATCAACGTCCAACTAGCCGGCATGCATAACACCTTCATCGTGCCAGCGGAGTTGAGCTGGAAGCTCGGCGACAGCGGTTTCTTCGTCAAGACCGGTCTCGGCATCCATGTGCCGAACGGGTCGATCAGCGGGCCCGCCGGACTGAACAGCGTCGGCAATCCCTGGTGGACCTTTCAGCCTGAACTGGTGGTGTCCTATCTGAACGACGGCTGGAATTTGACGGCCAATCTGTTCCAGGAGATCAACACCGCGAACTCGATCACCGGCTATCGTTCCGGCGACATTTTCCATGCCGAATTCGCGGCCACCAAGACGATCGGCAATTGGACGTTCGGGCCAGTAGCCTATTATGCCGGCCAGGTTACCGACGACAAGTCGAGCGCGTTCTACGGCAACGCGATCAACGTCAACCGGTACAACAACTGGGCCGGCGGTGGTCTGGTCGGCTACAATTTCGGGCCGGCTGCGTTGACGGTCTGGGCCACGCATGAATTCTCCTCGACAGTGTCCGGCGGCACCGCCGGCCCGCCCGGCATCGACACCGCCGCGATCACCAAGGGTTATTCGGTGTTCGCCAATCTGAGCTTCCGACTGTGGGGACCAGATGCGCCCCCGCCGCCGGCCAAGCGGCCGACGTTCACGAAGTAAGATGCTCACCCAGTAAAGCGGGCAGCAACGCCGCCCGTTCTGCAGCGTGCAGTGGGTAGCCAGAAGGGAATCGCGTTGATCGCGGTTCCCTAACGGCCGCCTTTGGCTGTTCAAAACGTGCTCGGCCGGGAGCATCCACCGAATGGTGGATTATTCGTAACCGCGACTTGCCGAACTTTTCCTGCGGCGGGCCTGGCGCTAAACGACGACGTATCTGAAGGGACACCGCGATGAAAAAGATCACTTACGCCACGGCTGCCGATCTCGCTAAGATGCTCGCGACAGGTCGGATCAGCGCCTGCGAGTTGTTGGATGAGAATCTTGCGCGAGTGCGGCAGCTCAATCCACAGATGAACGCCGTGGTGGCGCTGGACGAGGAGGGTGCGCGCAGATCGGCCAAGGAGGCGGACGCGGCGCGGGCCCGTGGCGCATCCCTCGGCCCGCTGCATGGCGTGTCGATGACGATCAAGGACACGTTCGCCGTCACCGGCATGACCGCGACCTGCGGGCTCGAACCGTTGCGCGACTATCGCCCGGCGATCGACGCGGCCGCGGTCGCGAAGCTGCGCGCGGCTGGCGCGATCATCTTCGGCAAGACCAATCTGCCCCCGGCGGCGGCCGACCACCAGTCCTGCAACTCCCTGTTCGGGCTGACGCGCAATCCCTGGAATGGCGACCGCACGGTTGGTGGCTCCTCCGGCGGTTCGGCGGCGGCGCTGGCGGCCGGCTTCACGCCGCTGGAGCTCGGCAGCGACATCGGCGGCTCGATCCGCGTGCCCTCGCATTTTTGCGGCGTCTATGGTCACAAGCCGAGCTACGGCATCGTGCCGGTCGACGGACATATCCCGCCGCCGCCCGGCCATTTGTCGGAGCCCGAGCTCGCTGTCGTCGGTCCGTTAGCACGCTCTGCGTTCGATCTCGAACTAATGCTCGATTTGCTCACCGACGCGCCGGAGCTGAAGCGGACGGCGTATCGCCTCGCCTTACCGCCGGCGCGGCACACGGACTTGCGCGAATTCCGGGTTGCTGTCTGGAATGACGCGAAGGCTTATGCACTGGATGGAGCCTATGCCGCCGCGATCGACGGGCTGGTCGAGGATGTCGCGCGACTTGGGGTGAAAGTCGACACCACCGCGCGGCCGGCGATTGATCCGACGGAGAGCTTCCGCGTCTACATGCAGACGTTATTCGGTATCATCGGCGTGGGTGTGCCGCCGCCGGCGCGCGATGAGATCATCGCAGGTGGCAAGGCGGCGCCGGAGGGCAGCTATCCGCGCATGGTGGCGGAGGCGATGGGCCAGAGCCTTGCGCAATTCGCCGATGCCGCTGAAGCGCGCGAAAGACTGTTCCGCGCCTGGCGCGAGTTTTTCACGCACTATGACGTCCTGTTGTGCCCAACCACGCCGACGGTCGCGTTTCCGCATGATGTCGCGCGGATGGATCTGGCTGCGCAGTTCGAGCGTCGAATCGTCGTGAACGGCCGGCCGTCGCCCTACATGGACAATCTGATGTGGCCCGGCCTGGTGACGGTAGCGAACCTGCCGGCCACCGCGATCCCGACCCGACGACTGGTAGAGGGGCTGCCGGCCGGCGTCCAGATCGTCGGTCCTTACCTCGAAGACCGCACGCCGCTGAAGTTCGCCCAGTTGCTCGAACGGGCGCTCGGGGGCTTCATCCCGCCGCCTTTGTGAGTATGCTTGCGACGGACGGTTGGACAGGGGATCGCGGACGTCGTGGCTCCGGAGCGGTGCTTGCCGCAGCGATCGTCATCATGCCGGCGTTGCATGCGGAGACCAGGGCGTCTCAACCGGCATCGGCGTCCCATCGATGGACGCCGTGACCGCACGCGAGATTGTTGCTGCCCTCGACCTGCTGCGCAGCGCGGATCTTCTGCACCGACCAGACCATGGCGCCGACTTCGCCTCGACAAGGACGGGACGACGGTCCGCTGCTCGAGCGGGCCATCGCCTGCGTCGCCTTAGGTGGCCACTGATAGGCCGGCGTCGATGCCTTGGACGATTGTCACCACGTCGACCGCCGAGAGGATCAGGGGAGGCGACAGGATGATATTGTTCCCGGAGACGCGGATCATCACCCCGGACTCGTAGATGCCGTCGGCGATCTTGTCGATCAGCCTCTTGTCGATCGGCTTCTTGCTGTCGCGGTCGGCGACCAGCTCGATCGCGGCCATCAATCCCTTGCAGCGGATGTCGCCGACCAGCGCATGCTTCGATTTCAGCCCTTCGAGGGCGGTGGCCAACTCCTTGCCTCGCGCGGCGGCATTCTCGTCGACTCTGAGGCGCTTCGTTTCGGCCAGCGCCGCAATGGCCGCCGCACAGCCGACCGGATGGCCCGAATAAGTGTAGCCGTGCCCGATCGAGCCGAAGCTGGTGGTGTCGGCCTCGAACGCTTCAGCCACCTTGTCGCCGATCAAGGTCGCACCGAGCGGGAAATAGCCCGAGGTGATGGCCTTGGCGATCGTCATCATATCCGGCTTCACGCCCCACAGCCGCGAGCCCGACCAGGCGCCGGTCCGGCCAAATCCGGTGACGACCTCGTCCGCGATCATCAGGATGCCGTGACGGTCGCAGATCTCGCGCACGAGCGTCATGAAGCCATCGGGCGGCACGATGACGCCGCCGGCGCCGAGCACGGGCTCCATGATGAAAGCAGCGATTGTGTCGGCACCCTGGAAGGCGATTTCATCCTCCATGTCCGCGGCGCAAAGCTGCGCGAGCTTTACCGGATCGGTTTCATTGAAGGGATTGCGGTAAGTCCAGGGCGCGGGGACGTGGAACACGCCGGGTAGCAGCGGCTCATAGTTACGGCGGAAATTGGCATTGCCATTGACCGAGGCGCCGCCGAAATGGGTGCCGTGATAGCCCTTCTTCAGCGCCAGGAATTTGGTGCGATCGCTTTGCCCCTTGATCTTCCAGTACTGCCGCGCCAGCCGTAGCGCGGTCTCCACCGAATCCGAGCCGCCTGACGTCAGGAAGGCGCGGACCATACCTTCCGGTTTGAACCATTCGGTGAGCTCGTAGGCGAGCTCGATCGACGGGCCGGTCGAGGTGCCGCGAAAGCCGGAATAGTAGGGCAGGGCACCGAGTTGGTCCGCGATCGCCTGCTTGATCGGATCGCAGCTGTAGCCGAGATTGACGTTCCAGAGGCCACCGACGGCGTCGATCACCCTGCGACCGTCGATGTCGGTGACATGCACGCCGTCGCCCTTCATAATGATGCGGGGCGGCTGCGCGCGCATCTCGGCGGGATGCGCCATCGGATGCCAGATTGGCTTGGCGTTGTTCTCGATCAGGAAATTCTTGTCGCGCATGTCCCTCTCGGCTCAGTCGAAGGTCAGTCCAAAATGCCGCAAGGCTTCGCCGTATGACGCGCGGGGATTCCTGACGTCGAACAGCACGGTTCGCATGTTGCAGGCGGCGGCGCCTGCGATGTTGCGGCGTTGGTCGTCGACGAAGACGCAATCCTCCGCGGCGAGCCCAAGCCGGCCGAGCACGTCGTGATAGGCGCGCGGATCGGGCTTCAGGATGCCGGTATGGGTCGCATCGACGATCACGGCGAAACGCGACAGGACCGGCAGCCGGTGCCGGAAGCTTGCGCCATAGAACAGGTCGAGCTCGTTCGAGAGGATGGCGAGCTTAAAGCCGGCGTCATCGACCATGCGGATGGCACGGCCCGCCTCGGGACGAATGACGGTTACGGGATCGGCGCCGCGAGCGCGCTGCACGAACGTCTCCATGGCCTGCCAGTCCTCGCCGAGCATGTGCCCGACCTCGCGGCTGCGCGTCAGCCAGTAGTCGCGCTCGGAAATATCTCCGCGCTGCATGGAGGCCCAGAGAGGATCAGTGTCAGGCGCAAAGGGCCCGAGCCATTTCAGCGTGCAGGGCGGCAGGCCCAGTGCCTGCTCGGTCAAATCATGAGTCTCGAACAGGGTCCTTGAGATGACCCCGCCGAAATCCAGCACCAGCGCGCGGGCGAGCGGCGGTTTCACGCGGCGGCCGTGGCCTGGCCGGCCGGCACGATGCCGGCCGCCACCCATCGATCGAAAATCTGCAGCACGCGCTCGGCGAAGGCGGGGTGGTTGATATGCTCCTTCAACTCGTGAAGTTCCACAGGGGAAGTGATGGCCGAGCGCATCTCAGAGACGAACGCCGTCAACCCTTCAGGATCGTGCAGGGACTCGCCCTCGCGGTCCCATTGCTGGATGCCGCCTGCCGGCAGCACGAACGCCACCGGCGCCTTGGCTTGCGCGAGCCTTTCGGCAATCGCGCGTGCGATCCGGCGGCGGTCGTCCGGACCCGACGTTGCCGAGGCGAGCAGGCGGTTGTGGGCGTGGAACGGACGATCGGCCAATTCCTTCGGCGTCGGCAGCCAGGCCGGAAAGTCCACCATGTCGATGGCGCCGGGCGCGACGATCTGCGGGATGCCGGCCTTGCCCGCATTCTCCAACCTATCAGGGCCGGAATTCACCACCGAGCCGGTGAGCTGGTTGGCGAGTTCCTGCAGGCTCAAATCCAGCACCGCGGCAAAGCCGCCATGCGCGGCGATCGATTCCATGGCGCGGCCGCCCATGCCCGTGGTGTGGAAGATCACGACCTCATAGCCGCGCCGTTCAAGCTGCGGCTTCAACTCCACCATGTAATTGAGACAGCTCTTGCCGAGCGAGGTGATGGCGACGACGGGTCGGTCCTTCTTCGGTCGGATCGCGCTGCGCGCTGCGCCGACGATGGCACCGCAGGCCTGCGCCAGCACCGATGTGCAGGTGCTGTTGAGGCCATAGAGGCCGCCGGCCCACAGGATCATCATCAGGTCGGCTGCGATCCGCTCCGGCGGGATCAAGTGCGAGAATGCGACCGTCGAGACCACGAGCTTAGGCATGCCGAGCGGTAACGCCAGCGCTACGTCGAGCGCGAGATCGGTCCCCATGGTGCCGCCGATGGCGATGACCGCATCGATTGCGTCGACCTCAGTGAGCTCTCGGGCAAGGATAGCGGCACCGCGTGCCATCGCTGACATCGCGGAGTTCTCGTCACCGCTGGCGAGGATCGCGGAGATGGTCGTCTGCGCGGCCGCGGCGACGGCATGCTTGTCGTGCTGCGGGCGGTAGGGCGGATCGCCGAGCACGCTGATGTCCATCATCACGGTCTCTCCGCCGGCCCGCGTGATACGTTCGCGCATGAAGACTAGCTCGTCGGCCTTGGTGTCGCCGGTGCCGATCAGCAGGATTCGGGGTTTCATGGTTTCGGGCATGACCTGGCAGCTCTCACCGACGGCTGTGGGTAGAATGGAACGACGTGCCTGCATCAGAAGGCAGGACATCAAGGCTTGGCCGCACGCTATAGGCGGCGGCCGCGGGACGACATCCACCCATCGGTTGATTGCCGCTCGGCCGTCGTTTTGGCGAGGATCAGACCATGCGAGCGGCGCACCTGACGCTGCTCATGCCAGTGGACAATTCACCCGACATGCAGCAAGTCCAGATCAATCAATTGAGGTCGGCGGTCATTCCGCCCCAGCAGCTCTTTCTCGGGGGCCAGCCGACGGATGCGCTCGGTGACGCGCGGCTCCACGTGCTCTCGCCGATCGATGGTCGGTGCCTGACCACCATTGCCGACGGTGACACCCGCGATGTCGATCTGGCCGTGAAACTAGCGCGACAGGCGTTCAGCCATGGCGGCTGGTCGCGGTCGGCGCCGGCGCATCGGAAGAAAGTGTTGCTGCGCCTTGCTGAGCTGATCGAGCAACATGCGCTCGAGATCGCTGTGCTCGGCGTCCGCGACAACGGCACCGAGATCGGCATGGCCTATAAGGCGGAGCCGCTGTCCGCTGCCGGCACCTTCCGCTACTATGCCGAGGCGATCGACAAGCTCTACGGCGAGATCGCGCCGACCGGCCGCGACGTGCTCGGCCTCGTCCATCGCGAGCCGCTCGGTCTCGTCGGCGTGATCGTGCCCTGGAATTTTCCGCTGATGATCGGCGCCTGGAAGATCGCGCCGGCGCTGGCGGCCGGCAATTCGGTCGTGGTGAAACCGCCGGAGATCGCCTCGCTCAGTTTGCTGTATCTCGCGCGGCTCGCCAGCGAGGCCGGTTTGCCCGACGGCGTGTTCAACGTCGTTACCGGCCGTGGCGCCTCGGCCGGGGAGGCGCTGGCCTTGCATATGGATGTCGATGCGCTGGCGTTCACCGGCTCGGGTGCGGTCGGGCGACGGCTGCTGGAGTCCTCGGCACGCTCCAACCTGAAGCGCGTCCATCTTGAGCTGGGCGGCAAGTCCCCGAACATCGTCTTCGCCGATGCGCCCGATATCAGTCACGCGGCAAAAGTGTCGGCGAATGGCATCTTCCGGAATTCAGGCCAGGTTTGTGTCGCCGGATCGCGGCTGCTGGTGCAATCATCGATCTATGACCGGTTCATGGATGAGCTGCTGAGCGCGACCGCGCGCCTTAGGGTCGGCGATCCCCTCGATCTGACCTCGGACATCGGCGCAATCTCCAGCACCTCGCAATTGCGCCGCAATCTCGATGCCGTCGCGCTGGCGCAGGAGCAGGGCGCCAAGCTACTGACCGGTGGCGAGCAGATCCTGGCGGATAGCGGCGGCCACTTCATGTCGCCGGCGATCTTGGCCGATGTCGCGCCACGGATGAATCTCTGGCGCGAGGAGGTGTTCGGTCCGGTTGTCGCCGTGACACAATTCGAATCCGAGGAGAATGCCGTGGCACTTGCAAACGAGTCCGCTTACGGACTCGCGTCCGCCGTGTGGACCGGCAGCCTCTCGCGCGCGCACCGCATGGTTCGCGCCATCCATGCCGGGGTCGTGCACGTGAACACCTATGGCGGGGCAGATATCACCGTGCCGCTGGGCGGGTTCAAACAATCCGGCTTCGGGCGCGACAAGTCGCTGCACGCGCTCGATGCCTATACCGACCTCAAGACCGCCTGGATCGCGCTATGAACATCACAACCGAAGACCGTGCCGGAGTCATCGATCGCCTGATCGATGCCGAGCAGGAGCGCTTCCGCAAGATGCACCCGCGCTCCGCGGGCGCCTGGCAGGAAGGCAAGCGGCACTTCCTTTACGGCGGCCCTTCGCACTGGATGCGGCGTTGGGCCGGCGGTTTCCCCGTTTATGTCGACGAGGCCAGCGGCGCACATATGCGTGACATCGACGGCCATGACTACATCGACTTCTGTCTCGGCGACTCCGGCGGCATGTGCGGCCACGCGCCTGAAGCGGTGACCGACGCGGCATTGCGTCAGCTCAAGCGCGGCGCGACGATGATGATGCCGACCGAGGACGGCCTGTGGGTCGGTGCCGAGCTGTCGCGCCGGTTTGGGCGGCGGCATTGGACGCTGACCACCTCGGCGACGGATGCCAATCGTGCGGCGATCCGGATCGCGCGGATGATCACCGACCGTCCCAGAGTGCTGGTGTTCTCGGGTTGCTATCACGGCGGCGTCGAGGAGGCGCATGTCGAAATCCGCGATGGCCGCGTCGGCTTGCGGAACATGATTCATCCGAACGGAATCGATCACGACACCGTCACACGCGTGGTGGAGTTTAATGATGTCGCGGCGCTTGAGGCGGCGCTTGCGCACGGCGACGTCGCCTGCGTGCTGGCCGAGCCGCTGATGACCAATTTCGGCATGATCCCGGTCGATCCGGGTTTTCATCGTGCATTGCGCGAACTGACGCGGCGGAGCGGCACGGTGCTCGTGATCGACGAGACCCACACGCTGTCCTGCGGCCCTCGCGGCTACACTGGCATCCACGCCCTGCAGCCCGACATCTTCGTCGCAGGCAAGGCGATCGCGGGCGGCATTCCGGCCGGCGTGTTCGGGCTGAACCAGGAAATCTCCGAACGTCTCTGGGCCATCGTGCCCCATGTCAATCCGCGCGAACGCCAATCCGCCCATTTCGGTTTCGGCGGAACGCTCGCCGGCAACGCACTGACGGTCGCAACCATGCGCGCCGTGCTGGAAAAGGTGCTGACCGACGAGAACTATGGCCGCATGATCGCGACCGCGACCCGGCTTGCCGACGAGATCCGTGGCTTGATCGAGGCCAATCGTTTGCCCTGGCATGTCACCCAGATCGGCGCGCGTGCGGAAATCATGTTCATGGCGCAGCAGCCGCGCAGCGGCGCCGATGTTATCGCCGGCCGGCAGGCCGGCCTCGAGACGCTGCTGCACGCGTTCTATATGAACGAGGGCATTTTGGTCACGCCGTTCCACACCATGCTGCTGATGTGTCCAGCGACGTCGGATGCGGACATTGCGCGGCACACCGCGGTCTTCGTCCGTTTCATCGATCTCCTGCGCAAGTCCGGAGTCATCTGACCATGCCGCGTCCCTTCGACCTCTCAGGCAGGATCGCCATCGTGACCGGCGGGGGCAGAGGCATTGGCGCGGCCATTGTCTCGCGCCTGGCGGAGGCCGGCGCCACCGTCGTGATCGCCAACCGCACGCGAGAGGTTGCGGAAGCCCTCGCGGCGGAGCTCGCGATCAATGGGTTGACGGCGCATTGCGTGCCGTTCGATGCCCTCGACCGTGCCAGCCTGCACGCCATGGTCGACCGCGTCGCGGGACGATATGGCCGTCTCGACATCGTCGTTCACAATGCTGGCGGCTGTCCGTGGTCGTCGCTGGAGGAACTGGACGAAGCCAAGCTGGAGGAAGCGCTGGCGCTGAACCTCAATGCCAGTTTCTGGCTGGCGCAGGCCGCGATCTCGCACATGCGCGCCAATCGCTTTGGGCGCATTCTCGTGACGTCCTCGGTGTCCGCGCGTGTTGCGATGGGTGGTGGCGCGCATTACTCGGCGGCGAAAGCCGGCGTCAACGCCTTCATCCGCGGCGCGGCGTTCGAACTGGCGCGCGACGGCATCACCGTCAATGGCGTCGAGGCAGGGTTCATCGCCAAGCCGGGCCGCGGCACGATGAGTGCGCCAGAGACGCGGGCGAAACTCGAGCGTTTCGTCCCGGTCGGTCGGATGGGGAGTGCCGACGATATCGGTTACGCGATGCTCTATCTGGCTTCCGTCGAAGCGGGATACATGACCGGGCAGACCATCGTCGTCGATGGCGGCAGCACGCTGCCGGAGACCGGCTTTGCGGTGGAGCGGCAATGGGGGCTTGGATGACGGCGCGGCTCGCGGGAAAAAACTGCTTTGATCACAGGAGCGGCGACCGGCATCGGTTGCGCGACCGCGCTGATGTTTGCGCGGAACGGTGCACTCGTCGTGTTGTTCGGCCTCGGTGATGCCGAACTTGACGCGGCCGCTGCAAAGGCGGGTGGAGAAGCGGTCCCGAGCGACGTTACGGAGAGCGCCGATATCGTGCGGGCCGCACGGCTCCGATTCTATCCGCGCTAATGCTGTAGCGCGGGGCTGGGTGCGGACGCCGATGAGCACTTACGAGATGCAATTGCTGGCGGAGCAGAATGCCGCGACGGCCAATGCCGAAGTCCGGTCTGTCGAACGGCGGATCGCGCTGGGGCGTACGGCCGCGCCTGCCGAGATTGCTGCCAGCTGTCTGTTTTTAGGGTCGGACGGGGCTTCCTTTATCACCGGAGCTGTTCTCGTGGTGGACGGCGGTGGCCGCTCTCTCATACACAGACGCGCTATTTGATGCGGGTAATCAGGCGAGCATGGGAGAGGCGAGTTCGGCATGCGCTTGGCGGGCCGATCTCCTTCGCTATATGCGCGATCGCCGACCTTGCGGACGCCTGCAAGGTGTCGCGCGGCGCTCTACCATAGATCACTTTGGGCCGGTCTCCTGGTGAGGCGAGCTTGATCAAGAGGAGTTCTTGGATTACGGGCCCCGGGTCGCGGGGGCTAGACTGGGCGGTAATTCCAGCCATGGTCTTGAACCCGGTGCGCGCAAGGCCTCGCAAGATACATGTATGGCTATCGATACAAACTGGTCTTCGCCTATTGCCGAAGACTGAAGCCAGTTGAGGTGACCCGACCCGAGTAGTTGTGCGAGGCCGTGCCCTGCCGACCAAAGTATGCTGGTCAGGATTTCGAGAGGCGCCGCCGGCAACAGGCCGGCTGTTTGACAGGCTACGATTGTCCTGGCGAACTGGCCGAATGATGTGTCCAATGCCGTTCTGACATTCTCTAGCTCGGTCCAACGCTCCCGCATAGTGGGGTCGAACATGACAATGTAAGCCGCCCTGTTGGTTCGGGCGAAATTCACATAGACAAGCCCCGCCGCAATGAGCCGTTCCCAAGGGTCATCGCCGGCTAGATCCATTTCCCGACCCTGAATTTGGGCGAGTTCGGCAAAACCGCGGGCCGCGATATCGGCGAGCAGGGCGTCCTTGCTGGCGAAATGCCGGTACACGGCCGAGTGCCCCACGCCCGTCATCTTCGCGATCTCGCGGAGATTGAACGACGGAGTCTGCCGTTGCCGCAGGAGCGACATCGCGGCTGCTAACACGGCCTCGCGCAAATTGCCGTGGTGGTGGGCGTCGGGCGTCTTCTTTCGGATTTTCATCGTCGGTCCCGCTGTGAATAACCGTTTCTGCGATACTTGACAGCCACTGTCAAAACGGCAAGTCTTAGAAAGTGACCAATGGTCACTTAACCTTGAACCTTGAGAGAGGCCGATGCGAACCGTAATTCATGGAGGTGAAATCCTTACACTTGATGCGGCATCGCCCATGGCCGAAGCCATGGTGATCGATGGTGAAACCATTCTCGCGACCGGAGATCTAGGCTCGATGCTCACGGTCGCGGGCAAAGGGGCGGGGCGTTTGGACTTGCGCGGCTCGACCGCCATGCCCGGTATTATCGACACACATCCTCATTTCATTCACTTTGCAGCCGTCCTTGGCATGTGTGTCGATATTCTCGACGCTAAGAATCATGACGACATCGCCCAGCGTATCCGAGAACGTGCACGGACAGTGCCGGCAGGCGAATGGATTATTACCACCCCGGTCGGCGAGCCTCATTACTTCACCAGGAGGAGCTGGCGCGACCTCGCCGAGGGTTGCCTGCCGAACCGTACGCTACTCGACGCGATCGCGCCGAACCATCCGGTCATGATTGCCGCGTGGGGTCCGCGCATTCCCAATGTCTGTGCCATGAATACCGTGGCGATGCGCCGTTTAGGGATAACCGCTTCACTACCTTCCCGCGTAAGCGATGTCTGGATCGAAAAAGAGCCGGACGGAGAGCCCAGCGGCATTTTTCGCGGCAGCGTCACCAGCTACTACAATCCTGATCCCTTCTGGCTGTCCCTGACGGTCAACTTTCCCATGCCGACTGCTGATGATTGGAACCGTGGTGCGCGGCTGGGACAGCTCATTGCCAACAGCCGTGGTGTGACAGCAGCCTATGAGGGGCACGTCATGGCCCCGGAGCACATCGACGCGTATCGGCTTATGCGCGAAGCCGGTGAAAGCACGCTGCGCGTCATGAGCTCGCTTGAAGCAGCGCAGTACGGCTTCGATTATGGGCTGGGGTTGTCGGAAGAGGACTGTCGCTCCAACTTTGCTTTAGCGCTTCGCTCGAGGTCTGTGGAGGACGATCTCTTTCGCATCAACGGTCTTACGCTTTCGCGTGGAGGTCCGTGCTGGCCAGGGTTTCTTCGCGCGGACCAAACGATTCGAGATCCCTACGGTCGTGCAACGCGGGGACACACCTTCGTTCCTCAGAACATCGAGCGCGAGGCGATCGAGTTCTGCCTGAAGAACGATCTACGGCTGAACATGGTTCAAGGAGCATACCAGGACCATCGCGAGTTTCTGGAATCGCTCCAGCCCTTCCTGAGTTCTTACGACATTCCATCCAAAGGGTGGATCATGCAGCACAACATCCTCATCAGCCCGGAGACGATTCGGCGCTATGCGGAGCTTGGCTTCCATCTGTCGACGAGCATGAGTTTCACTTGGGGGAAGGGCGACCTCTTCGCTGAGCGAATTGGAAGAGACTGCTTGAGCGACCTCATCCCACTGGGTCGGATGATGGACTCCGGAGCAAACGTAACGCTCGGCAGTGATTGGGGGCCGGCAAGGCCTTTCGAGCATATCGCTTTCGCTGGGACGCACGAGTTTGCAGGTTCAGGCCATCGGAACCTTCAGCCTGGCATGGCGGTGTCGCGGCTCCAGGCTCTGAAAGCCTGGACCAGCTCGGGCGCGACGCTGATGAATTGGAGCGGGATCGGCGCATTGCGCGCAGGCTATAAGGCCGACATTGCGGTCGTCGATCGCAACCCGCTGACCTGTGACAACGATGCGCTTCCCAAAATCCGGGTGCTGAAGACGATGCTCAACGGCCGCGAAGTCTACGATACAGGCGATTTGTCCCTTGTCGCAAAGGTCGACCTTCCAGAAGAGAGGCGTTCGCCGCAGGTCGACACCTTCGCTCGCGCGGCAGGTCCGGCTGCCTGGAAACATATCTGCGGTCCGGCTTGTTCCCACAGCGCGCGAGCATCGGCGGGATCGATGTCAAGTCAAGAAGTGCAGTGAGGGTGAGGGGCGACATGAAGACAATTGAACGCGTGAACGGCGTCGGCATAGTTCTGCTGTTCGGCAGCTGCATGACCATCTTGGCATCCATCCTGGTGGTCCCTATCCTGGTCAAGTTCCAGGCGGCCTACGCCTCGGTCAAACACGTCGAATTGTTGGTGGCGTTGGCGCTGATGGCGCCTGCATTCGTCACGGCGATCGCTTCACCCGTCATCGGCACAGTCATTGACCGTTGGGGGAGCCGCAAATTGTTGGTGTGGGGCACAGCGCTATACGCCGTCTCCGGCGTCGCTCCGCTCTGGCTCGATGGCATAACTGAAATCGTCGTCTCTCGGTTCATTTTCGGTGCCGCTGAAGCCATCGTGATGACGTGCTGCACGTCCATCATCGGTACTCACTTCAGAGGACAGGAGCGCGAACGTTATCTTAATCTGCAAATGCGCTTTATCGGCGTTGCCGGCACAGTTCTCTTTTTTATCAGTGGTGCTCTCGGCGAAATGAACTGGCGGCTGCCGTTCGCGCTCTATGGTCTCGCGCTGCTCCTGATTCCCTTCCAACTGCGACTGCCCCCCCCACAATACGCGCCGCGCACCGATACGCTGGGGTTCGCAGCTACACGGCCGCCAAAGTCCGCGCTGCTTCCCCAGATTACAGTCATGCTGGTTGGCATGATCGCCGTCTACTTACCGCCGGTCCAGTACCCGTTTCTGCTCGCAGATCTGGGTATAACGTCGACACAAGCCATCGGAATGGGGGCCGCTTTCGGAATTCTTTCGGCTACCGCGGGAACGTTGCTGTGGCCCGTCTTACGGAGGCGGTTCAATACGCAATCGATCAACGTCTTGGTCTTTGCGCTGCTGGCAGTGGGGATTTGGTGGCTGTCGCGCATCACCAGCTATGCCGAGAGTTTCGTCGTCCTCGCAGTACATGGACTTGGTGCTGGGATGCTGGTTCCCAATGTCATGGCCTGGACGATGGCCGCCGCAAAACCCTGGCACATGGGCAAGGCAACCGGCCAGGTATACTTCGGTCTGTATTTCGGTCAGTTCTTGAGCCCACTGCTCGTTGCGCCGCTGGCCGCGTCGGTCGGCGGTCTTCGCCCCGCATTGGTCGTCGTCGCCGCCGCGATGGCATTGTTTGCCTTGATCGCCCTCGCCATCGCGCGCGAGTCGACCTTACGCGAGCGGCGAGATACCGCAGCCTCACTCAAATGGTAACTCGACTGCATAGCCATGAAGCATCATTGGCGTCGCGTCGGCGCGATGGACGGGCGTGGCGGTCCTCGCTCAAGATGGCTGTCACTTCGGCCGATCGGGCCGCCCCGGGAGCGCTCCGCGAACATGTGGAAGAGCGAACTGTCCGGGTGTTCTGCGCATACTTCAGGTCAAGCCGTCGTCTGCCACATCCTCAAGGGGCGAGTTTCGAGCTACCAGCTGTCGGGCGGGCCGGCTCAGAACGACCGCTGAGTGGCTGGCATCGCCCTCGAAGTCGGATCCGACAAATCCGCGTTCGGTCGGCCGCAGCGTGACAGATCGCCGTTTAGAAGCTCAGAGCCGTAGCAGGGCTTCGCAACAGGCAGGACCAGCTGTATTCGCATAAACGCCCTTCCGGCCCGGCCCATCACTAGGAAGCGGACAGGGATGTGATGATGCTTTCTACCTTTCTCGCCGCCGCGCCCCGATCACGTGTTCGGCCGCGCCGATCCGAAGCATGACACGCCCCTCTCTGAGGGGATGGCTACCTAGGTTTGATTCGTCGGCTGGGTCTAGTTGGTTACGCTGGAAAAGCAGTGGCGGCGGCATGATGATGATGCAGAATTCTCGGAACGGACCGTATTTTGCTGATCTCAAACTTCTGTTCGTCACCTGTGCATGGGACAGACGCGAATCAAGTCCACTAGTAGTTTGGCTCTGAGACGGTCGCCGGTCGAAACTAACTGCCAAATTAGAAAGGCGGGCGTTAATGGATAATCATCTGTCGCTTGATCAGATCCGCGAACTCATCAAGCCGATTTCGGGACCCGACGGGCGAGGAACCAAAGATGCCGATGTCTTGGTCGTTGGTGCGGGTCCGATCGGCCTGACGGTCGCTAACATTCTCGGCTCGCTCGGGATTTCCACAATCTTGCTGGAGCGGAATGAACTGACGTCGGACTTGCCCAAAGCACTCGTGATCGACGACGAATATCTCCGTCTTCTTGATAGCCTGGATTTGCTCGACGACATGGAAGAGCACCTCTCGCCGCCTTTTGGAATTTTCTTTTATTCTATGCGGGGCAAGCCGGTGGTGAAGGTCAACCCCTTCTTGACGTCGAATGGATTTGGCAACCGCGCGGGATTGATGCAGCCAGTCTTCGAGAAGAAGCTGCTGCATGGCGCACGGCGCTATCCCTGCCTCGATCTGCAGTACCGGTCTACTGTCGCAGGCCTAGATCAGGATGAGAATGGCGTCAGGTTGAAGGTCGTTCGTGCCGGGCGAGAACATCTAGTGACTGGACGATTTGTACTCGCCTGTGATGGCGCGCGAAGTTTCATCCGCTCGGCTGTCAATATTTCTTTCGCCGGAAATCGCATTGATCAACCCCATTTAGTGGTCGACCTCGCCGAGTTTCCCGACCGGTCCCCCTTCTCGCGTTTTTTTTGCAATCCTGAGCGGCCGTTCAACAGCGTGCCTGCGCCATATGGCGGGCGAAGACTGGAGTTCATGCTCAACCCCGGCGAAGATCATCACAAGATTGCCACGGCGGACAGCATCCGTGATCTCGTGGACAGACATACTCCGTACAAAGGAACACCCCTCAAAATCATCCGGTCGGTGGTCTATGGATTTTCGGAGCGCATCGCCGAGCGAATGGGATCGAAACGGGTCTTCTTGCTCGGCGACGCAGCGCACGTCATGCCGCCGTTCGGCGCGCAGGCCATGAACACGGGCGCTCGCGATGCCAACAACATTTGCTGGAAGATTGCGGCGGTACTGCAAGGGAGGCTCAACCCCACGATCCTTGAGACCTACGAGACAGAAAGGAGGCCGCAGGTTGAGGCGATTATTCGATATTCGGTGATGATCGGAAGAATGGCAAACATTCGCAACCGCATTATTGCTGCGGCGAGGGACGCCTTCTTCCAGACATTGAACCTTATCCCCGCGATCCAGCGTTTCTTTGCCGAGATGCGCTATATGCCTCGACCATGGATTAAGGCCGGCTTCATGGTGCGGTCGAGGCGGCAGGAACTCGTTGTTGGACGGACATGTCCGCGTGTTTCGCTTTTCCTGGATGGTGGTAGCACGAAGTCAATTGATGCGATTTCGGACGGTTGGTTCCTGGTGGTAGGGATCGCTGTACCCACCAACGATTTGCTCTTGCTTGCCGATTCGCGAGTGTTGAGCCCGCGGTTTTTGTCTATTTGCTTCAATGAAATGCAGCGTGTGAAAGTTAGTGGTGTGCACCACGCTAGACCGGCCTCGCCGGAGGCGGAAGCGTTTTTGAGACCGCTTACCGGTCGGGTGCTGCTTGTGCGGCCTGATCGATATGTCGCGGCTGTGTCGACGCTAGATGGGATTGGTGCGGTCTTGGCAGAGCTTGAGAAATCGTTTGGCCCGCTGCGGGAAGACGTCAGTTCGTCACCTATTCGCTCGAGCTAACGGAGACGCAAGTCGCTTGCGGACTTCGCAAGCGGCGGAGCGGCGAGCGCGGCGCCTCTGGATCGCAAAGCTTTGGCCGCGCCATAGCGACAGTCGGATTTGCCGCCACTGCCGCTACGCGGATCACCGCCTGCTTCTCGCGGTTGATTACCAGCCGCACTGCGTCGGTGCGCGAATAGCGGCCGGCTGGATCCGCAGTGGATTTTGCAACCGCAAGCGCTCCGGGATGGAGATCGGCGTTGAGGATGCCTCTTGGTGGTCAGGAATACGCTCACAGAGTTTGCGGGCGTCCGGTCCATTAATCATTGAAAATCCCGCACCTGGTTTGGACGTGCGCGGATTGAGCTAAAAGGCTTTCTGCGGCGTATCCACGACCATGCCGAACATTTCCTGGCTCACGACGGCGCAGGCGGCGAGGACATAGCGTGACCCCTTCGACCGCGTAGCGAGCATTGAGCGAGGGACCCCGCCGGCATCACCTGACCGGAGCCGATGTAGGATCGAATTTCTTTGCAAGGTCGGTCCAGCACTCGGCGTAGTCGTCGTCTCTTTCCGCCAAGTCGGCCGCATATTGCGTCAGCTTTTGCGGAAAGCGCGACTCGAACATGAAGGCGAGTGTATTGGCGATCTTGTGCGGTTTCAGTTCGACGGTGCTCGCCTTCTCGAAGGCGACGGCGTCCGGTCCATGCGGAAGCATCATGTTGTGGAGGCTCATGCCGCCGGGCACGAAGCCCTCGGGCTTCGCGTCGTATACGCCGTAAACAAGGCCCATGAATTCGGACATAATGTTGCGGTGATACCAAGGCGGCCGAAACGTGTTCTCGGCGACCGCCCAGCGCTCCGGGAAGATGACGAAGTCGATATTGGCGGTGCCCGCACTTTCCGACGGCGAGGTCAGGACGGTGTATATTGATGGGTCCGGGTGGTCGAAGGCGATTGCGCCGACCGGCGAGAAGTGCCGTAGGTCGTACTTGTAGGGCGCGTAGTTGCCGTGCCAGGCGACGACGTCAAGCGGCGAATGCCCGATCTTGGTCGCGAACAGTTCGCCGCACCATTTGAAGGTCACGACGCTCGATGAATCAACGTCATCATAGGCTGCGACCGGCGTAAGGAAATCGCGGGAATTGGCCAGGCAGTTCGCGCCGATCGGCCCCCTTTCCGGAAGGGTGAACGACCCTGCGTAGTTTTCACATACATAGGCGCGAGCGGGCCCGTCCATAAGCTCCACGCGGAAGATGATTCCGCGCCGGATCACGCAGATCTCGCCGGGTGCGATTTCAATGATGCCGAACTCCGTACAGAAGCGCAACGCGCCATGCTGCGCCACGACGAGCAGTTCTCCGTCGCAGTCGCAGAAATACTCGTCCTTCATCGAGTGGGTGATGAAGGACAGATGGGCGGCCATGCCGCCTTGTGCTTCGGCATCGCCGGCAGTCGTCACCGTTCGCAGTCCGCTGACGAAGGTCAGTTCGTCGGCGGGGATGGCGACCGGCTGCCAGCGGTATTGCCCGATCGGCAGCTTCGATTGTCCCGTGTTGGGAGCGGTGCGGAGGAAGCCCGGCTCGACCGGCGTGAAGCGGCTGGTGTGCTTGACGCTGGGGCGGATACGGTAAAGCCACGATCGTTCGTTGGTGCCGCGCGGTGCCGTGAACGCCGAGCCACTCAACTGTTCGGCATATAGCCCGTAGGTGGCCCGCTGCGGCGAATTCCGCCCGACCGGCAGCGCGCCGGGGAGCGCCTCTGTTTCGAAGCTGTTGCCGAATCCAGACATGTATTGCGATGTGTTCATGTTCGAGGAACCTTGCTCGTTGCCTGGCGCGTGGCGCTGCCAATGGCACGAGCATAAGCCGCCCTGTCCGCGATCCCCGTCCCATCGGCGTGTGACATGGCCTCTCTTCCGGACGGCGGTGCCGTTCTGTCAATTCAACGCAACCCACGACGGCTCACGCCGCAGTTTGATGGAGTCCGCCAATTCCGGCAGCGCCTTCCAATACAGAACCTGCCGTTCGGCGTGTTCCGGCGCACCGACCCGGCCGAAGCTCCGCGAGGTGGCATCGCGATCGGCGACATGATCCTCGATGTAAGCACATGCGCCGCCAATTTCACTGGCCTCGGCCTGTATTGGAGGCCTGCCCAGTTCGTCACGCACCAGACGAGCAACAGATGCAATCTAGAGACCGGCGATCTGCTTGGATCCGGCACCGTCTCCGGAACGACGCTGGGTAGTCTCGGCAGCCCGCTCGAGATCACCGCGTGCGGCCACCAAGCCGTTTGATCTCGGCGGCGAGCCCCGATCGTTCCTGGCGGACGGCGACGAAGTTCGATGACGGGATAGTGCAATCGCGACGGCTTCGCCACGATCGGCTTTGGTGAATGCACGGGCAGGGTGACACCTGCGGTCTGAGGCTTCCCTGCGCGCAGGTTTAATCCATGACAAGGCGGAGCAATTCGTTCTGCGACGAGATGCTGAGGCGGGCATAGGCGCGCTTGCGATAGGTCAGCACCGTGTTGATGCCGATGTCGAGCCGCAGCGCAATGCCTTCCGAGGTCAACCCCTCCATGATGCCGGCACAGACGTCGGCTTCCCGCGTGGACAACACGGGCGCAACCCGCAGCAATCGCGCGCGAACGTCTTGGGCGGGGCCGCGCTGGGCCGCTCGGGCATCGCGGGCATGGCGCCCGATCAACGCCAAGAGCATGTCGGCGCCACGCGCGATCAAGGCCTCGTCGGAATCCGAAAACGAGTTCCCACCGGAACGGTACAGATTGATGCGGATGGTCCGGTTCGCCGGCGCGCCGGCGATGCAGATGCGGTCGCCCAGTCCGACCGACGTGTAGCAGGCGCTGCGATAGTCGGAATGCTTAATCTCGGAGGCGCGCGTGCGGATGCACCAGGTCGCGCTCCCCGATGTTGGCGTACCGGCCATCACCTGATTGGCCAGGTCGTGACGCCAGTAGGTGCTGCGGTAATGGTTCGCAACGTCTCTGGCCACCGGTCGTTGCCCGGCGTTCTCTGCGATCAGCACAAGTGGATCAGCATCGCGGTCGAATGCGAACGCCGTAAGGTGGCCGCAGCCGGTCATCGCATGAGCCATCTTGAACAACGTGCCGGGAAACGTTTCCGCGCCTGCGAGATCGATCAGTCCAATCAGCGCCGGCGTCATGTCGTAGACGCCGGTCGGATGGTCCACCTTGTAAGCCTTCATCCCGGAACCTCGGCCCGCGGCTCTCTGTCCGCTCGCCTGCCACTTAAAGGCAAATTCGGGGTGCAGGCAATCGGCGCTTCGGCTTGGATAGTGTCCCCTATTCATGTGACTGGGCGACCGGTGGCAGCGTGTTAGCCTCCCCCCGGATCAGCGCGTGACAAGCGCCTTGCGGCGTTGTCACCAATTCAGGGTGGAACCATCGATGAACGACGCCAAACCGCTGCGCGACCGGGTCGCCGTGATCACGGGCGGCAGCAACGGTATCGGCGCCGCCGCCGTGCGTGAAATCGCCATGCTCGGCGCCAACGTCGTGATCGGCTACCACAGCAGCGAAGAGCGGGCGCGAAAGCTACTGGAAACACTCCCGCCGGCCGACCACGCGGTAGCGCGCCTGGAACTGAAGGACGAGACCTCGTTCGCAGCCTTGGCGGATGAACTCGGAATCCGCTATGGAAAACTCGACATCCTGGTCAATTCCGCAGGCTTCACCCGTGCGATACCGCATGGCGATCTCGACACGCTGACGGACCAGCTGTTCGAGGACATCCTGATCGCGAACGTGTGCGGTCCGTACTCCGCTGTCCGGGCGCTCTGCCCCTTGCTACGCGCATCGGGTGACGCCGTCGTCATCAACGTCTCGTCCATCTCGGGCTTCACCGCGTCCGGCAGTAACGTCGCCTACTGCGCATCGAAGGCCGCCCTGGACAACATGACCGCCTCTTTGGCACGCGTGCTCGGCCCGGAAATAAGGCTACTGGCGGTTTCGCCCGGCGCCGTTGCAACCGACTTCGTTCCGGGTCGCGATCGCAGCGCCCTCGAGGCGGGCGCCAAGGCGACGCCGCTCAAGCGCGTCATCGAACCGGATGACGTGGCCGCCGCCATCGTTGCCTGCATCACCCATCTCAAGGCCAGCACCGGCA
The DNA here is from genome assembly GCF_055811255.1 of Bradyrhizobium sp. MI1.11. Lineage (NCBI taxonomy): Bacteria > Pseudomonadati > Pseudomonadota > Alphaproteobacteria > Hyphomicrobiales > Nitrobacteraceae > Bradyrhizobium > Bradyrhizobium sp. MI1.11. The sequence continues at coordinate 109,691 of NZ_JBVVPM010000019.1, forward strand.
CGCGCATCGTCATCGATGGAGGGCGTCACCTGTGATCGCCGCCCGATTGCAATCTCGTTCGCGTTGGCCTGTGCGTCGGCCCAGGACGCCCAGCAGACCAAGATCGTCGCTGGCTTCACGGGGGGCGCCGTCGCGGACGTTCTGGCGCCCATCTATGCGGATTCAAAGAGGTGTCTCAACAGCGTCACCATGTCGAGAACCGGCCGGGCGGTGTCCGGCATGGTCGCGGTCGCCGCGGTGTCCCTCTCGCGATTGCGGACAGCGCGTACTTGCTTGCCGCGCGCCAACAGGTGTTTTGCCGTTGCTCCGCCCACTTTTCCCGTAATTTCCAGTACCCATACATGCGTTTTTTCCTGATCCTGAGGGACACTACGATGCCCCGGTTGGTTCAGTGGATGAGTGGCATAATGGCGCGGATACCACAAAGATATCCAACACGTGGCCGAGCACTCGTGGGGAAAGACCAAGTCTCCGACCAATTCATTTAGGGCAAAGTAAATTGGAATATAGATGAGGTTAGCCGATCGATACGTCTCAATTACGGAACGGGGCATTCCAGTCGCGGAACTGGACGAGCAATATCGAAACGCTGTTGAGTAGGCCGCAAGCGACCTTCGGCGCCGGAAGCAAAGTTGGCAATGCCGGGCGACGCAGACGTGGCACCCCAGACACGCAGGAGGTGCAGAGATTCGAAAGCCGTCCTGGTGGTTGTATGAGTCTGATCCGGGGCTAGCTTCGGCGTTGAATTGTTGGAGACGAGAAATGGTTGGAGTTGAGCGCAGCGTGGAGCATATCGAGTTGGAAACACCTTTCGGCTGCCTGCGGGGCATCACGGTGGACGGTGTTACCGCGTTTCATCGAGTGCCATACGCAGAGGCTCCGATCGGGCCGCGGCGTTTCGAGTTGGCGGGATCGGCTCCCCGATGGCGAGATACTCGCGACGCGACCGTACCTGGCCCAGTTCCCCCACAGTTACCCTCGCGGCTGGACAGCGTTATGGGTACCTACGAGGTCGAGCAAAGTGAAGACTGCCTTCATCTCGATATATGGACGACGCACCGGGCCGGCGACAATGCGCCGGTTCTGGTCTTCCTCCACGGAGGCGCCTTCATGACCGGTGGGGGGTCGCTCCCCTGCTATAATGGAAGTATTCTTGCAAGGGAAAATGGCCTTGTAGTCGTGAACATTACCTCTCGCCTTGGTCTTCTTGGCTTTTGGCCCGGACCTGATTTCGGCGAATTGAATCTGGGCCTCCACGATCAAGTTGCAGCTCTGCGTTGGATCAGGGAGGCGATCAGTTGCTTTGGAGGCGATCCCGCGCGCATCACACTTATTGGGCAGTCGGCTGGCGCCTTCAGCATCGCTGCATTTCTCGGGACTGATCTTGGCCGCGATCTCTTCAGCCGAGCGATCATCATGAGCGCGCCTGTTGGCGTAGAGCTGCGCACGGTCGAAACGGCGAGGCCGTTGGCCAAGGCACTTCTAGATGTTCTTGGATTGGCCGACCAAGAGGTCAATAGACTGCGGACGATGTCCGTTGACCAAATTCTTGGGTTACTACGTGGGTTGCAAAACAGATCTCCGGCGACACCGGGGGACATCAGCCCGCCGTTCATGCCCGTTCTGGATGGCAGCCTTATCCCGAGAGATCCAGTCGTATCCATTCAAAACGGTAGCGCACATTGGTGTGACATCATGATTGGTGTAACACGCGAGGAATACGCTGCGTTTTCGCTGTCTAATCCGACCTTGAACGACCTGTCTGAAAACGAATTGAATGTCATATTCAAGTTACAACTAGGAAGCGGCGCAGCGGATGCGATCATGAAGATCCGATCAGCGCGCGTTCCCGCGATTCCTCGGACGATAGTGGGAGATCTCTACACAGACACGATCTTCACGGACGCGAGCTTGGCTGTCGCAACTGCCCAAGCGAAGGCCGGCCGGAATGTGTTTTCCTATCGTTTCGATTGGCAGTCGCCAGTCCCAGGACTAGGCGCCTGCCACTGCATCGATCTTCCGTTTCTTTTCGGAAATATCGACGTCTGGCGGAACGCTCCGATGCTCAAGGGAGCAGACTGGCGAGAGGTGGAAGGGCTGAGCCGACGATTTAGAGGTGCGATTGCGGCATTTGCGAAGAGCGGCGAACCAAACGGGACCGATCTGTCGCATTGGCCCGCCTACACACACAACCGTGCGGTGCTCCACTTTGATAGGCGCATTCAGGCCTTTGCCTGGGTCGCCTGATACTCTCCAGCCCGTTGAGCCGCGCGGCCGAAGAAAGTCTGTTGCGCGCCGCTTGCCCAGTCACTTAAAGCGGGCTGTTGAAGGATGTTGCATTGCTTGAGCTTACAAGTTGTACGTCTGGAGCATTCCTGGGACAGAGCTTTGATCGTGTTCAGCTCGGCCCTGATCTTGCACGTTGGTAGATCAACGAGTTCATTTCAGTCGCCGCGAAGTTGGGTGGTCCACGTCGCAAACGTAGGCGCCGAGCCGATGCTTGAACTCGCCAATCCGGCCACTCAATCTTGATTTCTCTCGTCGTTCGGCTTGCGGCTGAAAGGCTGTCCCGCTCGTCTGCGCCGTTACCCGAACGTCGTCCATGAAACGCGCGAAATAGAATTATCGTCCCATTCTTGGAACGCGACCGTGCCAACTGCGGTGCTTTTGCTTACCCGCCCGCCGCTTATGCTGCCAACCGTTGGATTGTGGGGAATGGCCTGGGTACAGCGCTGTTCGGCTGGCTAGGCAAAACATTGGCGGGGGAAAATGAAGCGTCCAATTCAGATAATGCTAACAGTACTGCCCTTGGTTTCTTTTGGTAGCGCGGCAGGTCTGGCGAGAGATCTGCCGGTCAAGGCCCAGCCAGCGCCGCCCGATCTGCCATTCTTCCTGGTGATCGATGACCGTGTCACCTTTTCGTATATACCAAAAGCAGCAGACCCGGGTGTGTACTCTGTAAATCCGAACGGTTCGCTCAACAGCAACACCGCGGTGCAGGTCTATTCGTTCACGCATTTCGACGCCTGGCGATACGGCACGAATTTCCTGAACCTATCAATGTACAAGGCCGATCAAAACGATCCAGCCAGCCCTTGCACCAACGCCGGCAGTATCTTCAATCCTGGCACGCGTGTTACCACTCCTGCAAATTGCGCAGGTGCTATTTCTGGCGTGGGCCAGCTTCGCTCGACATTTGGCTGGAACGAAATCTTCGGGGCCAAGACTTTCACTGTCGGGCCGCTGCGCAACATCTCGTTCGAGATCGGCCTTGATGCGGCGGCCGCGAACTATTATCGGGCGTCCGCAGGGCAGGCCGTCTCGGCGGGCTTGCAGTTCCAGTTCGATCTTCCCTACAAGGGCTACGTAAATATTGCCCCTCTGGCGACCTGGGTCTACAGCTCCCACATGGGCTTCCTGCAGTGTGGCGGAGGGTTCGCTCCCAATACACCAGGCGTCGGCTGCCTTACCGACGGCAACAGACAATATCAGCCGACGTGGGCAATCGAAACCAACTACTACATGAATCTCGATTTCTTGCCCGAGAGCGTGCGCTACTTTTCTATCAGCGGTCGAGCGGCTTGGACTGGGACGATGGGGGCCGAGAATAGTCCACTTCCTTACAACCCTTTGCCACTAGCTAGCCCTGCCAACTCGATGACAGCGGTTCAGCTAAATTCCGAGCCGATCCGTCTGACCTTCGATGCATCGAAAGCGATGTGGGGGCCAAAGTATTCGCATTACGTCGACGTGTGGGTCGCCTATCGCTATTGGCAAAACAAATACGGACTGGATCACAACGTCAGTCGGCTTTGCAACCTCTCACCGGGTGTGAGCAACAATACCTGTACCGAATCAAGTCTGTACAGTGGCGTCACGATGAAGTTCTAGCTTCATTTACCTCCCGAAGGTCAACTCTGGCCGCATGCCCCGCGGCGCAGTTTTCGGATGCTTCCATGGCGGACAGTGCGCAAGCTTCTTCGAGGCTGCGTTGCTGGCCGCCTCTTCGTGGGCCATGAACTGAGAAGGAGAGGTTGCGATGAAGTTTGTGAAGCGGCTGGCGTACACGTGGATCATTGTGGGTCTGCTTGGAAGCTCAACATGGTCCGCTGCAGAGGCCCAGCCGGCGATAGCCGATACCATTTATGTTAATGGCAAAGTCTACACCGCTGATGTGAAGAACACCGTAGTGGAGGCGTTCGCGTTATCAGGCGATCGCTTTCTCGCCGTTGGCAGCAACGAGGAGATCAGGAAGCTCGCGTCCACCGGCACCCGTGTGTTCGACTTGAAGGGACATTTCGTTAGCCCTGGCCTTGCCGACGCGCATTTCCACAATGAAGGCGGCGGTACCGGTATTGATCTGTCTCACACCCGTAGTCTCGCCGAACTCATGTTGCAGGTAGCCAACGCCACCGCGGGGACCGCGCCGGGCGCGCTGCTCGTTTCGAACGGAGATTGGCACGAAGCGCAGTTGAGAGAACAGCGCCTGCCAACGGCGCGACAGTTGGACGAGGCCGCGCCGAACAATCCTGTGGTGCTTGTACGAGGCGGCCATTCCTACATCCTCAATGGACGAGCGCTGGCGCAGTTCAATATCACTAGCCAGACGCCGGTGCCGGCCGGGGGACAGATCAGTCGTGACGCAAATGGTGAACTGACCGGAGAGCTGTTCGACGCGGCCAAGGCGCTTGTGCCGCTACCCGCTCCAAAGCCGCTCGCGATGGAGGACATCCTCGCGACGCAGAGAGCGATCAATCCTTTCGGCCTCACGGCGGTTCGAATTCCGGGTGCCTACCGGGGCAACCTGGTGGAGGCGCTGAAGCTGATGCGGCAGGCCGACGCCGAGCACGCGCTCACCGTGCGCTATACCGTCTATATGCCGGGGTTCGGGTTCAGAACCCCGCAGCAGGTCGACGATGCGGTCGCCCAATGGGGGGTGACGCAGGACGAAGGCAGTGATTTCGTCCGCGTAGGCGGCATCAAGCTCGTGGTGGACGGTGGTTTCGAGGGGGCTCATCTCACGCGCGCATATCAAGAGCCATTCGGGAAGGGCGGAACCTATTCGGGTCTTACCCTTTCACCTCCCGAGGCCTACAATTCTGTCGTGCGCGAGATCAATCGCCTGGGTTGGCGCGCCGCGACGCATGCCGTAGGGGATGCGGCCGTGGACGAGGTTCTCACCGCCTACGAGATCGCCCACAAGGACAAGCCGTTGATTGGGAAGCGATGGGCCATCGAACATGCTTTCATCGCGCGGCCCGATCTCGTCAAACGCATGCAGAACCTGAAACTGATGGTGTCAGCGCAGGATCACCTTTATCTCGCCGCGCCAGTCTTGAAAGGATATTGGGGTTGGGATATCGCCAGCGAAGCGACGCCGCTCAAGAGCTATCTCGACGCCGGATTGCTGGTCGCCGGCGGCACCGACTCGCCGGTCGTTCCGTTCAACCCATTTTGGGAACTCTACCATTTTGCGAGCCGCGATACGATGTCCGACGGTGTTTACGGGGCCGACCAGAAGGTTACCTCGCGAGCACAACTGCTGCGATTGGTCACGATCAACTTTGCCGTGTTGATCGGAGAGGAGAATCGTCGCGGCTCGATCGAGCCAGGCAAGCTCGCCGACTTCGCGGTACTGACCGACGACTTCTTGACAGTGCCGCTCGACGCCATTCCCAAGATGAAGGCCCTATCGACCGTAGTTGGCGGGAAAGAAGTCTATCGCGATCCCAAAATGCCTTGACGATTGGAGCGGTCCTCCGCCCCATCGTCGGTAAGCATTCATCAACGGCGAACACCCACTTCTGGATCGATCCCAAGGCGAAGCTGGCTGCTCTCTTCATGACGCAGTTAGCGCCCTTGGGCGATCCGCGTATTATGTCGGACTTCGTCGAATTCGAGCGAGCTGTTTATGCCCTTGGATGATCTCTAGCCACCGCGTGAGCAGGTCGGCTTGCCCGTTAGGGCTTCGAGCACGTGCTGGTTGAACCGATTGACCGGTGAGGCACCAGGGCAACCTTGCTCCCACTCCTCATCAAGAAGTCAGCTACGCGGCAATTCCTTTTGCCAAAGTGGCTGTTGTCTTCGGAGCCAATGCGCGGAAGTGTTGGGGACCATTCGAATGCAAAGCATTCAAATTACCCCTTAGCCAGGAGCAGCGTATGAATCGCGGTGGAAACCGGCCTTTCACGGGCGCCGAATATCTTCAGTCTCTACGGGACGGCCGCGAGGTGTGGATCTATGGCGAGCGTGTCAAGGACGTTACAACTCATCCAGCGTTTCGCAACGCGGCGGTCTCAATAGCCAAGCTATATGATGCGCTGCACGACAAGTCCCTCAAGCAGGTTTTGACGACCGAGACCGACACGGGAAGCGGCGGCTTTACACATCGGTTTTTCCGCTACGCGCGGTCGCGCGAAGATCTGATCGCGCAGCGCGATGCAATCGCAGCCTGGGCGCGCCTGACATATGGATGGATGGGACGAACGCCCGACTACAAGGCAAGCTTCACGAACACCTTGGGGGCGAACGCAGACTTCTACGGCAAGTTCGCCGACAATGCGCGTGGCTGGTACAAGCATGCGCAGGAAACGGTGCCGTTTATCAATCACACGCTCGTCAACCCGCCGATCGACCGGAACAAGGCCGCAGACGACGTTAAGGATATCTACGTCCGCATCGAAAAGGAGACGGACGCAGGCATATTCGTCTCGGGTGCGAAAGTCGTCGCAACCTCGTCGGCGCTGACCCATTACAATTTTCTCGGCCAAAATATGGCTGCGGAAATCACGGATGACAGTATGGCGGTGATGTTCATGGTCGGCATGAACAGCCCCGGCATCAAGCTGATCTGCCGGAATTCCTATGAACTTGCGGCCGCAGCGACCGGCTCGCCGTTCGATTACCCGTTGACCAGTCGATTCGACGAAAACGACGCGATGTTCATTTTCGACAACGTGTTCGTTCCCTGGGAGAACGTCTTCGTTCACCGCGACATCAACATGTTGCGTACCTTCTATCCGAAGTCGGGCTTCCTCAACGGCTTCACCTTTCAGAGTTGCACCCGCCTCGCCGTGAAGCTCGATTTCATTATCGGCCTGCTGCAGAAGGCCCTGCGTGCCTGCGGCACCGATGAGTTTCGTGGCGTTCAGGTGCAACTCGGCGAGATCGTGGGTTGGCGAAACCTGTTCTGGTCGCTGACTGACGCGATGGCTGCCGCGCCAGATCGCTGGGTCAACGATGGCTTCCTGCCGAATATTCGCGCCTGTACTTCTTTCCGGATATTCGCCACGGAAGCCTATCCCGCTATCCGGTCCATTATTCAGCAGATCGTAGCGTCCGGCCTGATTTACCTCCCTTCGAGTGCCAGGGATTTGAAGGTGCCGGAGATCGAAAAGTACCTCGCGCGCTATGCACGTGGTTCGAACGGTATCGATCACATCGAGCGCATCAAAATCATGAAGGCGCTCTGGGATGCCGTCGGATCCGAGTTCGGCGCGCGTCACGAACTTTACGAGCGCAACTATGCCGGCAACCATGAGGCGATCCGACTTCAGGCGCTTATCCACGCCAAGGTGTCGGGTACCATGGGAGAAATGGAGGCTTTGGCGACGTCATGCCTCGCCGACTACGATGAGAACGGCTGGCGCGATCCCGCATATCACAACGGCGACGATGTCTCTGTGCTCGATTATCTCGCAAGGAGCCGCTGATGTCTGTCGATCGGGTTGCCTTTCGGGACATGATGTCCCGGTTCGGCGTCGCCGTTTCGGTGATCACAACCGATGGCGCCGCCGGCCAGTGTGGCTTTACCTGCACAGCCGTCTGTTCGGTCACGGATGAACCGCCGACGATCCTGGTCTGCCTCAATCGCAAGAGTCAGATGAACGCCGTTTTTCGACAAAACGGCGTCCTGTGCGTGAACGTCCTGAGCGCGGAACAGGAAGACCTTTCCGCAACGTTTGCCGGACGTCGTGACATCAGCATGGCCGATCGATTCGCCGTTTACCCTTGGGATCGGGTCGCCACCGGCGCCCCTGCGCTTCGAGACGCCCTCGGAGCAATCGACTGCGAGATCTCCGAAACGCAGGATTATGGCACGCATACGATCTTCTTCGGACGGGTGGTGGCGATAGCACTCAACCAAGCCCGCGACGCACTGCTTTACCTCAACCGCGAATATCGCGTCGTGCCCTTTCTGCCGCCGGCTGCGGTCGATCAAAGCGCAGCCCGTACGGGCTAACCTGGAGAAACCTATGAAACACGCGTTGGAGAATCCACCAATCAATCTCGACGATTGGATCGAAAAGAACAAGGCAACGCTCAAGCCCCCGATCGGTAATCGTCAAATTTGGAAGGGCTCTTGGGAGACGACCCTCGTTATGATGGTTGGTGGGCCGAATTACCGACCGGACTACCATGACGATCCAGGCGAAGAACTGTTCATTCAACTGCGCGGTGACGCCACGCTCAAGCTGATCGACCCCGCGTCGGGCGAACGCAGCGAGGTAATTGTGCGGGAAGGAGAGATGTATCTCCTGCCGTCGCACGTCCGCCATTCGCCGCAACGGCCTGAGGGGTGCATCGGGCTCGTCATCGAGCGCTACCGCCAGCCAGGGGAGGTCGACGCCTTGGAGTGGTATGACGAGAAGGGCTGTCTGGAATTTCGTGGCGAGTTCCTGGTAAAGAATATCGAGGAAGATCTCGCCAAAGTTCAGGCGGCCTGGAAGGCTTGGTCAATAAATCCGGATCGGCTGATCCCCACGACGTGGAGGGTTGGAATGCCGGTGCCAACTTAGTAGGCACCGTTAGCCAATAAGGGGACGAGCATGAAGCGCGATAAGGAACCCATCGAGGTGCCTAATCATGACCAGCCGACGCAGGTGCTTAACGTTCCTGCCTATTTCCTTTATGGAGAAAACTGGTCGGGCTCCATCTTCGGCTTCTTCCATATCGAAGAACTGTTCGTTCGCAACGCTCCGAACAAATGGCACATTGCGTTGCACCGGCATTTGGACTTTGACCAGCTTTCCATTCTTCTCAGTGGACACTGCTCATTTGAACACGACGGTGTCTCGCGGCGCGTCGAGGCGCCAAACTGCGTTTATACGCCAGCCAACGTTGTGCACCAATTTGACTATTCATCTGCGGCGGTCGGATTTGTCATCAGCGTATCACCAGACTTCGTCGTTGGTTTGCCTTCTGTCGAGGGAGCGACGAATACAGTTCTCCTGCGCTTGGCGGAAGAACGGGTCGTCGCCTTGGAAGGCGGCCAGGAGGTTGCGACGGTTCGAAAGTTACTCGAGTTGATCTCCGAGAAGGCAACCTCGCGCAGTCCCTATCGTCGCGACGCATTGCGATATCTCTTCGGAAACCTACTCCTCGAACTCGGTGGGACATTGATGTCCCCGTCTCAGAACAAGATGCCGCAAGCATCCACATTCGAACTCGATCTATTCAAACGCTATCGTGAGTTGATCGGCCTAACACTGAATGCAATTGGCTTCGCCGACGACCAGAGAACCAATCCTCTCACTGTCGAACTCTTCGCACAACGCCTCTCGGCCACTCCATATACGCTCAATCTCGCTTGCCAGCACATTTCCGGCATTCCAGCTCGCGACGTCTTGCAAGCTGCCGTCTTGGAGCAGGCAACGCGCCTGTTGTTGTACACGACAAAGCCCGTGAAGGAGATCTCGTTCCTTCTTGGTTATTCGCACGCCTCCCACTTCGCTCGGTTCTTCAAACAACGACGCGGGACGACGCCAGAAGCCTTCCGCAAGGCTTGCACCGACGGCTCGCTCGGCGAGGCCGCAATTAATTCAAACGTACATGGTTCGATCGCCAACTATGAGAAGGATGCCTGATGACACGGACGATCTTCAACAATCCCAACCTGCCACGGTCGAAGTCTCCGCATTCGAACGCGGTGAAAATTGGAAATCTGATCTTTGTCTCGGGCTTTCCGGGTTACGACGATAACGTGCAGATTCCGAAGGGTGATTTCGCAGCGCAAATGCGGCTTGCTCTCAAGCACGTCAAGGCGACGCTCGAATATGCCGGCAGCTCAATCGACAAGATCGGCAAGGTGAACATCTATCTCGATCGCAGAGCCGACTTCGATCAAATGAATGAGATCTATCAGGAGTTCTTCGGAACCGACCCCTCTGGTTGGCCTGCGCGCACCACCGTCGAAGCCAGGCTGCCACGGCCCGATTTTCTTCTCGAAATTGATTGCGTCGCGGAAGCATGAGCGCGATTCAGGCGGCCTAAGAGGCCGTTGGACCAATCTCGCGTGCGTGTCAGCCGCGCGCGCATCTTCATAGCTGCAGGAAAGTGCACATATGCTAACGGACGAACAGCGCCACCAGGCCGCAGACGTTCTCATGGAGGCCGAGGGTGTTCGTGAGCAGGCGGGGCAGCTCTCGACTGAGTGGCCGTCGATCGGCTTCGATGACGCGTATGCGATTTCGGCCGAGGTCAACAGGCGTCGCCTCGAAGCGGGCGCAAAGCTGATCGGCTATAAGGTTGGCTTGACCTCGAAAGCGATGCAGAGGTCCTCCCAGATCGACGAGCCTGATTACGGCTATCTCTATCAGCACATGATGATCGCGGACGGCGGAAAGACGCCTCGCGAAAAATATTGTGTCCCACGAGTTGAAGTCGAACTCGCTTTCGTGTTGGGCAAGCCTCTCAAGGGCCCCGGCGTCGGGATATTCGAAGCCCTGGATGCTTGCGATTATGTCTGTCCCGCGATCGAGATCGTTGATGCTCGCGTAAAGGATCCGCGAAAGATTTACGATACTATCTCCGACAATGGGGCGGCTGCAGGCCTTGTGCTTGGCGGACGACCCCTCCGACCCAGCGAAGTCGATCTGCGCTGGACCGGCTGCATCCTCTATCGCAACGCCGAGATCGAAGAAACGGGGCTCGCGGCCGGTGTGCTTGGCCACCCGGCCCTCGGCGTCTCGTGGTTGGCAAACAAGCTTGGTGCCCAGGGCATTACCATGGAGGCCGGTCATATCGTCCTTACTGGCTCATTTACCCGGGTGGTGTTCGCCCAGCAAGGTGACAGCTTTCACGCAGATTTCGGTGCGCTTGGCGGCGTTGCGGTTCAATTTAGCTAGGCGAAGTCGATGCTGAATCAGCCAGAACGATCGCGCTGGATCTTCTAGTAGCACTTGGCGCAAAGGAAACATGTTGGAAAATCCGAGGAACCGCGGGATTCCCTGGATCGAGTAGGCGGGATCTCACCGGCGCGGGTAAGTGGTTAGCGATTTTTCACAAATGGCTGTTGTGCAGACCTCACTCCACCTCTCTTATTTCGTCGGCCCGTTTGTTGCGATGTAACTCGAGGTCTTTAGGAAGTGTAACGAAAGGAGAAGAGGATGCTCGTCCGTCTCGTGGCGTCGCTGATGATGCTCGCCCTGTTAAGTTGCGCGGAGGCTTCCGCTCAAGTCCAAGCGAATTACAAGAAGGAGAGCTTCAACTACAGTGAATGGACCAAGGGGAAGTTCTCGGAGGTCGTGACTGTCACAAACGCGAACAAGTTCATCTTTCTTTCCGGGACGGGGGCAGAGCGCGAAGGAGACGGCGAGATTCTATTTCGCGACGACTTCATGGCGCAATGCACATATGCATACTCGAAGATCAAGAAGGCCCTGCAGGCTCAAGGCGCCACAATGAATGACGTGGTGCGGACCGTTACTTACACCACTGACGTAAGGTTCTTTCGGGATGCGCTAAAATGCAGAGCGGATGCCTTCGGGAGCGCTCCAATTCCCGCCTCGACCTTCTTAGTCGTCAGTCAGCTCGCGTGGCCGTTCATGACCATAGAGATCGACGTAACCGCCGCCCTTGGAAAATAGCGCCTCTTTCGGCGACTTGGTCGTTATCGACAGTCGGATTTGATCATCGTGACGACTGCGCCGCTGCCGTCTCGGTGATAGGTCCATCGACCGACGACGCGTTAGGATATCGCTCGCGCCACTGCGGTGTTCGCTCCTCGTGAACTTCTCCTAAACGTGGTCGACGCGTCGCGCCGCTGCTATTGGCGACTGGTTCGCGATTTTCCGGAAATGGTCATTGTCAGCTCGCGGACGCGACTTCAGCATGCAGGAGTAAGAACCCAAAGCGAACGCGGCACCTGGCCTCTCAAGGGATGGTGCGCAACCTGTGGGGGCCACGAGGGGCTATGTTCGTGGCGAGGAGAAGGGCTGCAGCGATGACGAAAACTCGTCGAATTCCAGAACTCGACATCGATCCGTTTTCAATGGAGTTCTTCGACGATCCATATCAAGCGCACGATCTTCTACGTGAAACCGGACCGGTCGTCCGGCTTTCAAAATGGAACGTCTACGCGGTTGCCCGTCATCGGGAGGTTCGAGCCATTCTACATGACCACGTCAGCTTTTGCTCGAGCCGCGGTGCCGGACTGAGCGATTTTGCAAAGGAAGCGCCGTGGCGGCCACCTAGCCTTATCCTTGAAGCAGATCCTCCGGAACATACCAGAATCCGCGCCGTCTTCGATCGAATACTGTCGCCGGCTCTCGTGAGAGACCTGCGGGAGCACTTCACAAGTATCGCTGAACTGAAGGCGGAGGAGGTGGTCTCAAAGGGCAATGTCGATGCTGTTTCCGATATTGCCGAGGCGTTCCCACTCTCAGTATTTCCTGATGCGGTTGGACTGAAAAAAGAGGGGCGGGAGCATCTTCTTCCGTATGCCGGGGTCGTATTCAATGCTTTTGGCCCCCCGAATGAGCTTCGCCAGCAGTCGCTGGAGCGGTCAATGCCTCATCAGGCTTATGTGCAAGAGCAGTGTCAACGGAAGAACCTCATGCCGGGAGGCTTGGGCGCGTCCATTTATTCTCGCGTTGAACTTGGCGAGATCAGCGATTTGGAAGCCCCATTGTTGGTGCGGTCACTGTTAAGCGCGGGCCTCGACACAACCGTCAATGCGTTAGGAGCAGCGTTGTATTGCCTGGCGCGCTTTCCGGACCAGTGGAGCCGGTTGAAGGGAGATCCCACACTGGCGCGCAAGGCGTTTCAGGAGGCAATCCGCTTCGAATCGCCAGTGCAAACCTTCTTCCGAACGACCACGCGCAAGGTCGAGATAGACGGCTTCGAAGTTCCAGCGGGCGAAAAGGTGCTGATGTTCTTGGGCGCCGCTAACCGCGATCGACGCAAATGGGATCGTCCGAATGAGTACGACATTTGTCGGCAAACGAGCGGGCACGTCGGCTTCGGTTCGGGAGTACACATGTGCAGCGGCCAATTCCTCGCACAGCTCGAGGGAGAAGTCATGCTGTCGGCTTTGGCGAGAAAAGTGAAATCAATCGAAATCTCGGGAGCGGTTCGGCGCCGCTACAATAACACGCTGCGCGGCCTAGACAGCCTTCCCGTTACCCTCAAAGCAATGGATTGACGCATGCCTTCCATAAAGTTCGTTCAGCCGCCCGGGAGCTCGGAACTTGTCCAGGCACGCGAGGGAGAGAGCGCAATGGAAGCGGCTACCCAGAACGCGATACCAGGCATTCTAGCTGAATGCGGCGGAAACGCCATGTGTGCGACGTGTCACGTATACGTCGATGATGAATGGCTCGATCGACTGCCATCAGTCTTAAAGCAAGAGGAAGCGCTGCTCACCGAAGTCGCGGCCGAACGCCGCCAGACGAGCCGGTTGTCGTGCCAGGTCCAGATGACGTCAGACCTCGACGGATTACTTCTCCACATTCCGAATAAGCAGATCTAAGGCCGAAGAAAGCCAGTCCCGCTATTGCTGAACCGAAGGGTAACGAGATGAGAATGCGCGTGCTTACTTTGCTCATCATGGCCGCATTCGCCGCGCCGCAGATGGCGAACGCCGAACTGTCGGACAAGGTCGTCCGCATCGGCGTGCTCACTGACATGTCTGGACTTTATCAGGACACAAATGGTTCGGGGTCGGTCGAGGCTGCCAGGATGGCAGCGGAGGACTTCGAGAGTGCTCATAAAGGTATAAAGGTCGAGGTGATCTTTGCAGACCATCAGAATAAAGCCGATGTGGCGTCAGCGATCGTACGAAGATGGCTTGATGTCGACCGGGTCGATGCAGTGGTCGATGTGCCAAATTCGGCAGTCGGACTGGCGGTGAACTCGCTGCTCCGCGGTACAAGGGCGACCTTTCTCGCTGCGTCGACAGCCACATCCGAGCTTACCGGCAAGGAGTGCTCTCCCAACACCATCCAATGGGTCAATGACGTCTGGGCGACTGCGCATGCGACCTCGGCGGCAATGATGGAGCGTGGAGGCAAGGACTGGTATTTCATAACCGTGAACTTCGCGCTCGGCCAAGGCCTCGAGTCAGAAGCGACGAACTATATCGAAAAGCACGGCGGCAAAGTGTATGGCTCCAGCAAGCACCCCATCGGCACGTCGGACTTCGCGTCGTTCCTTTTGCAAGCCCAGAGTTCCAAGGCCAAGGTCATCGGGCTCGCAAATGCCGGCGGCGATACGATCAACGCGATCAAGCAGGCGTCTGAATTCGGTATTCAGCAGGGCGGCCAGTCTATGGTCGCCTTCCTCCTCTTCATCAACGATGTTCACGGAATGGGTCTTAAGGTCGCGCAAGGTCTGCAATTGATCGAGGCGTTCTACTGGGACGCGGACGATGACACGCGAGCCTTCGCGAAGCGGTTCGCTGCGCGCGCCGGCATGAACGGAAAAATGCCGAGTGGAAACCAAGCTGGCGTCTATTCATCCACGCTGACGTTTCTCGACGCGGTTGCCGCCACGCAAAGCGACGATTCGAGCGCTGTGGTGCCGGAAATGAAGAAAGTGAATGGACGGGATAAGTTGTTCGGCGATATCAGAATTCGCGAGGACGGTCGCGTGATACATCCGATGCACTTGTTCGAGGTGAAGCGTCCGGAAGAATCGAGATATCCTTACGACTATTACAAGCGTCTCTCGACCATTCCTTCGGAACGGGCATTTCGTCCTTTGGAAGCCGGTGGGTGTCCCTTGGCGAAATGAGCCTTCGCTGCTTCCCCTTGCCCGACAATAGGACTGCTGGCGCCTGCCTTCGGCTGGGAATATGGTCAGGGCTGCCGCCGGCAAGGCACGCTGACCAGACGCCAAGGCGGCCGAGGTGATCGAATGGGGATCGTTGACGACCTTACACTTTTCGTGGAAACGGTCAGGGCCGGCAGCCTTTCTGCCGCAAGCCGTAAGACCGGCATTCCGAAGTCCAGCCTGAGCCGTCGTATCGGCGATCTCGAGAGCCAGCTTGGCGTGCACCTGCTCTACCGAGGGCCGAGAAATTTCTCCGCAACCGAAGTCGGAATTTCGATCTATGAACGGAGTGAGCGGATCAAGGAGGAGTTAGATGCCATTAAGGCGCTGGCGGAGAGCTTTTCAAATCATCCGTCAGGCAAGCTTCGCATCTCTTGCCCGGCCGTGCTGGCCGAAAGTCTGGTTTCCGAATTCGCGATCGGATTCTCGATCGTGCATACCGACGTTCGCATCACCCTGGATAGCGCGGTCGGTGCTTTCGATACCGCGATCGGCGACTATGACCTGATGATTCACCCGGCGCGCGGGGACACCATGGCCGACTCCGAGCTGGTCCGGCAAAAGCTTGCCGCCGCAAGCTACCGGCTCGTTGCCTCGCCTGGCTTCATGAAGCCACTCGGAATGATCAACGATCCATCGGAGCTTCAGGACCGGAACGGAATTGGCTGGGCGGCAGACGGCCATCTGGCACGCTGGACGCTCGTCAACCGAAACGCAAACACGACCGAATTGAACGTCAATCTGAAGTTCAGCGCGAACAACCTCAACGTGATCAGGCAGGCGGCGTTGAGCGGCGCCGGCTTGGCACGGTTGCCGCTAACGATGTGCGAAGCCGACCTCGTGGAAGGACGTCTGGTGCTTCCGCTGCCCGATTGGGCGCCGCCTTCTGTTACCGTTTATGCTCTTTACCCTTCGCGGCGGTCATTAACGCTTGCCGGCCGCCTGTTTGTGGCCGGATTGGCTCGTCATTTGCAGGACAGGATGCCGGCAGCCTAACCGAGTCGTGGCGAACAGCCCGCGGCCGACGAGACCTGATCCGCAATCATCCTGGGAACGCGGCTTGCAACTGCTTCGGCTGGCGATCAACGGACAAGAGGTTGGGAACTCCCGCGGCTATGCGATCTGCCCGTTGCGTCCTCCATCCCGCTGAGAGCCGCCTGTCCCGGATTCGGAATGCACGGTCCCATTCCTGGGCCTCGACAAGCCCCGAACGAAATCTTTTAACAAACGAATGCGCGAGACAACGTAGTCATCGGGGGATGAGCTTGACGAACAAGATGGATGTGATTGGAAGGGGCGATGCGGCAAGCGTCGCAAGCGCCTCTCCGGCTGTTTCCGAAAGTCTTCAGCCGTCCTTTCTCAAAACCTTGCTGTTGTGTTTCCTAGCGATATTGCTCGACGGCCTTGATACGGGCTCCATCGGAGTCGCCGGTCCGGCAATCGCGGCTCACTTCGGCGTGTCGACAGCGTCCTTGACACTGCCATTTATCATGACAAGCATCGGAGCCGTGTTAGGATATCTGGCTTCCGGCTATCTGGTGGCCCGATGGCGGGCCCGACGTGTGTTGATTTTCAGCGTGATTGGATTCGGGGTGCTCACCTTGGCAACACCCTTTGCGAGTTCGATTATTGTCCTGTCCATCCTCCGCCTTGTCACGGCCATAGGACTTGGCGCTGCACTTCCCTCGGCCGTGGCGATCGCGGTCTTGCAGGCACCCGTCACGCTGCGAGCTGCCGCCACGATCGTGGTCGGAACGGGACTTGCTGCGGGTGGGGCCCTGGGCGGTGCGCTTGGCGGCCTTCTGACCAGAAAGTATGGCTGGGAGTCACTGTTCTACTTCGGAGGCGCGCTTCCATTGTTGCTGTCACTTGTACTGTTGCGCTGGCTGCCTGCGTCAGATGAAGCCGATGCTGCGGCAACGGCGGCGGGCGACAAGCGTATGGCGGGAAATCTGAAGCTCATCTCAAGCATATTTGCCGGTTCGCTCGGCGGTCGAACCGCAGGTCTCTGGGTCTTTTCATTTCTCATCTTCGCCGACGCCTATGCACTCATCTTCTGGCTGCCCCCGCTGCTGATCGGGTTCGGCTTTCCGGCCGCGGACGGCCAGTTCGCGGTCGGCTTCTTCAGCGCTGGCGGCCTCATCGCCAATTTGATTGTCGTGCCGCTGGTGGGCCGCTTCGCCGTCACCAGCGTGATGAGGATTGCCGCGTCGACGGCTGGGCTATGCGTGACTGGAATCGCGCTTTGGGCGACGACGTCGTGGGTCTGGGCGCTGATTCTAGGTGCCGGCGCCGGGCTTATCGCCTGTTCGGTCGGCCAGTCGGCGCTGGCCGTCTCAATCTATCCCGCGCCATTGCGAACCAACGGCGTCGGCTTCTCTGCGGCAGCGGGGCGGATCGGTTCGATCGTCGGGCCTGCTTTCGTTGGTCTGCTGTTCTCGCTTGGCTGGTCTCCGAAATCCATCGTCTTGGCGGCGGCCGTGCCGATCCTGGCCGCGATTCTCGTGCTGTTGCTCCTCCCGCGATCGGTTCAGGGCAGTGAGCTTTGGGATGTTTCCGCAGGGAAGCGGGGCACCTGATCGCATTTCGCGAGGTGCACCAAAACAGGCATTGGTCATGCAATGTTCAGGCTGCGCCCTTCTTCTACATGCCCTTCGCCTCGCTGCCGATCGACCCGGGACTTGTCGAAGCAATAAGTGAGCGTAGAGCAAACGGAAGGTCTCAATGCGAAACGACGGCTCTGTAGCGCGAAAGTTTGAGCTTGCAGAAGCGGGCAGCATTCGAGACCCGGCCAATGCCCCTCTTATCCAACACCAGGGGTTGGGAGTTAAGCTGCCCCCCGGTAGGAGAACAGCGCCTCCACGGCGGTGGGTTTAGCAATGTGGCGGTCTAGTGACTCGATCCCCGACAGATCACGGCATAGTCTAATGCGCTTACCCTCGCAGGCCTCGGCTGCTCGGCCGCCAGTCCAAGATCCCAATGACGCGCCGAGCGCCGTTCTCCCTGACTGCCGCCGCAACGAAATCGCAACGATTGGACGAAACGAGCGTGAACAAAACGGGACGGAAAGGCCATCCAGATCAAGAAAAATCAACGACTTAGAAGTTGTTCGCTGCGTTCGGGACGCTGGGCTCGCTCAGTCAGATGGTAATGAACCGAATGTCGGTATCGGTGGCTGCGCCTCCGTGATCTGAAACCTGCGTGGATCGTGCGATCGCGGGGACTGCAATCGAGCGGACTGCTTCAACGACGAATGTCATTGTTGACAGTGCCCAGTTGGATCACGATTGCCCGAGTTAAATCAAACTTCCCCATGATGGACTGGAGCGAGAGCACGGGTTTTTCAACCGGTTAGATGGCGTCGTGTGCACCGGGAGATGAAAAATCTATCGTCAGCAAGAGTGGGGTATTCACTCTCTGACTCTCTGAAGGGATGCTGGGTCTATAGCTGGGTGCTTGCGTGAAGGCGGCTGATGCCCGTTATCAACGAGAGCTCGGCTTGGCGTGTTGTCGCGACTATTTTGCGGTGAGGACAATCGTATTGGGGACGAGTCACGCCCTCTACCGTGGGCCACGATTTTGCGCGCCGGACTGCGATTTTATGCGATGTGTACCTTTGACGATCGCGGACGCTTCCAATAGTAGTAATTGCGTCGGCTTGGACCAAGGGTGAAGCCGTCGAGAGCTGACTGTTCTTGGCGAAGTCGCCTCGAATTCCGGCCACATGTGCAGAAGCGGTGGTTTTCCGACTACGTCGAGACGCCAAACAGCTTGCGCACTGCCGGCAGCCACTCGCCAGTCATCGTGAACTCAAGCCCGAGCCGCGCTCCGACGGCAATCGCCAGCATTGTGATCGGCGCCGAGAGAGCGAGCGTTGAGAATGCGGCCAATCCCTGCCCGATGGTGCAGCCCATCGACATGATGCCGCCAATACCCATCAGAAGCGCGCCGCTCATGTGACGCTTCAATTCACGGGCGTCGTCGCAAGCCTCCCAGCGAAAGCCGCGCCCGAGCATGGCGGCGGCAAACGAGCCGACGACGACGCCGGCGACCGAGCTGATGCCAAAATTCAACCGCGCGCCGGAGAAGGTGGCGATGTAGAGGATGGTGTCGCCAAGCGGGGCAACGAAGGTGAGCGAGGAGACGCGCGCGGGATCGAATTCGTCATCCGCGAGCCACCCCGTCGCGAACCATCCGAACGCAATAGCGGCGCCGACGGCAAGACCGGAGACCAATAGTCGCGGCGACCGGATCAGCCGGCCATCCGCGAGCGCCCAGAAAGTGAGCGCGGCGGCAATCGACACGACGAGGATTGCGCGCATCGTGCTGCCGGCCCCGAGCAGCGAAGTTAGCGTCTGATTGTTGCCGTCGGTGAGGCGCACCGACAATGGCTCGATCAGCTTCACGCGGAGCATGCCGGTGATGCCGCGCATGGTCGCGAGCGCGGACAGGCCGAGCACGAGAAAGACCACGATGGCGCGTAGATCGCCACCGCCGATGCGCACCAGCGTGCCGAAACCGCAGGTCCCGACCAGCGCCATTCCGACGCCGAACATCAGCCCGCCGATGATCGCGCCGCCGAGGCCGATCGATGCTGTGAGATAGATCGACCGCGACAGGTCTACGATGCCGAACTCGGCCAGCGCTTGGGTCATGAGCAGGGCGACCGCCGCTGCAAGTGCAAAGGATTTCAGCCGGCGAAAATCCGATCCGAAGAACGCATCCTCGAACATCGCCAGCGTGCAAAAACGTCCCGCGCGGCCGGCAACGCCGAGCACGGCGCCAGCGGCAAGCCCACATGCAAACGCTATGGTAGATGTGCTCAGCATTCCCCGGCATCTGTTGGTTCTGCCTCGCGGGTAGTCTGCGCCGGTGGGTCGCGAAAAGCCAGCGCGGAAAATTACCGGCGGCGCCGGCGCACCGGCTCGCAGAACACGTCGTAAACGGCAGTGAGAATCTTGCGGACGTCCTCGCTTGCGAGACTGTAGTAGATCGTCTTGCCGTCGCGGCGAGTCGTTACCAGCCGATCGAGCCTCAACCGCGCCAGCTGCTGCGAGACGGTCGATTGTCGCTCGCCCAGGAACTGCTCGAGCTCGGTCACGGATTTCTCGCCCTCGGCGAGGATGCAGAGCAGCAGCAATCGGGACTCGTGCGACAGCGCCTTGAGCATGTCGCTCGCCTCGCGCGCCTTCTCGATCATCTGCTCGAGTTCGACGGAGCCCTCGATCTCCTTCAGCTTTGGCAACGGCATCGCGTCAAATTCTCCTGAGCAAAACCCGCAAGAACGGTCACGACCCCTTAAGCTCCGATCCCGTGCTTGACAGGATTCGGTCCAGGAGGCCGAAGAAAAAGGCATCCCCAGGATAGCCGCGAATGCGCCCGATCTCTCGGCCTTCTTGTACCACGACGAAGGTCGGCGTGAAGGCACCCGGATCGATTCCAGCGAGATCGGCGGGAAGGGGACCGTTGAGGTCGACCCGGCGCAGGGGTGCGGCCCGGCTTTCCCCGGTCTTGGCGTAGATCGGCGCGATCTCGGCGTTGAAGCGCGCGCACCAGGCGCAGCCGGCCCGCTCGAACATGACGAGCTCGGCGGCGCGCGACGCCGTCACGGGCAGCGCGAGCCCGACCGCGATTGCGAGCAAAATGATGATTCTGGTCATGCTGCGTCACCGGCCTCGTGGACTTGCTTGTAAACGGCTTGCTTGTAACGTCCTCGGCGCTTTATATCATTAAATTCGTATATGTGCTAGGGATGGGGCGCAATGACCTTGGACGTCACGCTTGGCGCGGCCTTTGTCGCCGGCCTGTTGTCGTTTCTGTCGCCGTGCATTCTGCCCCTGGTACCGCCCTTCCTGTGCTACATGGCCGGCGTATCGGTCACCGATCTGTCCGGCGGCAGGCCGGATCTGCGGCCGCGCATCCTGATCTCCGCGCTGGCTTTCGTGGCGGGCTTCTCGCTGGTCTTCGTCGTGCTCGGCTCGACCGCGTCGATCGCGGGACGCTTCATCTCGGCGCATCTGTCAACGCTCGGCATCGTCGCCGGCGCCCTGATTATCGTCATGGGCCTGCATTTTGTGGGGCTATTCAGGATTCCGCTGCTCTATCGCAGTGCGACCGTGCAGGTCGACAACCGTCCGGCCGGCGTGGCGGGAGCCTTCGTCATGGGCCTGGCATTTGCGTTTGGCTGGACGCCCTGCGCGGGACCGATTCTCGCCGCCGTGCTGCTGATGGCCGGCTCCGAGGATACGACCGGACGGGGCGCGCTACTGCTCTTCGCCTATTCGATCGGGACCGGCATTCCCTTCCTGGTCGCGGCTGCCTTCACCGGTCGCTTCATGGCCGCGCTCGGCCGTGTGCGCCGGCATCTCGGCCTGATCGAGAAGACGATGGGCGTCTTCCTGGTCGCGACCGGCCTGATGTTCCTGACCGGATTGATGCCCACCGTCTCGGAATGGCTGCTGGAGCATTTTCCTGGATTGACCCGCATCGGCTAAAGCATGATCCGGAAAAGTGCGCAGCGATTTTCCCTCGCGACAAACGCGGAACGCGTTTGCGCGCAGATTATGCTTAAACAACAACCTAAAGCGCAATGACGATTCATCCTCATCGCATCTCGCTCTATCCGTAACGAAAGTCGAGCAACTGGGCAAAGGACTGCAGCTCGATGAGATAACGATGCACGAGGGACCCGTCGCCCGCCATCGCGGCATGAGCGATCTCTTGGCTGCTGGCGATTGCGCCATCGATCAGGCGACGGAATTCACCTTGGGCAGCGATCTCGCCATTTGCCCATTCGTTGCAGCGTATGAGCCGATCGCGGAATGCGCTCGCGGCGGCGACGGTCTCCTCGGCGTTCACCGGCGCCGGCCGTTCGCCGTGCCTGACAGCCGCGACACGCAAAGCCTCCATGGCGGGCGCGATCTCGAAGATGCAATCGCCGAGATCGTACAGGCCTGCGTGACGCCTGAGCTCGTGAAAAGCCTGCCGAAGCGCAAGTAATTCGCGGCCGGCGGCGACGTCGTCCCCGCGGTCGAGTGCGCCCGTTGCCGTCACGAGCCGTTCGCGCCCCCGGTCGAGAAATCCTGACAGTTCGGCCGGCGCGTAAGCGGGCAGGGGATTGGAGCTGTCCGGCCCGAGCCGTTTCCACCTGGCGACCGCCTCATCGGTCTCGATCTGCGCCAGCGCGACGTTTCCGGTGCGCGCATAGCTCGCGGCGGTGCGCAGATTGGCCATGATCGGCGTCATCGCCGTCGCGAAATCCGCAAGTCTGTCGGCTCCTGCGCCGAGCGCGATTGCGTTCGACGCCAGCCATGCCAGCAGCACTATGGTGCAGCGCAAGATCGGAACTCCTTGTCACATTCGTGTATTCGAATATCATAATGAAAATGAGCAGCGCGCAAGATCGTCCAACGCAGGAAACCCCGACGTCGCTTCGCATGCCGACGCGGCGCGGCCTTCTCGCATTCGCATTTGGCGCGGCCTGGGCCGGCCGCGGCGTGGCGGCGGCTGAGCCCACGCCTGGAGAAGACGGGCTCTATCATGAGCCCTGGTTTCTGCAGAGCTTCCTCGATCTGCGCGAGGACCTGGAGAGTGCGGCCGCCGGCGGCAAGCGCCTCGCCATCATGTGGGAGCTGCGCGGCTGTCCCTATTGCCGCGAGACGCATCTGGTGAACTTCGCCGATGCCGGCATCGCGAGCTACATCCGCGACAATTTCGAGGTGTTGCAGCTCAATCTGATCGGCTCGCGCAAGGTGACCGACTTCGACCGCCAGGAATTATCCGAGAAAGAGCTCGCCCAGAAATACGGGATCCGGTACACGCCGACCTTTCAATTCTTTCCGCCATCCCCCGACGGTCTCGAAGCCAAGGACGCGATCGCGCGCGAAGTGGCGCGGGCGCCCGGCTATCTCAAGCCGCAGCACTTCCTTTCGATGTTTCGCTTCGTGCGGGAGCGCGCCTATGAGCGCGGCTCGTTCCGGGATTTCCTGGCCGGGAATGGCTGACCGGACGCGTCGTTCGGATTTCGCTTGACGCCGCCTTTCATATGATCATATCATAATACTTGAATTTGATGGTCCGTCAGTCCGTCGCCATCAAGAGCGGGCGTCACCCCGCGATCCCAAGGGTAGGAAACATGCGGCGCTCGCTTGCGGCTGCGTTTGCACTTTGCCTGTCGGCTGGCGGCGGTCTCGCCCAGCAGCCGATGCGAGAGCCGATCAAGGAGCCCATCAGGCTCGAAATCGTCGACGATTCCTTGCCGAAATCCCTGACCGGCGCCCCCGGCAATGCCGCCGCCGGCAAGAAGGTGTTTCTGACACGCACGCTCGGCAACTGCCTGGCCTGCCATCAGGTCACCAGCCTGAAGTCCGAGGAATTCCACGGCGAGTTCGGTCCGTCCCTGGACGGTGTCGCCGGCCGCTACACCGAGGCGCAATTGCGCCTCATCGTCGCCGACCCCAAGCGCATCTTCACCAACACGGTCATGCCGGCGTTCTTCAGGAACGAGGGCCTCAGCCGGGTGCGACCGGAATTCGCCGGCAAGTCCATTCTGACGGCCGCGCAGGTCGAGGACGTTATCGCTTATCTCAAGACGCTGAACTGACGGCGAGGAGGATCGGAATGAAAGCCATCAATCGACGGCAGGCATTTGCACTCGGGGGCGGCTTCATCATGCTGACGCTGATGCCGATGGCGGCCGATGCCGAAGTGACGAATGACGCGGCGAAGTGGATCGAGAAGTTCACCGGCGGCAAGCAGCCGGTCAAGGGCAAGATCGCGCTCGACCTGCCGGAGATCGCGGAGAACGGCAACACCGTGCCGCTGTCGATCAATATCGATAGCCCGATGACCGCGGAGTCCCACGTCACGGACGTTCTGATCATCGCGGACGGCAATCCGAATGCGGGCGTCGCGACGCTGTCGTTCACGCCGCTGTCCGGCAAGGCGGAAGCCTCGATCCGGATCCGGCTCGCGACCACGCAGAACGTGGTTGCGGTCGCGAAGATGAGCGACGGGTCGCTGTTCACGGAGCAGAAGACCGTCAAGGTCACCATCGGCGGCTGCGGCGGCTAAGAGCTTCAGGAGAGAAACAATGGCAGACAAACCGCGCATCAAGCTTCCGAAGGAAGCGGCCAAGGGCGAGGTCATCCAGATCAAGACCCTGGTCTCGCATCTGATGGAATCGGGCCAGCGCAAGGACGCGCAGGGCAAGACCATTCCGCGCAAGATCATCAACAAGTTCGCCTGCGAGTTCAACGGCAAGCCGGTGTTCTCCTGCGCACTCGAGCCGGCGATCTCGGCCAATCCCTACGTCCAGTTCGATGCCAGGATCGACGAATCCGGAACGTTCAAGTTCGCCTGGACCGACGACGACGGCTCGGTGATCACGGCCGAAGAGAAGATCGCGCTCAAGGCGTAACGCCGGAGAGGGAGAGGGCGGATGCTGTCGCGATATATTGGATTCGCCGTCGCGGTCGCCGCGGCCACATCGGTAGCGACATGTGCCTCCGCGCAGGAGGTCGAACGCAAGGGCATCCCGGCGCCCCCAGGACACGTCTTCAAGACCATCATCTCCGGCTACCAGTTCCGCAGCAAGGAAACGCGGGCGCTGCAGGACGACGATTTGGAGAACCCCGGCTTCCTCGCCGTCGAACGCGCGGCGGATGTCTGGAAGAAGGTCGAGGGCGGCGAGGGCAAGTCTTGCATGAGCTGCCACGGCGAGGCCGAGACCAGCATGAAGGGTGTCGGCGCGGCGATGCCGAAATGGGACGACAAGCTGAAGAAGCCGGTCAATCTCGAGCAGCGAATCAACATCTGCCGCAGCGAGCACATGAAGGCGGAGCCCTGGAAATTCAAATCCCAGGAGCTGACCGACATGACGACTTTCGTGCGCTATCAGTCGCACGGCATGAAGGTGTCGGTGAAGACCGACGGGCCGATGTCGCCCTGGTTCGAGCGCGGCAAGCAGATCTATTACACGCGCTATGGTCAGCTCGATCTCGCCTGCGAATCCTGCCACGAGCGCAACAACGGCAAGTTCATGCGCGCCGATTTCCTGAGCCAGGGCCAGACCAACGGCTTTCCGACCTATCGGCTGCGCGACCAGCGTGTGGTGCCGCTGCATGAGCGGTTCGAGGGCTGCATGTTCGACGTGCGGGCCGAGCCGTTTAAGCCGCTCTCGGACGAGTTCCTCGCGCTCGAGCTCTATGTGGCCTGGCGCGGCATCGGCTTGCCGGTCGAGACGCCGTCCGTCCGCAACTGAAACGATGAACCTGCAGGAGTATTGCGCATGATCTCTCGCCGCGAGTTCATTCAGGTTGCCGCTGCAACGGCGGCACTCTCGGCCGGCGCAGGTTCCGGCCTCAGCCGGGCGGTTGCCCAGCAGCGCCTGACCGAAAAGGACCTGCTGGTCTTCGAGCCGCTCGGCAACGTTACGCTGGTGCACGTGACCGATATCCACGGCCAGCTGATGCCGCTCTATTTCCGCGAGCCCTCGACCAATCTCGGGGTGGGCGAGGCTAAGGGCGTTCCGCCGCACGTCAGCGGCAAGGAGTTTCTCTCCCGTTTCGGCATCGCGCCCGGCTCGTCGGCGGCATATGCCCTGACCTCGGAGGATTTCGAGGCACTCGCCAGGAGCTATGGTCGGATCGGCGGCCTCGATCGCGCCGCGACCGTGATCAAGGCGATCCGCGCCGAGCGCGGCGACAAGGTCGCGCTGCTCGACGGCGGCGACACCTGGCAGGGCTCGTGGTCGTCGCTGAAGACGCGCGGCCAGGACATGATCGACTGCATGGCGCTGCTCAAGCCTGACGCCATGACCGGGCATTGGGAGTTCACCTACGGCACCGAGCGAGTCAGGCAGGCCATCGAAGGCCTCGGCTTTCCGTTCCTCGGCCTCAATATCCGCGACACCGAATGGAACGAGGCGGCTTTCGACGCCTCGACCACGATCGAGCGTGGCGGCGTCAAGATCGCGGTGCTCGGCCAGGCGTTCCCCTATACGCCGGTCGCCAATCCGCGCTGGATGATTCCGAACTGGTCGTTCGGCGTGCGCGAGGAGGACGTTCAGGCGCAGGTCGACAAGGCGCGCAGGGGCGGCGCGCAACTCGTCGTGCTGCTCTCCCACAATGGCTTTGACGTCGATCGTAAGCTTGCGAGCCGCGTCAAGGGCATCGACGTTATCCTGACCGGGCATACCCATGACGCGCTGCCCGAAGCCGTCAAGGTCGGCAAGACCCTGCTGATCGCGTCAGGCTCGTCCGGCAAGTTCGTATCGCGGCTCGATCTCGACGTTCGCGACGGCGAAGTCAAGGCTTACAGCTACAGGCTCATTCCGCTGTTCACCGATGTGATCGCGGCGGACGCCGAGATGGCCGCGAAGATCGCCGAGGTTCGCAAGCCCTTCGCGGCGGATCTGGCCAAAGTGCTCGGCAGGACCGACTCGCTGCTCTACCGGCGCGGCAATTTCAATGGCACCTTCGACGATCTGATCTGCCAGGCGCTGATGCAGGAGCGCGACGCCGAGATCGCGCTGTCGCCCGGCTTCCGTTGGGGCACCAGCGTGCTGCCGGGGCAGGACATCACCTTCGAGGACGTCACCAACGCAACCGCGATCACCTATCCCGCGGTCTATCGCATGGGCATGACGGGCGCACGGTTGAAGGAGATCATCGAGGACGTCGCCGACAATCTCTTCAATGTCGATCCCTATTATCAGCAAGGCGGCGACATGGTGCGGATCGGCGGACTGTCTTACGCGATCGACGTCACCAAGCCGCAAGGCGGCCGCATCTCGGACATGCAGGTTCTCAAGACCGGCGCGCCGATCGATCCCGCCAGGGAATACCAGGTTGCCGGCTGGGCCAGCGTCAACGAAGGAACTGAAGGGCCGCCGATCTGGGACGTCGTCGCGAACTATTTGACGCGACAGAAAACCGTTCGGCTCGAGCCCAACAGGGCCGTCAAAGTTACCGGAGCGTAAGAAGCGATGTCGAAGTTGGACACTCCCCGGCAATCCCGACGCAGTTTCCTGGCCGCTGGCGCCGGTGTTGCAGCGTCTGTGCTCGCCAAGCCTGCCGCGGCCGGCGCCGGCAATCCTGCCAACCAGCCGCCCAACGTCCCTGAATGGACCAAGTCGCTCGGCGAGGGCGTCGCCGTCCGCCCGTACGGCAAGCCGTCGAAATTCGAGAAGGACGTCGTGCGGCGCGATGTCGAATGGCTGACCGCCTCGCGCGAGTCCTCGGTGAGCTTCACGCCGCTGCACGAGCTCGAAGGCATCATAACCCCGAACGGACTCTGCTTCGAGCGGCATCACGGCGGCATCGCCGAGGTCGATCCGGCCGATCATCGCCTGATGATCCACGGGCTGGTCGAGCGTCCGCTCATTCTCACGCTGGACGAGCTGAAGCGCTATCCGCGCGTCAACCGCATCCACTTCATGGAATGCGCGGCGAATTCGGGCATGGAATGGCGCGGCGCCCAGCTCAATGGCTGCCAGTTCACCCACGGCATGATCCACTGCGTGCAGTACACCGGCGTCTCGCTGCGCACCTTGCTGGAAGAAGCCGGCGTCAAGACGAGCGGCAAGTGGCTGCTGGTCGAGGGTGCCGATGCGGCCGCGATGGATCGCAGCCTGCCGATCGAGAAGGCGCTCGACGACTGCATCATCGCCTACAAGATGAACGGCGAGGCGCTGTATCCCGAGCAGGGCTATCCGATGCGGCTCGTGGTGCCGGGCTGGCAGGGTAATCTCTGGGTCAAGTGGCTGCGCCGCATCAAGGTCGGTGACCAGCCCTGGCACACCCGCGAGGAGACGTCGAAATACACGGACCTGATGCCGAACGGCAAGGCGCGCCGCTTCACCTGGTCGATGGACGCCAAGTCGGTGATCACGTCTCCGAGCCCGCAGGCGCCGATCAGGCACGGCAAGGGCTTTACCATCGTCTCGGGTCTGGCCTGGAGCGGCAACGGCAAGGTCAAGCGCGTGGACGTCTCGCTCGACGGCGGCCGCAACTGGTGGCCGGCGCGGCTCGACGGGCCCGTTCTCGACAAGGCGCTGACCCGCTTCTACTACGAGTTCGACTGGAACGGCGAGCCGCTGCTGCTGCAATCGCGGGTGCAGGACGAAACCGGATACGTGCAACCGAGCAAGGCCGAACTGCGCAAGATTCGCGGCGTCAACTCCATCTATCACAACAATGGCATCCAGACCTGGCATGTGCAGGCCAATGGTGAGGTCGAGAATGTCGAAGTCGCTTAAGCTCATTGCAGCCGCGCTGACGACGGCCTGCGCGCTGAACGCGCCGGCGCTCGCGCAGCAGAAGGCGGACGCCAAGAGCGGTTCGCGCTATCACATCGGCCGCGCGCCAACGGCGGACGAGATCCGCGGCTGGGACATCGACGTTCGCCCCGACGGCCAGGGCCTGCCGGAAGGCAAGGGCACGGTCGCGCAGGGCGAAAAACTGTTCATGGACAATTGCGCGACCTGCCACGGCGAGTTCGGCGAGGGCAACGGCCGCTGGCCGGTTCTGGCCGGCGGCAAGGGTTCGTTGACCTCAGACAATCCGGTCAAGACCGTGGGCTCGTACTGGCCCTACGCGTCAACCGTGTTCGACTACATCAGGCACGCCATGCCTTATGGCAACACGGGGTCCTTGTCCGTCGATGAATATTATGCGCTGGTCGCCTACGTCCTCTATCTCAATGACGTCGTTACCGATCAGAACTTCGAGCTGAACAAAAAGAACCTTGCCGCGATCAAGATGCCGAACGAGCAGGGCTTCGTGATGGACGACCGCGCCACCAGTGAGAAGTCGTTCTGGCAGAAGGACCCCTGCATGAAGGATTGCATCGCGCCGGTGAAGATCACCGGGCGAGCTGCCGCCATCGACGTGACGCCCGAGGACGGCAAGGAGAAGAAGTCGCGGGGCGTGGAGTGAGAACAGGCCGGGCGAGCCGTCGCACGCTTCTGCATGCCGGACTCGCTGTTGGCTTGCTCATCGCGATCCGTCCGGCCGCGGCCCATGCGGCCAAACCTCATGGGCTCGCGCTGCAGATCAGTGACGACGACCCGCTCAAGATGCGCGCCGTCCTCGATGTTGCGGCCAACGTCTCGCGGCATTATTCCGGGCAGGGCGAGGACGTCGAAATCGCAGTGGTCGCCTTCAACGGCGGTCTCGACATGCTGCTCGAGGACCGCTCGCCGGTAAAGGAGCGCCTGGTGAACTTCCTGAAATCGATGCCCAATGTGAGCTTCATCGCCTGCGGCAACACCCTGGAGACGCTGGCGGCGAAGGAGGACAAGCGACCGCCGCTGATCGAGGGCGTCAGCGTCACACAGGTCGGGGTTGCCGCGCTGATCGAACTTGCGGAGAAGAACTGGACGATTGTCCGGCCCTGAGGAGAAAGCCGCCGATGCGATGGTTGATGGAACTGACGGTCTTGCTCGCGCTCGCGGCGCCTGCGAACGCTGCCGAGCAGGAGCTCGAACAGTCGGTCGCCGGCCGTACGACGTTCGCGACCTTGCGCACACCCGCTGCGATGACACCGGACACGCCGCTCGTCGTGATGACCCACGGCACGCTCGCACACAAGGACATGGAGGTCATTCAGGGCGTTGCCAAGGCACTGGAGCAGCGCGGCATCGCTTCGCTCGCCCATACGCTGTCGCTGGGGCTCGACCGCCGCAAGGGCATGTATGACTGCGCCGTGCGGCATGACTACGTCGTTGCGGATGCAGTTGCGGAGATCGGCGCCTGGGTCGCGCGGGCGGGGGGTATGTCCCGGCTCGTCTTCGCGTTCGGCCATTCGCGCGGCGGCAACCAGGTCGCGCGGTATCTCGCAAGTGAAACCCCGCTGGCGGGTGCGGTGCTGCTGGCGCCGGTGACCGCAAAAGCCGAGGCCGACTTGCGCGCGTCCTACGTGAAGACATATGGCAAGCCGCTCGAGCCATTTCTGGAGCTTGCGACCAAGGCGGTCGCGGCGGGCCACGGCGGGGAGTGGATGGACGTGCCCGGCTTCATCTATTGTCGCAATGCCGTGGTCACCGCGCGGGCCCTTGCGTCATTCTACGGACCCGATGCCGGCCAGGACACGGCCGCGCTGGTGGCGCGCATCAAGCTTCCGGTGCTGGTGCTCGCCGCGACCAAGGATAATGTCGTGCCCGACGTGGCAGACGCATTCGCTCCGCTTGCGGGTTCGAGCGGGGGCAGGGTCCAGCTCGACAAGATCGAGGATGCCGATCATTTCTTCCGCGACCTGTTCGCGGAAGACGTCGCCGACCGCATCGCCGGATTCATCAAGCAGACACGATAGGAGGGGGATCATGCAGCGTCGATCCATGCTTCGCGCGAGCCTTGCCGGACTATTTGGTGCCTTCGCGGTGCACCAGGCGTCCGCGGCGACGGAAGCGTCCGCGCGACAGCGCGTCGTCTATCATCTCGCCGATGCCGATCGTGTCGTCTTCGTTCTCGGCAATCTGCAGAACCATGTCGACGGCGTCGGCGGATCCGGGAAGGCCGACATCAGGCTGGTGGTGCACGGGCCGGCGCTGCGAGCCTTCCACGCGCTCGCGGCTCAGGACCACACGATTGCGATGATGACAAAGCTCGTCGACGCCGGCGTCGGTTTCGACGCTTGTGCCAACACGATGAAGGCGCAGGGCGTCGAGCTGGACGACCTCACGCCCGGCTTCGTGGTGGCCGAGAGGGGCGGCGTGGTGCGGCTCGCTGAGTTGCAGCAGCAGGGATATGCCTATCTACGGCCATGAGGCCGCTTCGCTCGGGCATCCTGAGGCATTGGCGCTTTGATCTGGCTCATGGGACGCGACGCCGAGATCGCTAGAATCGCATGCTCGCAGGAATAGCTGAGGCGGACGTGCTGACGCCGATCATCGATCTCTTGGGTGAAGACCGGCTGTCATGGCTCGGCGGGCTCCTGGTCGGAGGTCTGTTCGGGTTCTTCGCCCAGCGCAGCCGCTTCTGCCTGCGTGCCGCGGCGGTCGAATTCTCCCGTGGCGAGGGTGGACCGCGCCTTGCGGTCTGGCTCCTGACCTTTGCCGCGGCGCTGGTGGGCACGCAAGGCCTGGTCGCGCTCGGCTGGCTCGATGTATCCGAGGCGCGCCAGCTCGCTCAACAGGGCAGCATCTCTGGCGATCTCGTGGGCGGCCTGATGTTCGGTTGCGGGATGATTTTGGCGCGGGGCTGTGCCAGCCGGCTCTTGGTGCTTTCGGCCAACGGCAATCTCCGCGCATTATTGTCAGGGCTGGTGTTTGCGGTGACCGCGCGGGCCTCCTATCGCGGCCTGGTATCGCCTGCTCGCGAACGCAATCTGTGGCTGGTCGATGGCGGCCCGTCGCGCGACATCATGGCCATGTTCGGTGCTGGCACGCCGAGAAACTTGCCTTCTGCACCCCTATGGGACTTACCAGAAGGACGCGGTGCCCTGCTGAGACATCTGCGGCATCTCAGCGGTGAGCTGTCAGAACGTCTCGGTAATCTTGCTCAAGCGAGGTGGACGATCCGGGTCAAACCCGCAGGCCCGCGCCGTCTGCTCGATCATCCGATAGGCCGGAACCAGCATGGTGATCGGGTCGGTGGCGGGATCATCCGCGGCCAACCAGGGCAGCGAGCCACGCGGTCCGCCGCATAAATGAAGCGCGATGTTTTGCCCGCGCAATTCGTCTGCCAGCGCGTCCACCATGGCCGCCGTTTCATCCATCAGGCGCATCATGATAACCGGCGTGCGCGACGATAACGCAGCGCGCGGCCCATGCTGCAGCTCGGCGGCGCTCAGACCAATGGAAGGCAGGCGCAGGATTTCCGACAATTTGAGAGCGATCTCCCGCGCCGAGCCGAGGCCCAGGCCCCGCGCCGCCACAAACACCGCTGACGCTTTGGTGAGGTCGTCAGCAATTCCGGACCAGTCGAGCGGTAGCGCGCAGTGCAGGCGCTCCGGCAGCCTGTCGAGGGCTGACCGCAGCGCATGATCTCCCGCCAGCTCGGCAACAAGTCCGGCGGCGGCGGCCATCGAGCCGATCACGGTCTTGGTCGCCGCTACGGAGTGCTCCTGGCCGGCTTCGATCGGAACAACGAATTCCGCTTCGTCAGCCACCGGCGACGACGTCGCATTGAGGATGGCGATGGTGCGGGCGCCCGCGGCGCGCGC
>NZ_JBVVPM010000020.1:0-137324 GCF_055811255.1 Bradyrhizobium sp. MI1.11
GCGCCATCCGAGGCCGCACAAAAAAATACCCCATATCGAGCCTCACTCCCGCTCGGCCAATTAAGCAAAGCCCTCGCGTGCGGGAGAGGTCGGCGCGAAGCGCCGGGTGAGGGCTTTCTCCTCTGGGGGATTGCCCCATTGCGGAAACACCCTCTCCCCAACCCTCCGCGCAAGCGAGCAGGGAGCGCACCGTCACTGGTGAACTCTCACTGGCAAACGCTTACTGGAAATTCATGTCCAGGCATTTGGAGATGTCGGAGCCGAGGCCGGAGGAGATGATGATGCAGCCGCGCACCTTCTGCGCGCCGACGTCGGCGGCCCAGACCGAGTAACCGCCGGGGCCGAAGAACGAATTGGTGTTCGGCGGCTCGGTCTCGGTGGCGTCGAAATCGTAATGGCCGTCGGTCTCGAAGATGCGCGGCTTCTTGGTGCAGGCGCCGTCGGTCTGGACGTTGATGACTTCCTTGTTGTCGCGGGTCAGCGCCAGCGAGACCTGGCAACGGAAATATTCCGAGGTCTTGGTGTTGAAGAGATATGTGTAGGACTTGCAGGTCGCGGTGTTCAGCTTGCCTGGGGCCAGGCCGCGGCTGCACGAAATCCTCTGGTTGTGGCTGAGCTGGTAATCATCGGCCCGGGCGGCCGGCGCGAGCACCGTCAGCAACAGGCCGGCGGCCCAGCAAGCTTTAATGACGAAGTTCATTCGAATCATCCCCTACCCAATGTTTTTGTCGAATTGCGTTCTAGACGGAAAGCGGAACATAGTCGCGCGGGGACGAAGGGAAAATCACAAACTGCTCGGCAAGACGTGATGCGCTGCGGCGCTTTCGCAAATTGACCTGGAAGCGCCGTTCGTGATTTGTTCAAGCCGGGGCGCCTCGATGGGGAGGATAGGGTGATGGCATTTTCGACAAGGATTTTTCTGGTGACGGCCGTGCTCGGCGCGTTCGCTGCGCCCGCATTGGCGCAGACCGCTGCAACACCTTGGGAGCTCAAGCCTGACACCGGCTACGCCTATGACAAGGACGGCAAGACCTTTTCCTACAAGATGGGCACCAGCAATGCCGGCGAACTTCTGAAGGGCGCCAAGAAGGTGCCAAAGGGCACGCTGTTCTTCATCGGCCACAACGGCCAGCTCTACATGCGCAGCGGCCCGTATCTGGAAGGCGACGGCAAGTTCAAGTTCGGGTCGGATCAGTAGGGCGGGGATGGCGGGCGACGGCGCCACCACACACTCGGTGTCATCACCCGCGAAAGCGGGTGATCCAGTATTCCAGAGGCCGTCGTGATTGAATCGAGAGGCCGCGGCGTACTGGATGCCCCGGTCAAGCCGGGGCATGACAGCGGAAGGTGTGGCAGGGCGAACGGCTAGAACGCCCCCGCCAGCTCGCGCGCGCCGGCGTTGTTGCTGTTGCTGTCCATCCTCGTATCCGTCACCGCCAGCAGCTTCGCCACCGTGTTGTGGCGGATCGCGACCGGGTTGCGCTCGTAGCCGCCGCGCTGGAAGAAGTTCGAGGTCGGCACCTGCTCGCGCATCGCCGGCGGCATCGTCACCATGTCGAGGCCGGTGCCGTCGCCAGTGAGGTTCATCATCTCGAGCTCGGCCGCGCTGAGCGGGCGGCTATAGCCCTTGGCGCGCGCAAACAGCACCGAGGTGAGCAGTTTGTGGGTCTGCAGCATCGGTCCGATGTCGATGTCGAGCACCATGGCATGCATGGCCCAGCCCTGCGCGGTGTTGCCGATCTTCTCGTGCTCCGACCAGGTGTCGGGCACCGATTTGGCATGTGCCACCATTTTCTTCAGAACGGCGAGCTTGTGCTCGAGCGACTGTCGCGCCGGGCCCGAGGTCCGCGCGACCCTGTCGGAGAGCGCGCGGATGAATTCATGGCCTTGCTCGGCCAGCAGCTCGACGCTGTTGGTCGTCAGCAGCTGGTTGTAGCCCATCGCGGTCGAAATGGCGCGCTTGCCGCCATGCTCGATTCCCGCCTGCACGTCGTAACTGCCGGTGCCGCCGGTCTCGAACGCATAGACCCGCACCGCCTGCTCGCGCGTCAGCCCCGAGGCCAGCGCGTAGCGTGCATAGACGCGCTTGAATTCGACCTCGCTGGAGGGCCGCTGCGGCGTGAACTGGTAGAGTTCCTGCGCCGCACGCAGCAGATCGGCGACCACGGGGATCGGCTTTTTCGTCGGGCGGTCCGGGGTTTCCTCCGGCTCCGGATTCACCGGCCGTTTCGGCCCGTTATAGAGCGGCGGATGCTCCAGCACGTAATCGTCGAGCGTGATCTGCTGCCCGCTGCGCCGCTTGGCGTTGCGACCTTTCCGCTTCTCGGAGATCTGACTCCAATATGCGCCGGCTTCCTCGTCGAACGCAGCACGCGCCGCCTGATACTCCTGCAGCTTGCGGCGATATTCGAGCACGGCCGGCGACGCGCCGCCTTGCGCGAAAAATTGCGACAACAGCTGGGCTTTGGCATTGCGGACGGCTGGCGGCAGCGCGTCGGATTCGCCCCCGCGCGCGGCAGGCGCGAGCAGGACGAGCGCGAGTGGAACCAGTCTCACGGCATTTCGAATCGATCGATGCATGCTGCCCTCTTAGCAGGCATCCGGTAACTGTCACGTTAACGCGCCGTTTACCTCGTTTTCGCCCCTCGCGTCATTTCCAGGCGAATACCGGCTGTTCCAGCTCGGTGACGCGGGTGTGCCGTCCTGCCAGCACTTCGCGGAACTGGTAGATCAACGCCGCCGTCGGTGCGTGGATCAAGCTCGACTGATGATGGAAGCGGATCACACGGCGCGTGCTCTCGGGGATCCCGACGAAATCAAACGCATCTTCGCGCTCGATCGTCGCAAGCGCGATGCGATGGACGGAGGCGACCTCGTCGGGGTTTGGTTTGATCGCGGCATTGTCGGCGGCCCAGACCACGACCGGCGTGATCAGATAGCCGGAGCGGGTCGGATAATCATCGAGCGTCCCGAGCACCTCCGCGCCGGTGAGCTGGAGGCCGAGCTCCTCGTCGAGCTCGCGTAGCGCCGCCTCGACCGGCGTCTCGCCGGCATCGCAGCGTCCACCGGGCAAGGCCCATTGACCGCGATGGGCGCGCAAATGAGATGCGCGCAGCGTGAGCAGCAACGCTGTGTCATCGCTCTCGCTGGCCGCAGTCAGCGCAACTGCCACCGCGGCGCGCTTCAACGCCGCCGGCGCCTCGTCCTCCGGCAGCCGCGTGAAGGCCGCGCAGGCGGCCGCGATATTCCGCCGTGTGGCATCGTCGAACGATCTCATGATGCTTGACTACACCACGTCCGGCCCCGATGAAATGAGATCGCACGACCCGCTCAGGAATGGACGAGACATGACCAACAGAGCCGCCGCACGGCTGAAATCAGACGGCTGGACCATCCTGGAGACCACGGGCTTCATGCATCTGATCGGCCCATTGTGGGAGCGCAAGGTCGACGGCCAACACGAATTCGCACTTGCGACCGAGGACAAGCACCACAACCGCCGCGGCATGGTCCAGGGCGGCGTGATGATGACGTTCGCGGACCGTACCTGCGGCATGACCGCCCGCTACGTCTCCGGCAAGGAGTTCATGGCGACGGTGCAGCTCGACACCCATTTCGTCGAAGCCGGCCAGATCGGCGACATCCTGATCTCCCGCCCGCGCGTGGTGCGCTCGACGCGCAGCCTGATCTTCATGAGCACCGAGGTCAGCGTGGACGGCCGCTGCGTGGTGATGGCCAATGGTGTGTTCAAGATTTTGAAGGGGCCGGGGTAACTCCACACCCAACGCTGTCATTCCCCGCGAAGGCGGGGAATCCAGTACGCCGAGGCTTCTCCGGTCATCACTATCCTCTCGGCGTACTGGATCGCCCGGTCAAGCCGGGCGATGACAGCTGAGAGCGTAGCAAGCTGCTCCCCCAACCTCGTCATTGCGAGCGCAGCGAAGCAATCCAGAATCTTTCCGCAGACGCATCTCTGGATTGCCTAGCTGCGCTCGCAATGACGGAGTGAGACGGCTATGCTGGCGTGTCAACAAGCGTTGAGGAAACAGCCCATGCAATATCGCCAACTCGGCCGCAGCGGCATCAAAGTGTCGCCGATCTGCTTGGGCACGATGATGTTCGGCGGGCCGACCGATGAAGCCACCTCAAAGCGGATCATCGCGAAGGCGCACGAGGCCGGGATCAATTTCATCGACACCGCGGATGCCTATTCGAAGGGTGCATCCGAAGAGGTCGTGGGACGCGCGATCGGCAACAACCGTCACGCCTGGGTGCTCGCGACGAAACTCGCCAATCCCATGGGCGACGATCCCAACCGTGTCGGCCTGTCGCGACGCTGGGTATTGCAGGCGGCGGATGAGAGCCTCAAGCGGCTCGGCACCGATCACATCGACATCTATTATCTGCACAAGGAAGACCATGCGACGCCGCTCGAAGAGACGGTGCGCGCGATGGGCGATTTGATCCGCGCCGGCAAAGTGCGCTATTTCGGCGTCTCGAACTACCGCGCCTGGCGCGTCGCCGAAATCTGCAACATCTGCGACCGGCTCGGCATCGACCGGCCCGCGGTGAGCCAGCCCTATTACAACGCCATGAACCGCATGCCCGAAGTCGAGCACTTCCCGGCCTGCTCCTATTACGGCCTCGGCATCGTGCCCTACAGCCCGCTGGCGCGCGGCGTGCTGACCGGCAAATACAAGCCCGACGCGGCTCCCGACAAGGAGACGCGCGCAGGCCGCAACGACACGCGCATGATGCAGACCGAATGGCGGCCGGAATCGCTTCAGCTGGCGCAGGAGATCAAGGCCCACGCTGAGAAAAAGGGCATCACCGCAGGCCAGTTCGCGGTCGCCTGGGTGCTGAACTCCGCCTTTGTCTCCTCGATCGTTGCCGGGCCGCGCACCGAGGAGCAATGGGACGGCTACACCGGCGCGCTCGACTATCGCTTCACTGCGGAAGACGAGGCGCTGATCGACAGGCTCGTCGTGCCGGGGCATCCCTCGACGCCGGGCTACAACGACCCGGCCTATCCGATTGAAGGACGTCGCGCGCGGACGGCTTGAGCCGGAGACAGGAATGGCCCTCGAAGATCGCTACGGCCTGCCGCTCTCTACCTCTTCGCCCGAGGCGGCATCCGCTTATCGTGAGGGCGTCGACCTCATGCTCGCGGGCTGGACCGGTACGGCGGAAACGCTGGAGCGCGCGATTGCGGCCGATCCGGATTTTGCGATGGCCCATATCGCCCGCGGCCGCCTGCATGGCTTCTATCAGCAAGGCGATCTGGCACGGCAGAAGGCGGCACTCGCGCGTGAGCTCGTGGCGACACGCGGCACGGAACGCGAGCGTTCGCATGTCGAGACGCTGGCGCTCGCAATCGAGGGCCGGCTGCCCGAGGCGATCGCGGCGACGATGAAGCACGTCGAGGCGTGGCCGCGCGATGCATTGGTGCTGTCGCTGCCGCTCGGCGCCTTCGGCCTGTTCGCATTCTCCGGCATGGCCGATCACGACCGCGCGCGGCAGGAGCTGTGCGAGCGCGTGGCGCATCACTATGGCGAGGATTGGTGGTTCCTCACCATGTACGGCTGGGCGATGACCGAGAACGGCAATGTCGGTCGCGGTCGCGGTATCACCGAGCGCGGCTTCGACCTGCGCCGGCAGAATGCCCACGCCGCGCACGCCGTGCTGCATGCGATGTTCGAGGACGGTTCGATCGAGGCGGCCGACCGACTCGTCGACGACTGGATACCCTCTTACGACCGGGCTGGAATTTTGCACGGCCACATCCGTTGGCATCAGGCGCTCGGCGCGCTGGAGCATGGCGATGCCGCGCGGGCGCTCGCGATCTATGCCGACGTGCTGCAGCCGCAGGCGACGCAGGCGCCGCCGCTCAACGTCGTCACCGACGCCGCGTCCCTGCTCTGGCGCCTGTCGGCTTACGGCCACGCCGTGCCGAAAGCGCTATGGGTCGAAGCCGATGCCACCGCGCAAAAGCTGTTTCCGAAATCGAGCCTGCCCTTCGCCGACATCCACATGGCGCTGTTCGCGGCTGCGACGCAAAATCGCGAGGCGCTCGCCATACGTCTTGCCGCGATCGAGCAGCGGCTCGCCGATGGCAAGCTTCCGGCCGGTCCCGTGGTGCCCGCGGTCTGCCGTGCGCTGGCAGCCTTTGCGGAAGAGGATTACGCGGCATGCGTGCAAATGCTCGCGCCGGTCCTCGGCGAGGTCGTGCGCGTCGGCGGCAGCCATGCCCAGCGCGAGTTGATCGAGGACACTTTTGTCGTTGCCCTCATGCGCAGCGGCGACCTGCCGCGCGCCCGCGCGCTGCTCGACGCGCGCCTGCACCGCCGTCCCTCCCTGCGCGATACGCGCTGGCAGGCGGCAATGGGGTAGCTCCGCCACGAAAAAAACACCGGCCGGGCGGCAAGTGCCGGCCGGGAATGGGTTGGGCGATACGGGCGAATCGCCGTTGGGGTGGCGCGGTGGTATTTCAGACGGATCCGGCAGAACAAACGGGATCGCAACCAATTTGCGGTTCGCTGGTTATCGGACGGAACTTTTCCGTGGTTCCCTGGCATGTGAGCCTCCCGATGCGCCTCTGCCGACCAGTCCTCACCGCCGCCCTTATCAGCCTGGCAAGCCCTTGTTTTGCCGAGTCTTCCTTGTCGATTCCCGTCAACAACCCTCCGGCCGCAAACGCTTACGTCGACCTGCTGGCGCTGATGTCCGGCCACTGCAAGACGTTGAAGGTCGCCGGGCGCACCTTCGCCTGCAAGACGGTGGCCTACGCCCATGGTGACAAGGGCCGGGTCAATTTCGCGGTCGCGGTCGACGATCCCGCCGATCACAATCACGTCGTGTCGTTCTCCGGCGAGAACGGCAAGCGCGCCGACGACAATTCCTACGAGCTGCCGATCGATCGCATGCTGCTCAACTCCAAGGACCGCCCCAAGGTCGACGGGTTGCCAGTGCCGGCCGAGCAGACCTCCACCGGCCTCTGCCGCCAGACCGGCAATTTCGCCGCCAAGAAGGTGACTGATGTCACCTGCTCCGCCACCGACAGCGAGGGCCGCCGCTACGAACTGCTGTTCGTTTCCGACGGCACGCCCGTGAGCGTGCGTCGTATCAGGCAGTCGGCGCCATCGATCCAGGATCCGTTCAAATAACTCGACCCGTCACGTGAACGCCTTTTCCAGCGTTGCGAAGATCACTGCGAGCGATTTGTCGTGCCGCGTCACCGGCGGCACCGGGCGATCGATCTTCATCAGATGATAGACCGCCGTCTGCGCCGCGCGCACCGAATATTCGACGGTGAACACGACGTCATCGGGGATTTCGACGAACTGGCTGACGAAGGCGAGATTGACGGAATTCCTGGGCACCGGCAGCGGCCGGTCGGTCGCGCTGCGCGGCATGAACATGCTGGTGATGTAGGGCATGCGGCAGGGAACGCAGATCGCATCCTCGAAGACGCCAAGGTCGAAATTCAGATGCCCGCAAAGCTCCTTCAGGATGTCGGCGCCGCTGCAATCGGACATCGGTTTGGCCACGAAATTGCCGACGCGGTCGGGATGCAGCGCATAGCCCCAGAACACCTGCACGTTGTTCGGCTGTCCGGCGAAATGCGGCTGGTGATACAGCACCACCGACATCAGCCAGTTGGAGTCCCTGAACGTGACGAGGCCGCCGGTGCCGGCCTTGTTGCCGGAGAACGCCTCCATCTTGTCGAAGAAGCGCGGATCGCGGCAGGTGACCGTGAATGACAGCCAATAGGATTCCGGGATCGACGCGTTGAACGCGGACGGCTTGCCGAATTCGGGACGTCCCTCCGCGATTTGTTCCCACAGCGCCCAACCCCGGCTGTCGGACTTGGTCAGGCGCGGAGCCGGCTCGGTCATCGAGCCCAGGCTCGAGGCATCCGTCATCGAGCCGTTCTGAAAGAACACGAGGTCGCCGTCCTCGATCTGGACATTGGCGATGCGGCCGTCGCGGTCGAGTACGAGCTGGCGCACCCGCAAGCGTCCGTCCTCGCTCTCGATCGCCATGTCGGTGACGGCGGTCCCGCGCACGAACTGCACGCCCTGACCCTTGAGCCAGTCGGCAAGCGGCCGCACGATCGCGTCATACTGGTTGTAGACGGTGCGCTTGACGCCGGCGAGCGTCTCGATGCGCGGGAATTCGTTCATGAAGCGATGCAGATAGCGCTTCAGCTCGACCGCGCTGTGCCAGGGCTGAAAGGCGAAAGTGGTCTGCCACATGTACCAGAAATTGGATTCGAAGAATTTGGGCGACAGCCAGTCGGTGATGCGGCTGTTGCCGAGCGTCTCCTCCGAGGCCTCCGTGAGCCGCAGCAGCTCGAGCCGGTCGCGCGCGGAAAATCCCATATGCGAGACGTCGAGCTTGAAGCGGTTGCGATCGACCAACCTCGCCTGCGAATGCGCCGGGTTCTCGGTGTTGAACGCGACGGTTTCCTCGCGCACGCTGAGGCCGGGATGTTCGAGCGAGGGAATGCTCGACAGCAGGTCCCAGGTGCATTCGTAGTGATCGGTCGTGAGCATGCGTCCGCCGCGCAGCGAATAAGCGCCGTTCGCGAGCAGCGCGCCGTCGAGGCTGCCGCCGACCAGCGGCTGCGCCTCGTAGATCACGATGTCCCGCCCCGGCAGCTGCGCGTCACGAACCAGGAACGCCGCGCCCGCGAGCGATCCAATGCCGCCACCGATGAAATACGCCTTCATGTCTTGCCTCGATCTGCAATTCGAATTGTCGCGGCGACATTGCATGGGGAGACACTGGCCGGAGTTGCGCTGGATCAAGCGCAACGCGCATGAGGATCACGTTGAGTTGAGCGATTGACTGATCAGCCCCCGGCATGGCGGCCTTTCGCGACTCTCCACCGATGACGTGATTGCGTCATTCGCGGCAGAGTGATGGCAGAGTTGCGATCGACGCCCGCGATGCGACAATAAATCTCACGAGACGCACGCAGCCGCGCAAATCGAACGCCAATGAAACTGCGTCGTTTCGACGCCCGCACTGACCGGAACGCGCCGGATGACCACGTGTTGTCACACGACATTCAACTGGAGTAATGACATGAAGTATCTCATTGTCGCGATAGCCGTCGGTGCTGCGGCGCTTGCAGGCGGATCCGCGGCGAACGCGGCCAACAATTCAAGCGCGAAACACAACGCGCCAGCCGGCCAGTCGACCGATATCAGCGCGCAGCACAGGCACCACCATCACGGCTATCGCCATCACTGGCGTCCTCACCACCATCACGGATTTCATCGTCCGCACTACCGGAGCTACGGCTATTACCCGCGGCACCACGGCTATTACGGCGGCGGACCGTACGGATATTACGGCGGCGGCGGTCCCAGCGTGACGTTCGGCTTCGGCGGCAGCCGCTGGTAAGACGAAAGGCAGCAACACGAAAGGCTCGCGAAATGCGGGCTTTTCTTTGCTCGTCAGCCTATCCCCGCAAGATCATCCCCGCCGTCTGTTGACCGCTCGCCAGCGCCGCTTCGACCGTGCCCATGTCGGCTCCGCGATAGAGCGCCTCGCCGGAGAACAGCACCGGACCGTCGGCGCGCGCGAAGATCGTTTGCGCCTCGCGCGTTCGCGGCGTCGCCCAGGAGTAGGCGCCGCGGGCGTAGGGATCGTCCGCCCAGTTGGTCGCAACGGCCGCAGTGAGCTCGTGCGCGAGATCCTCGCGCGAGAGGCCGAACACGGTCGCAAGCGAATCGAGCCCGGCATCGATCAGCGCTTGCGGGTCGAGGTGCGACAGCGCTGCCGTGCGCGGGCCGCCGAACCATCCGGTCAGCACGGGATGCCGGTTCGGATATTGCGTCCACCACACCGGGACGGTCTGGTCGGACAAAAGGAAGCTCATGTCCGCGAGCTCTTCCTTGCGCTCGCGCCACCACGGCCGCCTGAAGCGCAGCAGGATCTTTATAACGTTACCGAAGCCGATGTCGTCGGCCGCCGCCGCCTTCGCGCGCGCGCGGCTCGGCAGCCCGATCTCGCGCAATAGCGGCAACGGAACAGTGAGGATCACGCGATTGCAGCCAAGCACGTCGCCGCCGATACAGCGAACGGCGGTCGCGCCACCCTCCTCCTCGATCGCCGACACCACGCAGCCCAAGCGAAACATCACGCCAAGCTTGCGGCACTCGGCTGCCAGGAAGTCGATCATCCCACCATAGCCTCCCTTGATGCGCGCCTGCGGAGAGTGCCCGCCAGCCATCCATTCCTCGCGCAGCGCCAGCGTGGAGGCGCGCTCGGGATCGGCCGCATCGTAGCCCTCGACCATTCGCTCGATCGAATGGCGCAGCCCCGCATGCTCATCGCCGGCAAAATGCCGGCGCAGGAAATCGGCGATGGTGAGATCGTCATTCAATTCCCGAACCACGGCGTGCAGCTCAGCCTCAAGCGGATCGTGGCGGTCCTCGCGCACGATGTCTGCGCCGTCAAAGCCCCATCGCTCGCCTTCGATTTCCTGAAGGGACAGCCCGGCCTCATGCAGCAGCGCGCGCGTGACCGGCGCCTCGCCGTGGACGAATTCGGCGCCGCCATCGGCGGGGTAGCCGAACTCCGAAACAGACAGCGGATGGATGCGGCCGCCGCAGCGCTCGCGCGCCTCCAGGATCGTCACCGTCCTGCCCGCGCACGCCAGCTCGCGCGCCGCCATCAGGCCGGCCGCGCCGGCACCGACGATGACGATATGCTCTGATGTTGCCGACATGTCGGTGCTTACTTGCCCACGGCCTGCGGATCGTTCTGGATCAGATAGCGCAGCAGCAGGACGCCGCCGCCGAGATCTCGCGTGCTCTCCAGCGTCATCGCGCTCAGCGGTGCACGCCGGTCGCCATCGGCATCCGTGGAATCGAACACGAAGGGCGCGCCCTTGGCGCCGTCGATCGCGGGGCTAAGGATCAGATCGAACTCGTCGATCAGGCCGGCACGCAGGAACGCGCCGTTGGCGACGCCGCCGCCCTCCACCAGCAGACGCTTCACGCCGAGCTCGCGGTTGAGAATGTCCAGCGTCAGGGCGAGGTCGATCTCGGACTTGCCGGCAAAGATATAGGACACGCCCTCGCGGCGGAGCCCCGCGAGATGCGAATCGGAGACGCTCTCGGTCAGCACGACGACGATCGGATCGCCGCCGATATCAGAGCGGCCCCAGCCGATCTTCCCCTTCGCATCGAGCACGACGCCATAGGTTATCGCGTCACGTCGTGCCAACCAGTTTTCGCGCGGAAATTTCGCGGCCGCCGTCGCGGGATAGGGCTTGCCCTTGGCGAACTCCGAGCCGGTGACGCGGCCGATTACCCAGGCATCGCCGCCGAGCTCGTCGTGGATCTTCTCGAACCAGTCCGTCCCTGCCCCCTTCGGGCGCCAGCGGCTCGGATGGGTGCGGCCGTCCAGACTCGAATGCATCAGACAGATGACGTAAGGCTTCATGCGTATCTCCGGGCCGCGCTCAGGCTGCCGGCTCATTGCCCTTATTCCCCGTGGCGCGATCGTTCAAGATCACCGCGAGGGGATTGAGCTTTGGCGGCGCGACGAGTTTCAGCGTGTTGGTGTCGCGATGGTTGAACGGCGCGCCGCGCACGAACAACTCGGTCTGGATCAGATAGGTCCAACTGCCGTCGTCGTTGAAGGTGATGTCGCAGCGGTAAGCATCGGTGCGGAACGCTTGTTCCAGAAAATCAGTCGAGCAGATCCCGTATGCGGTGTCGCCGCGCTTGGCGGTCACGGAGATCTCCTTGTCGTCCGCCCCGGCCTTGCCCGACGCCAGCAGCACCTGCCCGCGCGGGATCGCCAGCGTCTGCATGATCAGCCCGGTCGCAGGCTCCCACAACCAGTAGCCGACCTGGTCGTGGAAGGTGATGTCTTCCTCGGGCGTGTTGATGTGGATGTGATAGCGCAGCCCATAGAGCAGCTGCGGCCCGTTGGCCTGCGGATCGATCGGGTCCATCCGGATGCGCTCAATGAAGGTCCGCCGCTCCGGCCCCTCCGCCTTCGGATTGATATCGATACCTTTGTCGGCCTGCCAGCTGCCTGCGAGACGGCGGAGCGGGCCGAGATTGGCAAGCCCGTCGGGCGAGACGTCCTCGGGCTCGGTGAAGATATCGGCGGGAAGGGGGAGCATGGGTGTCCTCGCGTCATTGCGGAGGCAGCAATAGCATGAGAGCGCGGGCGTGGCTCGTTCGCAAGCCTCACAATCGCGAATGGACATAGGCGCCACGCGCAGACGATCCATGACGCGAGCCACCTGACAACAGGCTGGACTGACCGGCTGGAATGATATGTGTCGTCAATCACGCGCTGATCGTCGACCCGCTTGCGACTTGCCTCGTGCAATCGGAGGAGAGGCCATCCGCACTGCTACTTCAACGCAAGGCTGCTGCAATATGCCGAGGTCTCGCCGGAGCGCCAGCCGGTGAGCCGTCCTGCTTCCTTGCACTCGTCATAGGTCTTGTAGTTAGCGACGTTACGGCACGTGAACGAATAGACGCCACCCGAAACGTTGCAACCAACCCAGGGCTTGTCGCCCGTCTTGAAGCTCGATTGACAACCGCCGACGCAGCTGCCCGTGGCAGCGGCGAGCTTGGCAAGCTTCGCGGCGTCCGAGTTCGGCGCCAGTGACGCCGTCGAAGCG
Organism: Bradyrhizobium sp. MI1.11; assembly: GCF_055811255.1. Classification (NCBI taxonomy): domain Bacteria; kingdom Pseudomonadati; phylum Pseudomonadota; class Alphaproteobacteria; order Hyphomicrobiales; family Nitrobacteraceae; genus Bradyrhizobium; species Bradyrhizobium sp. MI1.11. The sequence continues at coordinate 12,662 of NZ_JBVVPM010000020.1, forward strand.
CTTGGCGTGCGCGATGCGGGCCCGCGAGCTGTCGCGTGATGCGCCAACCGGTGTGGCCGCGCCACATGCTTCGGCGCCTCAACCGTGACGCCGGGAAGCTGGGTGTCGGCGGCGGTCGTGGTGGGCGTCGGTTGCGACATCGCGGTGCCGCCGAGGGCGCACAGGAGCAGTGCAATGGATGAGATGGCGACAGCGCGACGCGTAACGAAGCGTGATGACAACGTCATGGCCATGTCCTTCCAGATGTGGGGACGGTCAATTCCTTCCCGAGGGCCAGGATATCACGCCCTGATCCAGGTTGCATGGAGAAGAACCATGCAACCTGACACGGCCAGCCGACGCGCTCCGCATCGCATCTGCTGCAGTTTTGAGCAGGCATCGAGCAGAACAGACACTGGACTAGCGACGACAAAGCACGAGCGCGAAATTCGTCGCGGTCGCCAACAAGCCACCCCAAGCATTTGTGTTCGGTGTTCCCGTTTGTGCCACGGAATCACGATGATAAGATCACTGCCTCAGGGTTGTGAAATACATCATAGGCGATGAAGCCACTCCTAAACTAACGTTCAAGTGACGTCCGTTATTTTCAAGTGAGTGGTTTGGAATGCGGCAGGCTTCGGTCGAGAAGTTCTCGGGCCTCATCGGCAGTGTCTATGATTGTGTGATCGCACCTGAACGGTGGACCGCGGTTCTGGATGAGATTTGCGCCGAGTTCGGCTTTGCCACCGGCGCGCTCTCGGTCGCCAGCCTCACCAATATGAAGGCCGTCGTCAATGCGGTCTCCGGGTCCGACCTGGCCCAGATGGCCCAGAACGGGGTCGGCTACGGCGCCGACATCATCGAGCTATGGGGCGGCGCCGAGCGCATTCAGCAGTATCCGCTCGGCGAGCCGATCGTTCAATCCGAAGCCGTCCGGTCGGAGATCATTTCCAGCAACCGCTATTATCGCGAATGGGCCCTGCCCAAGGGCTTGTTCGACGCCGTTGCCGTCGGCCTCGTACGCGACAGGACGATGGTTGGAAATGCGATATTCAGCCAGCATGAGTCGGCAGGCCGCATTGACGATGTGCAGGTCGACGGATTGCGCCTTCTGGCGCCTCACATCCGTCGCGCCGTGACGATCAGCAATCTGTTCGACATGAAGGCGGTGGAGGCCAACACATTCGCGGCCACGGTGGAGGCCCTGACGGTGGGCGTCGTCCTGGCCGACGAGGATTCGAAAATCGTTCACACCAACGCCGCAGCCGCGGCGATGCTCGCGGCCGGCGATCCGATCGTGGCAAGGCATGGCCGGATCGCGGTTCAATCCGCGGCGACCACGGCCAAATTGCAATCGGCGGTCGCGCAGGCGGCAAAGGACGAGACGAAGCTCGGGCAGAAAGGCATCGGCATCCCGATCCCTCGCCAAGGCGGTGACGCTCTCGTCATTCACGTTCTGCCGTTGCGACGCAGCCACACGCGATCCGGCCTGATCCAAAGCGCCGCTGCCGCCGTGTTCGTGACGTCAGCCTCCGGGCCGCCGCGATTGCCTCACGATGCGCTCAACCAGCTCTATGACCTGACGCCGGCCGAGATTCGCATCTTCGAGCTCATCTGCGAGGGACACACACGAGACGCGATCTCGGCCTTGCTCGGCGTTTCCGTCAGCACCGTGAAGAGCCACCTCATTCACGTCTTCGAAAAGACGGGCTGCCGACGCCAGGTCGATCTGGTCAGGCTCGCGAAATCGCTGACGTTCCCGGTGTAACAGAAGAGCGCGCTCAAGCCGCTTCCGACGTTGATCGCGCACGCTGCTCGAGCACGCCGATCGTCGAGACCAAATTGTCGCGTCGCACGCGAAGATTAAGCGCAAGAAGCGGGTATGTCGGCTGCAGCACGTCAAACACCCCTGCTCTCGCCTCTTCCTCGAGAATGTCTGTGTTCATGAGCCGAACGCGCCACCACAAATCGGCGACCAACGCATCGAGCCGGAGTTCGCCAGCATCAGAACGGGACACTTCCTGCATCACTTGCCTCAACCTGAAACGGCCTCTCTTCCAAGGCCAGACTTTGGTCCTGGCTGAGCAAGCAGAGTGCCAGCAATGGGCGGGCGCGATCTGGTTCCGGAACGGATTGCTGCGCGAGCCGGCTGGTCAAGACCTGGCGCTCGAGGCTTGGCGCTGGGGAAGATGTTGCCCGTGGCGAGCGAAAATGGTGCCCAGGGGCGGAATCGAACCACCGACACTGCGATTTTCAGTCGCATGCTCTACCAACTGAGCTACCTGGGCGTGCTCCAAAGAGGGGCCAAAGCCCATCGAGCGGGCGGTTTATAGTGGGCTGAAGGCTGCCTGTCCACCCGGCTTCGCCAAGAGGCTTCGCCGGGCGCGGCCCGGCTGTGCACAAGGTCGGGCGGGCTTGCTGGAGCTGGCGTGCTGCGCGGGCATCATTCACTTAGAATGTTGATATTACTTGTTTATTCTTCTCCATCCGCCTCGTCATCCCGGCCGGGAATGACATAGGTGCCTTTCAGCCAGCGGTTCAGATCGACGTCGCGGCAGCGCGAGGAGCAGAACGGGCGGGTGGCCTCGGATTGCGGCTTGCCGCAGATCGGGCAGGTTTTGAGAGGGCTTGCGGGCTTTTTCACCTGGTCGTCCATAGGGTGCCGAGCTTACACGCGGTGAGAGAGTTCAAGAGCCTGTCGCCAAAGGGGTTCCTCCGCCGGACGCGCAGGCGTCCCGGCCAGATTTCCGCGGGGCAATTCTACTGTGCATGGGGTTGTTTTCGCGATTTTTGCAGGAGCGGCTTGTCGGCTCAGATGGCGGTGGCGTTGAGCCAGCCGAAGCGGATCGGGAAACCTTCGCCGCCGAGCAGCGTGGTGGTCTCGTAAAGCGGCAGGCCGACCACGTTGGTGTAGGACCCCACCATCTTGACCACGAATGAGCCGGCGATGCCCTGCACGGCGTAGCCGCCGGCTTTGCCGCGCCATTCGCCGGAGCCGATATAGGCCTGGATGTCGTCCTCCGAGAGGCGCTTGAAGCGGACACGGGTCTCGACCAGACGCTGGCGGAAGGCCTCGCGCGGCGTCACCAGGGTGATCGCGGTGTAGACGCGGTGGTTGCGGCCCGACAGCAGCCGCAGGCACTGCGCGGCCTCGTCGACGAGGTTGGCCTTGGGCAGGATGCGGCGGCCGACCGCCACCACCGTGTCGGCGGAGAGGATGAAGGCGCCACGCAGCTCGTCGTCGAGCTGCACCGATTTGAGCGCCGCATCCGCCTTGGCCCGCGCCAGCCGGTTGGCGCAGGCGCGCGGCAGCTCGCCCCGCTTCGGCGTCTCATCGACGTCGGCGGGCCGGAGCGCGTCCGGCTCGATGCCGGCCTGGTTGAGCAGCGACAGGCGCCGCGGCGAACCGGAGGCGAGAACGAATTTGGGGCGGCCGAGCATCAGGTGATTTGGGGAATGAAGCAGGGGGTGAATTGCGCGCGGAACCTATCGGACGGGGGCTGATTTCACAACCCGGGAACCCGGACTTTACTGATTCCACGGGTACAGGATGCGTGTGCCCGCAGTCTGTGACGCGGGTGTTACGGGCGCCGAATGCTACCCGTTCGCCGCGCCCACCTTCGAAAACCGCCGGCGGATGCGCAGCAGGAGCTGGTCGCAGACGTCACGGTAAGCCGCCAACTTCTGGTCGCGGCTGCCTTCCATGGTGGTGGGATCAAGCGTCGGCCAATACTCGACGTCGGCGGCAAGCGTGCGGGTCAGCTCCAGCGCCTTGTGATGCGCCTCCGGCGACAGCGTGATGATCAGGTCGAAATTCAGCCCCTCCCAATCCTCCAGCTCCTCGAAGGTCTGCGGCTTGTGGGTGGAGATGTCCTGGCCGAGCTCGGCCATCACGGACACCGCGAACGGATCGAGCTCGCCGCGCCTGGCGCCGGCCGACTTCACGTAGAGGCCTTGCGGAAACATGTGCCGCAGCAGGCTCTCCGCCATCGGCGAGCGCACGCTGTTCATGGCGCATGCGAACAGCACCGATTGCGGATCGCGTGCGCGTGGCGGACCCGCCATCGCGCTTAACCCTTCCAGTGCAGGACAGTAATGAGCGTGAACAGCCGGCGCGAGGTCTCGAAATCGACCCGCACCTTGCCCTTCAGCCGCTCCTGCAGCGTGCGCGAGCCCTCGTCATGGATGCCGCGGCGGCCCATATCGATGGCCTCGATCTTGTCCGGCGTCGCGGTGCGGATCGCCTGGTAGTAGCTGTCGCAGATCATGAAATAGTCCTTCACGATCCGCCGGAACGGCGTCAGCGACAACAGATGTGCGACCACGGGCGTGCCGTCCTCACGGCGGATGTCGAACATCAGGCGGCTGCCGGTGATGCCGATATGCAGCGTGAACGGCCCCTTCCCGTCGGCGCCCTCCGGCGCGAACAGGTTCTGTTCAATCAAATCGTAGATCGCGATCGCGCGCTCATGCTCGATGTCGGGGCCGGAACGGCCGATCGAGTCCTCGTCGAGCGTGACGCCGACGATGCGATTGGTCGAGTCGTCCTGTTCGGGCGGCTGGGTCATGACAGGTTGAGGCGCAATCCAATCGAGCGCGAATGGGCATCTAGCCCCTCCGCCTTGCCGAGAATCATCGCGGCCGGACCGAGCGCACGCAGCTGATCCGGGCCGCATTTCAGGATCGAGGTGCGCTTGAGGAAATCGTGCACCGAGAGCCCCGACGAGAATCGTGCCGAGCGCGCCGTCGGCAGCACGTGGTTGGAGCCGCCGACGTAATCGCCAATCGCCTCCGGCGTGTGCGGCCCGAGGAACACGGCGCCTGCGTTGCGGATCCTTGCGGCGAGCGCGTCGGGATCATGCGTCATGATCTCGAGATGCTCGGCGGCAATCGCATCCGCGAGCGGAATGGCGTCATTGAGGCTCTGCACCATGATGATGGCGCCGAAATCGGCCCACGAGGCGCTGGCGATCGCAGCGCGCGGCAGCGTCTTCAACTGCGCCTCGACGGCCTTTTCGACGTCGGCGGCAAGGCGCGCGGAATCGGTAATCAGGATCGACTGCGCGCTGGAATCGTGCTCGGCCTGTGCCAGCAGGTCGGCGGCAATCCAGTCGGCATTGCCGGTGTCATCGGCGATGACAAGCACCTCCGAGGGACCGGCGATCATGTCGATCCCGACCTTGCCGAACACCAGCCGCTTTGCCGCGGCGACATACGCGTTGCCGGGTCCGACGATCTTGGCGACGGGCGCGATCGTCGCGGTGCCATGCGCGAGCGCGGCAACCGCCTGCGCACCGCCGACGCGATAGATCTCGGTGACGCCGCCAAGCTTTGCTGCCGCCAGGACCAGCGGGTTGAGCTTGCCGTCGGGCGAGGGCACCACCATGACGAGGCGCGCTACGCCCGCGACCTTTGCCGGCACCGCATTCATCAGCACCGAAGACGGATAGGCTGCAGTGCCGCCGGGCACGTAGAGGCCGGCGGATTCGATCGCGGTGTAGCGCCAGCCGAGCTCGACGCCGAGCGAATCGGTGAAACGCTCGTCCTTCGGCAGTTGCCGGCTGTGATAGGTCTCGATGCGATCGCGCGCGAGCTTGAGCGCATCCAGGGTCGCTGCGTCGCAGGCTTTCACCGCGGCCTCGATCTCGGCGGCGGTGACGCGCAGGCCGGATGCATTGAGCGTCAACCGGTCGAACTTTGCCGTGGCCTCGAGCAGGGCGGCATCGCCCCGCTTCGCCACGTCGTCGACGATGGCTCGCGCGGCCGCCTCGACGTCGGCCGAGGCCTCGCGCTTGGCGGCGAGGAAGGCCCCGAATCGCTGGTCAAAATCGGCGCTGCTGCGGTCGAGACGAACGGGCATCTTGGCTTCTAACTGGTTTTTGGGGGCGCGGTTTGGCTCACCAGGCCCCTGCTCAATGGCGCGGCGGGGAAGCTGCGTCAACCCTTGGGCCGGGCCGTTCCCCTCCGGCGTCGTCCTGGCGAAAGCGGAATGCGTGGCCTTGGCATGCCACTTCACCCCTCCCCTTCAGCCTCCAACCCCGCTCCCAGCTGATCCGCCCCCAGATCAGTCAGTTCGCATTCCAGGCATTCGACGTCGAGGCGGATGGCGCCGCCTTGGGCAAACAGGAGCAGCGCGCTCCCGCCGGGGGCGTCCTGGCCGTGGAATTCGATGCCGACGAGGTCCAGGACAGTGTCCGGCGCGTCGAGGTCGATGTTGCGCGACTTGCAGGCGAGCACGCGGTCGAAACGGAGGGCCGCCACCAGCCTGCGCGGCTCGGCCTCGCCGTCCAGTGTCTGCTCCCAGTCCAACCGGCTCATGCCGACGACCAGCCGCTTTTCGCTTTGCCGCCAGATGATGTCCGAGGGCTGCACGCGGGCGTCCTGGACGTGGGCCGAGATCACGGAGAGGTCGTCGGCGTCGAGTGCGATCAGTTTGAGCTGGGGAGACATCGACGGCGCTTTCTGCTTCGGGCGGACAGGGCTCAACGCGCGCGGGCGGCGAAATTTCCCTAGAACTAACGCCCCACTGGACTAGAGGCTATTGATATCCTCCATCTCCAGCACCTTTCGCGGATACCCCTCCCGCGCGACCCGGATCATCGCGCGGCCGATCTGCTCCGTCGAGGTGACGAGCCGCGGCGAGACCCGGCGCAGTACCGACCACAGTGGCCAACTTGCTGCATACACGGCCTGCACCCACGCGGTCTTGGAGCGGGCACCGTGGAGCGGTTGGATTGCACCGGGGCGGAACATGTAGGCCGCCTTGAACGGCAGCTTGAGCAGATCGTTCTCGGTCTTGCCCTTGATCCGCGCCCACATCCGCGAACCCTGCTCGGTGGAATCGGTGCCGGCGCCCGTGACATAGACGAATGTCATCTGCGGATTGAGCCGTGCCAGCGCGGTCGCCGCTGCGAGCGTGAGGTCATAGGTGAGATGGCGGTAGCGCTCCTCGCTCATGCCGATCGAGGAGACGCCGAGGCAGAAGAAGCAGGCATCGAAGCCGGTGAGCTGCGCTTCGATCGCCGAGTAGTCCGTGAAATCGCCGTGCGTGATCTCCGTGAGCTTGGCGTGGCGCACGCCGGTCGGGCTGCGGCCGACCACGAGCACGCGATCGATGCCGGCATCGACCAGGCATTCGCGCAAGACGCCCTGCCCGACCATGCCGGTCGCGCCGAAGATGATGATCTGCATCGGGACCTCCCCGACAGGCTCGCGGCTCATGCGGCGGCCGCGATCTCGTCGAAGGATATACCGGTCAACGTCGCCGAGACATCCCACAGCATGGCCGCCGAGGCGAAATCCTTTGCCTGCGGCATGATCTTCGCCGGCCGCGGCGGCCCTTTCAATTCGAAGAACCAGTTGGGACCATAGTAGCCGCCCGGCTCTGCTGCCGGCGAGGTCGCCGCCAACAAAGTCGGCAGCGCGCCTTCCGCGGCAGACTGGCTGATGAAGGGCTGCAGCCACCGGCTCACATGCCACTGGAACGTGTTCGCACCCGGACCGTTCGAAATCAGATCGGTCCGCGCGTAGCCGGGATGTGCGGCAAGGCTCGTCAGACCCCAGCCTGCGGCGAGGCTGCGGCGCTGCAATTCCAGCGAAAACATCAGCATCGCCAGCTTGGACTGGCAATAAGCCCGCCACGGACGATAGGAATGCTTAGCCTGCAGATCGTCGAAATTGATCGCCCCGGAGCGGTGCGCAAGGCTCGAGAGGTTGACGACCCGAGCCGCCTTCGCCCGGCGAAGCTGCGGCAACAGCCGCGCCGTCAGCGCGTAATGACCGAGATAGTTGGTGCCGAGCTGCATCTCGAAACGATCCGCCGTCTGCTGCCGCTTTGGCAGCGCCATCACGCCGGCATTGTTGACGAGCAGGTCGATCTGCTCGTTGCTGGCGGCGAAGCGCCTGGTAAAATCGGCGACGGAAGCGAGGCTGGCGAGGTCGAGATGCTCGTAGGCGATCAGCGCATTGGGAAAGCGCTCGCAAATGCCCTCGATCGCGCGCAGGCCCTTTGCCTCGTTGCGTCCGGTGAGTATGACAATGGCACCGGCGCCCGCCAGCGCCATCGCCGTCTCGTAGCCGAGGCCGCCCGTCGCTCCGGTCACGACGGCAGTCTTGCCGCTGAGGGAGGGGATGTCTGCCGTGGTCCAGTCGGTCATGCCATAGCTCCGTCGGGGCTGGGAAAGGCCCCGCGACGGGTCTAAATGTGCACTGGGTGCAACTTTGCAAGTGATGAAGTGATTTGAAGCTTTCGAAAGTCGCCGGGAAATCAGTCAACAGGCGCACCAAGCCATTGCCGGCAGGAGCAAAATCCGCCGATGGCACCGGCCTGCGCCAGCGCAAATTGCAAGCGACCCGCGAGCGGTTGACCCGCGCCGCGATGGCGCTATTCCTGGAGCGCGGTTTCGAGGCCACGACCATCGACGATATTGCGGCCGCGGCGGACGTGTCGCGACGCAGCTTCTTCCATTATTTCGCCTCGAAAGAGGACGTGGTCGCGGCTTGGCAGGAAGGCGCCGCCGCCGCGCTGGTCGCGGAGGTCGTGGCGCGGCCGGCGGGCGAAACCATGCTGACGGCGGCGGAGAACGCGATCGCGGCGGCGCTCAAGCGGATCGATCCGGCGGAGGCTGCGGCCATGTCGCGGCTCAAGCGCGATAATCCCGCTCTTCGGGCGCGCGACCAACTCAAATACGAGAAGCTCGAGCGGGCGCTGGCCGAAGGGCTCGCCCAGCGCGCCAGAACCAAATCGGACCAGCTGAAGGCGCGGCTCGTCGCCATGATCGCCACCGGCGCGATGCGCGTCGGCGGCGAGAGCTGGATCGCCGGAGGAGCGCGGGAGAAGCCGGAAGCTTTCGTCAAGCGCACCTTCGACGCGATCAGGGCAATCTTGGCGTGAGGCCGCTCACTCCTTGAAGAACGCCAGCAGGTCGGCGTTGATGGTCTCGGCGTGCGTCGTCGGCATGCCGTGCGGGAAGCCCTTGTAGGTCTTCAGCGTGCCGTTCTTCAACAGCTTGGCCGACAGCGGCGCGGAGTCGGCGTAAGGCACGATCTGGTCGTCGTCGCCGTGCATCACCAGCACCGGCACATTGATCTTCCTCAAGTCCTCGGTGAAGTCGGTCTGCGAGAACGCGACGATGCCGTCATAATGGGCCTTCGCGCCGCCCATCATGCCCTGGCGCCACCAGTTCTGGATCACCGCTTCCGACGGCTTTGCGCCGGGTCGGTTGTAGCCATAGAAGGGACCGGCCGCGATGTCGCGGTAGAAGCTGGAACGGCCGGCAGCGAGTTGCACCTGGAAATCGTCGAACACGCTCTTCGGCAGGCCGCCGGGATTGGCCTCCGTCTTCACCATCAGCGGCGGCACCGCGGAGAGGATCGCGGCCTTCGCCACCCGGCTCTCGCCGTGGCGCGCGATGTAATGCACTACTTCGCCGCCACCGGTGGAGTGGCCGACATGGATCGCGTTCTTGAGATCGAGATGCGCCGTTACGGCCGCGAGATCATCGGCATAATGATCCATGTCGTGGCCGTCGGCGACCTGCGACGAACGGCCATGGCCGCGACGGTCATGCGCGATGACGCGATAGCCGTGCGTCACGAAGAACATCATCTGCGCGTCCCAGTCGTCGGCCGACAGCGGCCAGCCGTGGCTGAACACGATCGGCTGGCCCGAGCCCCAGTCCTTGTAGAATATCTCGACGCCGTCCTCGGTGGTGATGGTGGGCATTACTAGGCTCCTTGAATGATCAGGCGAACGCCATCGGCTTGAAGCGGCGCCAGGCGCCGATGGTGAGCACCACGAAGAACACCAGCACGAGGCCCTGCACCACGGCGAACACGGGACCTCCCGGTGGATTTGGTGCCACGGCAGGTGCGAGCGCGGCGAGCGCCGGCACCTTCAGGAACGACTGGATTACCAGCACGAAGACGTTGAAATACAGCGAGATCATCGCGGTCACGATGTAAACCGGACGCCAGATGCCAGAGAGCTTCATGCCGTAGATCGCGAGACAGGCGATCGCGAGCAGGACCAGCGAGATGATGCCGATGATATGCGACGGCAGCAGCTCCTTGAACGGAAACAGGAAGCCGGTGGCGCTGGTGAGGATCGTGAACAGCAGGAAGATCGCGGTGAGGCCCGGCATCGGCTTCGAGCCGAGCAGGCCAAACATCACGACGAGGCCGGCGACGATGCCGATCAGGCTGATGATGACATGAACCAGCGTGAAGGCGGGCAAGCTCAACCCAAGAACCATGACATCTCTCCTAATCTCCGCATTGGGATCGGATTGATATTACGGTCCTCATCGGATTGCCACCTGCGCGACGTCACACATGCGTGCGCAGCCATGCGTCATCGTGCGAATCGAAAACGCATGGCTGAATTTTTGCAACGCTGTCGCAAACGACGGCAGTTGTAGCCCGCGAAGTCGAAGCGGCTCACACTTCCTTGGTGTCGAAGATCAACAGGTCGGCGCCGCCAGTGGCGAATTTCGGCACGTCGCCGGCGGCCGCCTTGCCTGCTTCGCTGCCGAAGGCCGACTGGATGGCGGCGACGTTGTCGAAGGTGAGAATGGCAACAAGGTGAATTCCGGAAGGCCCGGCGGGGGAGCCGACCGTGCCCGTGCTGACGGCGTATTTCTTCAAGCCGGGAAGTTTCTTGGCGAGCGGAATGTGGGTCTCGGCATAATGCTTGTCGAAAGCGGCAACATCCTTGGGCGTCTTGTAGAGCACGACGAGTTCGGCCATTTAGTCCTCCCGTTAATAGTTTTCTTTGTCGATCCTCATGGTGAGGAGCGTGCGAAGCACGCGTCTCGAACCATGAAGGCCCGGCTTTTGCATCCGGGCCTTCATCCTTCGAGACGCGGCCTTCGGCCGCTCCTCAGGATGAGGGGAGATAGTCCCGCATCACACCGCAGGATGGCAAGCCTCATTCGACTTGCCATTTACTTGCCTTGTCCCTGACTAAAGCGCCGGTTTTGCGGCGTCGCCGAGGAAGCCGTGCAGGGAGGCCACGACCTGCGCGCCCTCGCCGATGGCGCCGCCGACGCGCTTGACCGAGCCGGAGCGGACGTCGCCAACGGCGTAGACGCCGGGCACCGACGTCTCCAGCGGCGCGACCAGCCGGCCCTGGTTCTGCTCGGACTGCGCGCCGGTGACGACGAAGCCGCCGCGATCGAGCGTCACGCCGCAGCCGTCGAGCCAGCTGGTGGCGGGATCGGCGCCGACGAACAGGAAGAGATTGCGGATGTCGGCGAAATCCTCGTCGCTCGAGAGCCGGCTCTTCCAGCGGATGCGCCGCAGCAGCGAAGCCTCGTCGCCTTCGAGCGCCGTGATCTCGGTGTTGAACATCAGTTCGATGTTCGGCGTGGCTTCGATGCGCTCGATGAGATAGCGCGACATGCTGGCGCCGAGGCCGCCGCCGCGGATGATCATCAGCACCTTTTTGGCGTGTCCCGACAGGAACACGGCGGCCTGTCCCGCGGAGTTGCCGGCACCGACCAGCGCGACCTCCTCGCCGGCGCACAGCTTCGCCTCGACCGGCGAGGCCCAATACCAGACGCCGCGGCCTTCGAACTTGTCGAGGTTCTCGATCTCGGGCCGGCGATAGCGCGCGCCGCTTGCGACCACCACCGCGCGCGAATGCAAGGGATCACAGCCGTCGAGCGCCACCGAAAACGCGCCGTCCTTGCGCGTGCAGTCGAGCGACTTCACCGTCACCGGGATCATGATCTCCGCGCCGAACTTTTGTGCCTGGTTGAAGGCGCGCGCGGTCAGGGCCTGGCCGGAAATTCCGGTCGGAAAGCCGAGATAATTTTCGATGCGCGCGCTGGCGCCGGCCTGGCCGCCGAAGGCGCGGGTGTCGAGCACGGCGACCGAGAGGCCTTCGGACGCGGCATACACGGCGGTAGCGAGCCCGGCCGGCCCGGAGCCGACGATTGCGACGTCGTAGATGCGGTCGTTGCGCGGGCCGCCGATCATGCCGATCGCGCGCGCAAGCTCGGTTTCGCCGGGATTGCGCAGCACCGCACCATCGGGGGTGACGACCAGCGGCCAATCGTCCGGCTTGGGCGAATAACGCGCGATGACATCGGCGGCGTCGCGATCGCGCGCGGGATCGAGCAGATGATGCGGCTGACCGTTGCGGGTGAGGAAGCCCTGCAACCGCACCACGCCTGCCGAATGCGACGGACCGATCAGCACCACGCCGCCAACGCCGCCCTGGAGCAGATTGACCCGGCGCAGAATCAGCGCGCGCATGATGCGCTCGCCGAGTTCAGCCTCGGCGACCAGCAGCGCGCGCAGCCGCTCCGGTGGCAACAGCAGCGTCTCGACATCGCCTTCGGCGCGGCCGTCGACCAGCGCCGGCCGTCCCGAGAGCTGGCTCAACTCGGCCAAAAATTGCCCCGGCCCCTGGTCGATCAACGGGGTGACATGGCCAAGGCCGTCGCGCTGGGTGATGGCGACGTGGCCCTTCAGCACGACGAACATGCCCGGCCCGGGCTTGCCGGTCTCGAACAGGAATTCCCCATCGGCGTAGTTGCGGACCTCACCGAAATGCCTCATCCGCTCGATCTCGGCTGATGTCAGCGCCGGAAAGGTCTGCTCAGGGCGGGTGAACCGCGACATCTGCGCGTCACCGTCGGGTCGTTGCTGCTCGTCCTGCCCCATTGCCACGGCCATGCACTCCAAAAAATTCTAGTCGCCGGTCTTGTCGGCTATCTTGCCGGCGGTCCCCTCATCTAGGGAATCATCTTCGTTCTGCGAGGGGCCGCCACTTGCGGCCCGTTCGCGCGCCTGCATCCTTCGCCGCTTCAGGTTTTCGCGCAGCGCCGATTTGAGCCGGTCGTCGCGGGACGCCCTCGCCTGTCTGGAGTCCTGCTTCGTGCTCTTGTCGTTCTCGTCTGCCATCGAGGTCCATTACAGCGATCGGCGATAACATGCCCGAGGAATAAGGCAGCTCAAGAGGGCCGCGCGATCCGATCGTGCGAAAATCGAAATGGATCGAATCCGGCGCATCGGGCAACTGGCCAGTTGGGTGGGGATATCGGAACCGAATCCGCGGAAAGTCGGCCGTTTCGAGCCAAAACAGGCATTTTGGCCCCGATATCGACCCGATTTTATCGCTTTGGCGGAGCTAGCAAGCTTGCACAGGAGGGGGGCTTGTGGCAGATATCGGCCCGCTTGGTAGGCCCCTCGTGGCGGCCGATTCTTACCCCAGCACATGCTGCCGTAGCTCAGTGGTAGAGCACTCCATTGGTAATGGAGAGGTCGACAGTTCAATCCTGTCTGGCAGCACCATTCCCTCGCTCAAATCGCACATGAAGCAGCCTTCTCGCGGCACCAAATGCCCGAGTTTTGCTTTTTTCGTAGCCCTCCTCTGTGAAGAGGGCGCAGGGAAGACCGGGTGCCGGCTGGCACCCGCGGTCCGCTGCGCAAAGATGTAGCGCAAAGAGACCGCACAGCAGCACACAGGTGACGCCGAACACTCGGCCTTCCCTGCGCAGTGGGTTGACGGCTTATGCCGCGCTCTCCCCGGCGACGAGTTCCTTTTTGTCACCGTCGCCTTGCGAATTGACGATGGACAAAGACCCGGTAGAGCCCCGATCCATCTCCGCAAGGCTTGACCGTAGCAACGACGGCCAGGACCACACGATTTTGCCGTACGCAGCGATCCGGCTTCGCCAAGAGGCTTCGCCGGACACGTCCTGCTTCGCCCAAAAGGACTTCGCAGGGCGTTGGCGCCGTTCGTCCGCACGCTAGACAAGACCTCACGAGGTTCATCTCGCCCTGGTCCCCGCCTTCGTGCCCGACGCTGCCGCGTCCACCGCCCCCCGATCCACGTTCGTTACGACGGACGATCGCCCCTCTCCCTGGACCGGGATGGCGGATTGATACTGCGATTCCGAATTTCGGTAAAGTGGAATATTTTTGTGAGAGGGGATTGACGGGATTTTGCGGAAGGTGGGTGTTTTGTCCGACGGGTCAGATTGGCATGACCGACGTTAGCCTTAGGCGGCCATGGCGGGCGTTATTGGGAATCGTCTTCATCTGATGCGAGTACAGCGCGAACAACGTCGCCCAGGTTTATGCTGAGGCGCGCTCTCGCTTCATTTTCGTCTTCAGCATGCACCACGTACGACACTTTCGGCAGAACGATGGTGAGAACTCTTACGACGGCTCCTAGCTGCTTCTTGTTCATCGCTAAACGGATCGTTGACTGAAGCCAATTTCTTCATTCTCTCGAAGATACCGGGAGTGTGGTCCTCTAAGGCAGCAACGGCTTCCTGTATCTGCTCGTCGGTATAGAACGTGCCCATGAAAACATCTCAGCTCGTAGGATGGGTAGAGCGCAGCAAAACCCATCGAGGCCTCGTTCGGTGACGAAATATGATGGGTTTCGCAGTGCTCTACCCATCCTACGCACTGTGCCCGGTAAACCGATCATCAGACCGGCGAAGCCGTCGGCATAGCTCGCGATTAATGTTTTGCAGGACGATCACATAGGCATGGATATCGGCCTTGTAGCAGGCGTAGAGCTTTTGGGCCGTCAGCTCGTACAGCACCGTCGGACTCTCCGCGATCACCGTGGCGGAACGATTCTGCATTTCGATCAGCGTCATCTCGCCGAAGAAATCGCCGGGCTCCAGAACGGAGATCGGGATCACGCGCCCCGCATTCGCCCGTTTGCTCACCGCCAGCCGGCCGGATTTGACGATGAACAGCGAGCGTCCGGGCTCGCCCTCCGTCACGACGGTTGCTCCGGTATCAAATCGGCACTCGACCAGCATCGACATCAGGAGGTCGAGACTTTGATCCGGGATACCGCCGAAGAACGGTGTGGCGAGCAGGAATGCTTTCAGGTCGGGGACACTGACGGCCATCGCGGAAGGTTACGCCCCGTCGCTGACTGCGGCAAGCGGGGTAGCCTGCTCCGTCATTGCGAGCGTAGCGAAGCAATCCAGAATCTTTCCGCGGAGGGACTCTGGATTGCTTCGTCGCAAGTGCTCCTCGCAATGACGAGTTGAGAGAGCTTCGCCTCTTGAGCCCAGTGAGCTACTGCCGCGCGACACTTTCCCCCCGCAGCGTCCTTCGCTTTCGCCACACTTGCAGGTCAATCATGACCTTCACGGTTGCCACGAGGATCAACACGCACAGCACCGCCTTCGAGATCGTCTCCATCGTCCCCTCGATCAGCAGGCAATGCGCCACACTGCCTGCGACGATGACGATCGCGAGGGGAATATGGACGATGCGCCAGGTGCGCAGCCGCAGTCCCAGGCGGCGGCGCAACGCGGCCAGGACCGCAACGGTGAAGATGGCCCACATCGCGGTCACGCCGAAGGGGGAGAACGGCGTCGGTGAGGTATAGGTCAGGGCGTCGATCATATCGGGCGGACTGGTGATCCAGAGGCCGGCGACGTGGATCACCACCGCCAGAGCGAGCGCGCCGCCGATCCAGCGATGGGCGCGCCGGCCGCGATAGGCCGACAGGCCCGGCAAATATCCGCCGATTAGCAGGGGCTGAGCGAGCACGAGACCGAGCGCGACGATGCCCGCGAAGCCGGCGAGGATGTAGAGCGCGCCGCGCCATGCGAGTTGCTCGCTTGTTGCGGCGGCGGCGATCGGCACGCCGATGGCCAAGGCAAGGGCGACCCAGATCAGGGGCGCCCGGGCCGATCGCCACCCTTTCATTCGCAATGCGGTCAGGCCGGCTGCAGCACGAAATGCGCTTCCAGGCTGGTTTCCTTTGGGCTCCGCATCACCGGCCGCAGGAAGACGGTTTTGAACTCGCCGCTGTCATAGGCGAGATGGCCATGCGGCTGGCCGAAGATGGGAATGATCTGCGGCATCTCGAGCCGGAACTTGCCGTCCTTGTCGGTGAGCGTGGCGCCATGGCTTTGCGGCTCGTGCTCTTGTCCCTCGGTGGTGTGCGCCCAGATCTGGATGCGCTGGCTTGCGAGCGGCGCGCCGGCGCCGGCGCGGCGCACGGTACCGCTCATCCAGAAGCCGCCCTTGCCGATCCGCTCCACGATCGCTGCGCCCTTGCGGTAATTGTTCGCGCCGCCCGACATCGTCTCGGTCGGCGCGAGGCCGTCCGCACGGGCAGGCAACAGCAGGCCGGGAACGCCGGTTGCCAAAATCCCGGTGGCGACGATCGAGCCGCCAGCGGCAAGGAGGTTGCGGCGATTGAGTAGGACCGTGGTCATGTCGGTTCCTCCTGCAACAGAGCAGGGCTCTGGCAATGGTACAACAACAGACGCGAGACGCCCAGTTGGGGCGAGGGGTGGAACGGGGCGCGATGACGGTGTTGTGAATGGGGTTTAGGCCGCTCGAACAGCTTCGTAGGATGGGTAGAGCGCAGCGAAACCCATCGAGCCTTGTTCGATGAAGACGCATGACGGGTTTCGCTGCGCTCTACCCATCCTACGCGCCGACACTACATGTATTCTCAGCCGCCGCGCGTCATCCTCCTCCACTTCGGTACCGAAATGATCCCCTTCTCCGTGCTCGACCTCGCGCCCATCCGCCAGGGTGGCGACGCGTCACAAGCGTTCCGCAATTCGCTCGATCTCGCGCGGCGCGCCGAGGGTTGGAGCTACAAACGGTTCTGGCTGGCCGAGCATCACAACATGACGGGCATCGCGAGCGCGGCGACGTCGGTGGTGATCGGGCATGTCGCGGGCGGCACCAAAACCATCCGCGTTGGCTCCGGCGGGATCATGCTGCCGAACCATTCACCGCTGGTCATCGCCGAGCAGTTCGGCACGCTGGCCTCGCTCTTTCCCGGGCGGATCGATCTTGGGCTCGGCAGGGCGCCGGGCACCGACCAGTTCACCGCACGCGCGCTGCGCCGCGATCTCGCCACCAGCTCCGAGAATTTTCCGCAGGACGTGCTGGAGTTGCAGGCGCTGCTCGGCGACGTCAAGCCGAACCAGACCATCCGCGCCGTGCCGGGCATGGGGACGAAGGTGCCGCTGTGGATCCTGGGATCCAGCACCTTTGGTGCGCAGCTCGCGGGCATGCTCGGCCTGCCGTTCGCGTTCGCCTCGCATTTCGCGCCTCAGATGATGATGCCGGCGCTGCGGGAG
Source organism: Bradyrhizobium sp. MI1.11 (assembly GCF_055811255.1). Lineage (NCBI taxonomy): Bacteria > Pseudomonadati > Pseudomonadota > Alphaproteobacteria > Hyphomicrobiales > Nitrobacteraceae > Bradyrhizobium > Bradyrhizobium sp. MI1.11. The sequence goes on from NZ_JBVVPM010000020.1 coordinate 29,731, forward strand.
TATCGCGCGCGCTTCGAACCCTCGGCGCAGCTCGACAAGCCCTATGCGATGGTGGGCGTCAACGTGTTCGCCGCCGACAGCGACGCGGGCGCGCAGCGCATGTTCTCCTCGCTGCAGCAGCAATTCATCAATCTGCGCCGCGGCACGCCCGGCCCGCTGCCGCCACCGGTCGACGACATGGACGCGCTGTGGTCGCCGGCCGAGAAGGCCATGGCCGGCCAGTCGCTGTCGTGCTCGGCGGTCGGCTCGCCTGACATGGTCGAAGCGAAGCTGAAGGCTCTGATCGCCGAGACCGGCGCGGACGAACTGATGACCACGGGCCAGATCTACGATCACGTTGCGCGACTGCACTCGTTCGAGATCGCGGCTGGGGTAAGGGATCGGCTGGCGGGGTGAGCGCAGAGTTTGTCGCCCGACAAAGGTGCGTTCCCTCCCCCCTTGTGGGGGAGGGCTAGGGAGGGGGGTAGCCCAGGAAAAGGTGCTGGTTGTAGATGATGCGCTCAGGGCCGGTGCGCGAAGGAAAGAATCCCCGCGTGGCACCCCCCTCCCTGCCCCTCCCCCACAAGGGGGAGGGAACGGAGAGAGCGGTATTCGCGGTTAAACTCGACTCGGCTTCAGCTCATCTCGCCCTAAGCCGGAAAGCCGAACAGCTTGGCCGGATTGTGCACCAAAATCTTCTCCAGCTCCGCCTGATCAGGCGCGTAGCGGTACATCAGCTCGAGCAGATCGGCGTCGTTGGGCGGCTGCTTGACCGAGACCGGATGCGGCCAGTCGCTGGCCCAGACGCAGCGGTCGACTGCGGCCTCGATATAGGCGCGCGCGATCGGGATGACGTCGTCGTAAGGCGCACCGCGCTTCGAGGTCTTCTCGCCGAGCGACAGCATCACCCAGAAATTGCCCTTGGCGAGCAGTTCGAGCATCTTGCGCAAATTCGGATCGTTCCTGCCGGCTTCCGGATCGGGACGCGCCATGTGGTCGATCAGCACGGGCACGTCGAGATTCTCGTATTTGGCGACGCTGGAAACGATGCCGTCCTTCTCGGGCTGGATCTTGACGTACCAGCCGAGCTCGCGGATGCGCGCAATCGCGCGGGCGAAATCGGCATCCGACAGCACGGCGCCGAGCTCCTGGCGGAAGCTGAAGCGCGCGCCGCGGACACCTGCATCATGCAGCTTGGCGAGATAAGTGTCGTTCGCCTCCGCGAACACCAGCGCGTTGGCGCAGCCGCGATAGTTCGGGCCCATCGCGGCGAGACCGTCGAGCACGACGGCATGATCGGCGCCGTAGGTCGTGGTCTGCACGATGATGCCGCGCTCGATGCCGAGCGTCTTGTGCACGCGCAGCGCCGCTTCCCAGGTCGCGGTCGGCATCCGATAGGCCGCACCCGGACGCTCCGGATATTTGTCGATGGGGCCGAGCACGTGAAACTGGCTGTCGACGGTTTTGGGCGGCGGCGCCTTGACCGGGCGGCGCGGGTTCGGGTCGAACGGCAGATAGGTCGGCATGCGCGAAACTCCCTCAGTCGATTACGGCGGTGAAGTCGCACTGCACCAGCGCGCCGCCATCCATATTGTCCATCGGCAGCGCGTGGCGCGCCGGGCGCGAATGCTCGTCCGGAAACATCTTCAGCCATTCGACATTGACCGGGCCGCGCTGCGTACGGTCCTTCAGCCACACGGTCATCTTGATGATGTCGTCCGTCGAGCCGCCCGCGGCCTCCACCGTCGCCTTCATATGCGCGAACATGTTGGCGCATTGCGCGTCGAGACTCTCGGGCATCGCGCCAGCCGCATCGCGGCCGAGGATGACACCCGACATCACGAGATTGCCGATGCGGCAGGCGTTCGGAATCGGGTTGGCGTGCTTGAAGCCGCCGATATGGATGCTCTTGCGCCGCGTGTGACCGGTCATGATGCGCTCCCTCTTGCTTATTGGTTCAGACGAACTGGCACGACACTGAGCCGAACGCGCCGTAGTCGGCATGAAACGTGTCGCCGCGGCGGATGTCGACCGGACGCGTGAACGACCCCGCCAGCACCACCTCGCCGGCGGCGAGATGCTCGTCATGCGGCGCCAGGCGGTTGGCGAGCCAGGCGATGCCGTTGGCGGGATGATTGAGCACGCCGGCCGCAAGCCCGGTCTCCTCGACCTCGCCGTTGCGGAACAACAGCGCGCCGATCCAGCGCATGTCCGCGTCCATCGGGCGGAACGGCCGGCCGCCGAGCACCAGCGCGGCATTCGCCGCGTTGTCCGAGATCGTGTCCATCATCTTTCGCGCCTTGCCGGTGTCGGGATCGACGCGGTGCATGCGCGTCTCCAGGATTTCCAGCGCCGGGGTCACGTAGTCGGTGGCGTTGAGCACGTCGAAGATGGTGCAACCGGGCCCGCGCAGCGGCGCCTTCAGCACGAAGGCGAGCTCGACCTCGATGCGCGGCGCGTGAAAACGGTCGAACGGAATCGGCGTGGCATCGGAATAGAACATGTCGGCGAACAGCACGCCGTAATCCGGCTCGGAGATGCCGACCGCGTTCTGCATCGCCTTCGAAGTCAGGCCGATCTTGTGGCCCTTGATGACCCGGCCGCGTCCGAGCTGGAGTTTGGTCCAGGCGCGCTGAACGGCATAGGCATCCTCGATGCTGAAATCGGGATAGTCTTTGGTGAACATCGTGATCAGCGTCTTGCTGCGCTCGGCTTCGTCGAGCCGCGCGGCAAGGCGTTCGATCGTGGCGGTGTCCAGCATGACTTAACTCTCCGCAGCCACGGTGTTGCGCAGCACGCCGATGCGGCTGGATTCGACCTCAACGACATCGCCGACTTTCAGCCAGCGCGGCGGGTCGAAGCGGGCGCCGGCGCCGGTCGGCGTGCCCGTCACGATCATGTCGCCGGGCTTGAGGGTTGCGAAGGTGGAGAGATAGGAGATCAGAAAGTCGAACGGAAACATCAGCCGCTCGGTGGTGTCCTGCTGCCGCACCTCGCCGTTGACGCGCGTGGTAATGTCATGAGGCCCGCGCGGGTCGAGCTCGTCCGACGTGACGATCCACGGACCGATGCTGCCGGAGCGATCAAAATTCTTGCCCTGGGTGACGTTGAACTTGCCGTGGCGCAGCCAGTCGCGGATCGTGCCCTCGTTGCACAGCGTCATGCCGAAGATGTGCGCCCACGCCTTTTCGCGCGGAATGTGGCGGCCGCCCTGGCCGATCACGATGACGAGTTCGCCTTCGTAATCGAGCTGATCCGAGACCTCAGGCTTCTCCAGCGGCTGACCGGAGCCCGTCATCGAGGACATGCTGCGCACGAACAGGCTGGGATATTTGGGCAGATCGGAGCTGTCTTTATACTCCGCATTGCGCTCGGCGTAATTGACGCCGATGCACCAGAGCTTTTCCGGCGACAGCACCGGCGGAAGCAGCACGAGATCGTCGAGCGTGTAGTCCGGCTTTTGTCCGGCGACGGCTTCCTGCGCGTCGGCCAGCGCATTGGCCGCGATCAGCGCCCTCAGGTCAGAGAAGTCGCGGCCGATCCGCCGGGTCAGGTCGACGACACCGCCTTCGATGGCGGCACCATAGCGCGGCTCTCCGTCCAAGAGATAGCTTAGGAGTCGCATGGTCGTTCTCCAATGGTCTTGAGGTGCTGCCGGGGCAGCGCGCTCAGTCTTTCGATTTGGGGGTCTGGAACACGCCGCGCAGCGTCACGATCTCGCCGAGCCGGGCGTAGCGCGGTCCGCCGATGCGCGCGATCGGATCGAGCGCCGCGGTTTCGACCTTGCCGTCGTTCACGAGGCCGTCGCGGAGGTGGAACATCACGACTTCGCCGACGATCAGGCGGCTGCGGGCGTCGCCGAATTCCAGGCACTGCCGGAAGCGGCATTCCATCGCAACCGGTGCAATACTCAGCCGCGGCACCTTGATGCGCTCGCTCGGGAGCGTCTCGAGGCCAAGCTCCGCGACCTCGCTGATCTCAGGCGGATGCTCGACCGACGAGTCGTGCACGGCCTGCATCAGCGGGGTATCGGCGATGTGGATCACATATTCCTCGGTGTCGAGAATGTTGTGCGCGGTGTCCTTGTAGTCGGCGCCCTTGCGGCCGACGCTGATGGCCAGCATCGGCGGCTTCTGCGAGACGAAGGTGAAGGCGCTGAACGGCGCGAGGTTGAGCACGCCTGCGCGGGACAGGCTCGTCACCCAGGCGATCGGACGCGGCACCACGATGCCGGTCATCAGCCGGTAGATGCGCTCGGCGCCGAGCTCGGTGGGGTCGATCCGCATCGATCAATCCGCCTTGATGTTGGCCTTGCGCACGATCGGAATCCATTTGGCGTCCTCGCGCTCGAGATAGGCCCTGAATTCATCGGGCGTCATCGCGACGGCTTCTCCGCCGAGCTTCTCGAACTTGTCGGCCACGGCGGGGTCCTTCAGGATCGCGGTCAACGCGTCGTGCAGCTTGTCGATCACGGGCGCCGGCGTGCCTGCCGGTGCGAACAGGCCGGTGAAGGTCTGGCCGTCAAAATCCTTGTAGCCGAGCTCGGCAAACGTCGGGACATCGGGCAGCGACTTCAGGCGGTGCGGGCTGGTGACGGCCAGCGCCCGGAACAGGCCGGCCTTGATGTGCTGCAGGCTGACCGTGAGCTGGTCGAACGCGAACTGTACCTGACCGCCCAAGAGATCGTTGACCGCAGGCGCATTGCCGCGATAGTGCGCGGTGACCCATTGCAGGTCGAGGCTGGACTGCATCAGCTCACTGAGCAGATGGTTGGTGGTGCCGGGACCGGGCGAGGCCATCGTCAACTTGCCCGGCTCGCGCTTGGCAAGGTCGATGAATTCCTTGAAATTCGTCGCCTGCACCGACGGATGCACCTCGAGCACCAGCGGCGTCATCGAGATCGTCGTAATCGGCAGGAAGTCCTTCTTCCAGCTGTAGACGTCGCGCTTGTTGATTTCGGTCGCGAACAGCACCGGGCCGTTGGCGCCGACGAACAGCGTGTAGCCGTCGGGCGCGGATTTCGCGAACGCCTCGCCCGCGATCATGCCGCCGGCGCCCGCCTTGTTCTCGATGATGAAGGGCTGGCCAAGCTTTTCCTGGAGCTTGTCGGCGATGATGCGCGCGGCGCTGTCGACATTGCCGCCGGCCGGATAGGGCACGATCAGCTTGACGTTGCGCGACGGCCATTGCTGGCCGGACGCCGGTCCCGTCAGCATCGCCGCTGCGGCAGCGATGGCAATCCAGATTAATCTCATGTTAACCTCCCGGCGGCGCTTCCAATTTTACGTCGATTTGCCTGACGTCGTACACGGCATCTCGATTCGGAGCGCAATCTCCAGATGCGCGCTTTACCTGTCGAGTGAATTGTGGCGTTCTTGTCCATATTATGGACAAGACCGCTTCCGCGAAATCCACCCGCCGCATCACCGAACCGCGACAGGGTGCGCAGGCGATCCGCCGCGCGCTCGCGGTGCTGCGCATTCTTGCCGCCGGCCGCGAGGACGGCGTGCCGCTGGCAGAGGTGGTGCGGGCGACCGGCCTCACCCGCCCGACCGTGCATCGCATCGTCCACGTGCTGATCGAGGAAGGTATCGTCGAACGGCATGACAAAACCGGCCGCTACGCGATCGGCAACCAGGTGCCGGAGCTTGCGCTCGCACGGGCTCGGCCGTCGCGGCTGCTGATCGCCGCCAATCCGTCGCTGCAACGTGCGTCGACCGAGATCGGCGACACGCTGTTCCTGACGGTGCGGACTGGCAACGACACGCTGTGCGTCGACCGCAGGATCGGTGTCTATCCGATCCAGGTGCTGTCGATCGAGGTCGGCGTCTCCAGCGCAGGCGTTGCCATCCTCGCCGCGATGCCGGCCCAGGACGCGCGAAAAATCGTCGCTGCCAATGAGAAGAGACTGGAGGCTTACCGGACCGACGCTGCGACGGTGCTGGGCCAGGTCACCGCCGCAAGACGGCTGGGATATGGCATGAGAGAAATTGGTCTCGTGCAGGGCACGAAATCGATCTCCACCTGGATCAAGACCCCGGACGGCCGCCCCGCCGCCGCGATGACCGTCTCCGCCGTTCGGACGAGGCTCGGCCCGCGCCGCGAGCAGGAGGCCGCGGAGATCCTGCTGCGGGAGGCGCGGATCATCGAGCAGGCGATCCGGGGTTAGACAACGCAGTCAATGGGCTGACGCAGCGCGCATTTTTGTGGCACAAGGGCCGCCTCCCGCCGACTGAGCAACGAGGCCACGCATGCCCGCGCCAAAACCGCCCGCCTTCGAAACCCTGAGCCTGCATGCGGGCCAGCATCCGGATCCCGCGACCGGCGCCCGCGCGGTGCCGATCTACCAGACCACGTCCTACGTGTTCCAGGACTCCGATCACGCCGCCGCGCTGTTCAACCTCGAGCGCGCCGGCCACATCTATACGCGCATCTCCAATCCGACCACCGGCGTGCTCGAGGAGCGGCTCGCGGCGCTGGAGGGCGGCGTCGGCGCGATCTGCACAGCGAGCGGCATGGCGGCGCTGCATCTGGCGATCGCGACGCTTCTGAACGCCGGCGACCATATCGTCGCATCGAGCTCGCTCTATGGCGGCACCATCAACCTGCTCGCGCACACGCTGCCGCGCTTCGGCATCACCACAACGTTCGTGAAACCGCGCGATCTCGATGCGTTCCGCGCGGCGATCAAGCCGAACACGAAGCTGGTGATCGGTGAGACCATCGGCAATCCCGGGCTCGAGGTGCTGGACATTCCGAAGGTCGCGCAGATCGCGCATGACGCGAAGATTCCGCTGCTGATCGACAACACCTTTGCCACGCCCTATCTCAGCCGTCCGATCGAACTCGGGGCCGACATCGTCATGCATTCGGCGACCAAATGGATCGGCGGCCACGGCATCGCGATCGGCGGCGCCATCGTCGACGGCGGCCGGTTTGATTGGCGCTCATCCGGAAGATTCGGCGTGCTGACCGAACCCTATGGCGGTTATCACGGCATCGTCTTCGACGAGCAGTTCGGCACCGCGGCCTTCATCATGCGTGCGCGCACCGAAGGCCTGCGCGATTTCGGCGCTTGTCTATCCCCGACCAACGCGTTCCAGCTGTTGCAGGGCGTGGAGACACTCGGGGTGCGCATGGACCGCCATATGCAAAACACGCACCTCGTGCTGGAAGCACTGAAGTCCAACAAGGCCGTGGATTGGGTGCAGCATCCCTCGCTGGAAGATCACGCGGACTACCAGCTGGCAAAACAGTTGCTGCCGCGCGGCGCCGGCTCGATTGTCTCCTTCGGCATCAAGGGCGGGCGGCCCGCGGGCCGCAAGTTCATCGAGCAGCTGCGCATGATCAGCCATCTCGCCAATGTCGGCGATGCCAAGACGCTGGTGATCCACCCTGCCTCGACCACGCATCAGCAGATGGACGCCGAACAACTTAAGTCCTCCGGCATCGGCGAGGAGCTGGTGCGGCTCTCGGTCGGCATCGAGACCGCAAGCGATATCATCGACGATCTCGCGCAGGCGCTGCGCATCTCGCAAAAGGTCTGACACCATGAAGCTCTCCGTCAACGGCGCCGAGGTGCTGGTCGCAACCGGTGGCCGCGACTTCGACAGATCCCTGCCCGCGGTCGTCTTCCTCCATGGCGCCGGCTTCGACCATTCGACCTGGGCGCTGCATACGCGCTGGTTCGCCCATCACGGCTTTGGCGTGCTGGCGCCTGATCTGCCCGGCCACGGCCGCTCGCCCGGACCTTCGCTTGGCAGCATCGCCGAGATGGCCGACTGGACGGCGGCCCTGCTCGATGCGGCCGGAGTGACGAAAGCGCATCTGATCGGCCATTCCATGGGGTCGCTGATCTCGCTGGAGACGGCCGCACGTCACCCCGACAAGGTGTCCGCGCTCAGCCTGATCGGCACGGCCGCGACCATGACCGTCGGCCCGGATCTGCTGAAGGCGGCCGAAGCCAATTCGCAGGATGCAAACGACATGGTCGCGATCTGGGGGCTCGGCTTCAACGCCGAGCTCGGCGGCAGCCTCGCACCGGGCCTGTGGATGCATGGCGGCGCGCAGGCCGTGTTGAAACACTGCGAGCCGGGCGTGCTGTTCCGGGATTTGTCGGCCTGCAATGCTTACGCGAATGCGCTTCAGGCAGCCGCGAGCGTGAAGGTGCCCACGACGCTCATCCTTGGCGAACGGGACATGATGACGCCGGTGAAGGCCGGCAGGGCGCTCGCCGCGGCGATCCCGCATGCGAAGACCGTCATCGTGCCCGGCGCCGGCCACATGATCATGGCCGAACGCCCGGATGAATTGCTGGCGGCGCTACGGAACTGACAGGATCAATCGTCCATCTTGCGCGTTGCGGTCAGACATCCCTGTGAATTCCAGAGGGAACCGGACCCATGCCAAGACAGCAAGTCGTTCGCAAAGCCAGGCAAGACAAGCGTGCCGGTAAATCGGCAAGCACGCAGGCCGGCGAATTCGTCAAGGACCAGATCGACAAGATCCGCAAGGGCAAGCATGGTGCGCGCTCGACGAAACAGGCCATCGCCATCGGTCTGTCCGAGGCGCGCCGCGCCGGCGTCGATCTTCCGCCGCCGCGCAAGGGACGCGTCAAGAAGGCGACGCGACGCAGCGCCAAATATGCCTATGAGGTCGGTCAGGGCAAGCGCACCGCGAAGCGCCGGCCGCGCGTGTCGCGGGCCGTCGAAAAGGTTTTGAAGAAGGAGCCGCGCTCGACCGCATCGCGCAGCGCACTGTCGAAACAGGGCAAGCGCGCCGCGAGCCAGCGATCCGCCGCGTCGCGTTCAGCCACCGCGCGCAAGGCGAGCCGCACCAAGGGCGCCAAGGCCCGCTCCGCCGCCGCAAAGAAGGCGGCACGCACCAGGGCGCGCCGCCGGAGTTAAGTCTGGTCCCCTCAGGAGCCCGGCGTCCACTTCCAGACGATGTCGGACACGTTGACTGGCTTCGGGATCAGGCCCAGTTTTGCAAAACGGTCGGCGACGGCCTGCTGGCTCTTGGTCACCTCTGCATCCAGCGGCACCACGCGATAGGTGGAGCGGTTGACGAAGCGGCTGACAGCTTCGATGTCGACGCCGGTCGCCTCGGACTGAGCCTTTGCTACCTCCTCATGGTGAGATTCCGCCCATACGCCTTCGGAGGCGAAGCTCGCGTTGAGCTTTGCCACCAGCGAAGGATACTTCTCTACGAAGTCCGTCCCGGCGATGTAGAAAGCGTTCGGCTTGTGGACATCCCTGTCGAAGGCGATGACTCGGGCGCTTTCCTTCAATTCAGCAAGCGCCAGATATGGATCCCAGATCGACCAGGCATCGACCGAGCCCTTCATGAAGGCGGCTGTCGCATCAGCCGGGGCGAGCGGTGCCGGCGTGATGTCGGACCAGGCGAGACCGGCCTTCTCGAGCGACGCGACCAGGAGGTTGTGCGCACTCGATCCCTTGGCGAAGGCAACGCGCTTGCCCTTGAGGTCTGCGAGCGATTTGATCGGTGAATTCTTCGGCACGATGATCGCCTGAGTGTCGCCGTCCGACTTCACCGCCGCAACGTAGCGGATCCTGGCGCCGCCGGCTTGCGCGAAGATCGGTGGGGTATCACCGACGAACCCGAAATCGACGCTGCCGACATTGATGGCCTCCAGCAGCGGCGGACCAAACTGGAAGTCGATCCATTTGACCTCGATGCCGAGCGGCTTGAAGGCGCTTTCGAGCGTCTGGCGCTGGCGAACCGCGGGGAAGAAGCCGCCCTTCTGCGTACCGATGCGGATTTCCGCCGGCTTGTCCTCCGCGCGCGCAGGTGGGGCCAAGGCCGTCGCGAGCAGCAGGCTGGTTGCGAGGATGTATCGTCGGGTCATCATCATGTGGTCCTTTCGGTGGTTTCAGCTGGCAAAGAAGCGAGAATTCGCGCGCCGGCTCCGTTCGGAGAACACGGCACGGGCGGCACGCTCGGCCTCGCGCGCCGAGCGGAACTGCCTGCCTTCGAGGCTGTCGAACAGACGCTCGGAGGAGAAGAAGCGGAAGCCGCGCGTATCCTTCGTGACGATGCCGGCGGCGCGGTCGTGGATCTCGATGATGTAAGCGTTCGATTGAGTTCGGGACATGACTGCTCGTTCGCCGGGATCTCGGCGTTCCTGTCTCGGGATTTGCTGGGTGAGGTGCTGCTAGAAGACGGCGGTCAGCAACAACAGGCGCCGGTGGCCGCCGAGAAACAGCGCCGCGTCATGCACACATGCATGTCGTCCCTATTGCGCTGCTGATCGGTTCTCATATCGCGGCTTCGGCTCGAGGAGCAGTTTCGATGCCTCGACTATCGAGTGTTTGGCGCGATCGGTCAATGAAATGGCTATCCATAATTACCACCGGCGCGCATCGGCACTTCTCCGGGCGCGAGCGCAGGCAATCGAATTTATCTCGCGATGAGTTCTTTCCTTCTCCCCTTGCGGCAGAAGGTGGCGCGAAGCGCCGGATGAGGGGTTGCCTCAGCGAATCCTGAAGAGAGTCGCGCGCGGAGAGAACCCCTCACCCGTCTCGCCGCTGTCGCGGCGAGCCACCCTCTCCCGCAGGGGGAGAGGGAAGAGAGCTCACCACATCGTCGCCGCGGCCCGCTCGCGCCAGGCGCGATCATATTCCGCGCCGCCGACCTTGTTCTCGCTCATCTCGGCGAGGATCTGGCCGGGCGTCGGCAGTGTCTTGGGGTCGATGCGCTTGTCGGGATTCCAGAGATCGGAGCGGACGATGGCGCGGGCGCACTGGAAGTAGATTTCGTGGACCGTCATCACCATGACGCTGCGCGGCGCCTTGCCGTCGACCTTGAAGGAAGCGAGCAGTTCGGGATCGATGGAAACATAGGCCCGGCCATTGGCGCGGACCGCATTGCCGGAGCCGGGGATCAGGAACATCAGCGACACCCTGGGATCGCGCACGATGTTGCGCAAGGAATCGACCCGATTGTTTCCGCGGCGATCCGGCAGCATCAGCGTCTTCGGGTCGTGAATGCGGACGAAACCGGAGAGATCGCCGCGCGGCGAGCAATCGATCCCCTCGGGTCCGATGGTGGCGAGCGCGGCGAACGGCGCCTTTTCGATGAAGGCCCGATAGAGCGGGGTGACGTGGTCGGCGACTTTCACGGTCGAGGCGTCGTTGGTGACGCCGTAGATGGCCTCTAGCTGCTCGACCGTTTCGATCACCGACATTCCAGTCTCCTTGTTGTGCCGGCTATTCGTGCCAGCCTTGATTTCTGATCACGCGCAGAAGCTGGCGGCCATGATACTCCGCGCTGCCCGCGTTGAGAATGGTGACGTCGGCCTGCGCCGATGCGTCGCCGACGCTGCGCGTCAGCCGGTCCGCGATATTGCCGTCGCTGTCCCGGGCGCGGGCGGCAAGCCGCTGCGCCAGCACATCCGGTGGCGCCGTGATCGCGACCACCACGACGTTTGCATAGGTCTGGCGTAGCGCGCCGATCACCGTGCGCGAAACATTGGCCACGACGGCGCGTCCGGCACGAATATCATCGTTGAGGTCGAGCGGCAGCGCGTAGCAATGCCCATGCGCTTCCCAATGCACGGCGAAATCCCCACGCTCGAGCGCGCGCCGGAATTCGTCAGGGCTCACCGCGACATTGTCTTCGTCGGCTGAGGATTCGCGCGTCACGACACGGCGCGGAAAGACGATGTCGTGATCCTCGATGCATGCTGCCTGCGCCAGCCGCAGCAGCGTGTCCTTGCCGGCACCGCTGGGGCCGACCACGAGCACGAGCCGGCCAGGGCCGATCGCATCCGTCTCGTCCTCCGCCACGGTCGCGGCCTCGCTCATGCGACGCGGCTCCCCTCGCGCCAGACGCTGCGGACCGCGGGGACGCTGCCCGCAACATGCACGCGGATCAAATCGGCACGCTTGCCGACCGCGATCTCGCCGCGGTCGGACAGGCCGACTGCCTCGGCGGGCGCCTTCGTCACCGTGCGGATCGCCGCCGCAAGACTGATGGCAGGCACATGCTCCGGCAAATGTAGCGCGGCCATCAGAAGGCTCGAGGGAATGTAGTCCGACGACAGGATGTCGAGCAGGCCTTCGCGAGCGAGATCGACCGCGGCGATGTTGCCGGAATGCGAGCCGCCGCGCACGACGTTCGGCGCGCCCATCAGGATGTCGATGCCGGCCTCGTGCAGGCCGCGCGCGGCCTCCAGCGTGGTCGGAAATTCCGCGACCGAAACGCCATCGCGCACGGCGTCCACGACGTTCTCCTCGGTGGTATCGTCATGGCTCGCCAGCGGGATCTTGTACTTGTGTGCCAGCGCCACGATCTCGCGCATGTTGGTCGCCGCATAGGCCTTCTGATATTCGAAGCGCTTCGCGAACAGCTGGTCGAGCTCGGCATCGGTCTTGCCGCCGCCCTTGCCGCGATAATAGTCGCGCAGCTTGCCTTCGTCGCGGAACTGGCGCTGGCCGGGGGTGTGGTCCATCAGCGACATCAGCCGCACGTCGGGACGGTCGATCAGCTCCATGGCCTCCTCGACCACGCTCGGCATCGGGATTTCGCAGCGCAAATGCAGGAAGTGATCGGCACGCAGCAAATTGGCATCGCGTGCGGTGGTGATCGCGGCGGCGAGCGTGCCGGCGCGTCCGTCGACTTCCTCGGCGCCATCCTCGCGCCAGACCCGGAGCGAGTCGAACACCGTGGTGATGCCCGATGTCGCGAGCTGGCCGTCATAGGAGACGACGGCGGCGACCGGATTCCAGAACACTTTTGGCCGCGGCACGTAATGCGCCTCGAGGTGATCGGTGTGGAGCTCGATCAGGCCGGGCATGATCAGATCGCCGGCGGCATCCTCGGCCCCGGCGGGCGCCCTGCCCTCACCGATTTCGGCAATGCGTCCATCGGCGAGAGCAAGCCAGCCCTGCTCGATCACCCGCTCCGCCAGCACGATCCTGGCGTTGGCGATCACGATGTCCTTCTTGGCGTTCATATCCATTTCCTTCAGGCCGCGGCGGCGAAGCTGGTGACGTCGACGATGCGGTCGGCAATCTGATGACGGATTTCGTCGTCATGGACAATGGCGACCATGGCGACGCCCCGGCGTTTCTTTTCGGCGACCAGCTCGACCACGACGGCGCGGTTGGCGGCATCCAGCGAGGCGGTAGGCTCGTCCAGCAGCAGGATCGGCAGATCCGAGATGAAGCCGCGCGCGATGTTGACGCGCTGCTGCTCGCCGCCGGAGAAGGTCGCGGGCGGAAGCTGCCAGAGCCGCTCGGGGATATTGAGCCGATGCAACAACTCGCCCGCGCGCGTCTGTGCGTCGACACGAGCCAGGCCGTTGACGATCAGCGGCTCGGCGACCACGTCGACAGTGGCGACGCGTGGCACCGCGCGCAGGAACTGGCTGACATAGCCGATGGTCGCGCGGCGGATGTTGAGGACCTGCCGCGGCTCGGCAGTGGCAAGATCGACCAGCGCGCCGCGATGGCGGATGCCGATGCGGCCGGAGTCGCAGCGGTAGTTACCGAAGATCATCTTCAGGATCGACGATTTTCCGGCGCCTGATGGCCCCGACAGCACGACGCATTCGCCAGGATTGACGTGGAAGGTCACGCCGCTGACGACTGGCAATTCGATGCCGCCCTGCAGGTGCATCGTAAAGGTCTTGTTGGTGTTGGCGACGTCAATCATGGCGATCATTGAAAAACTCTTCCGGGAAGGCTCATGGCGGCAGAATCGAGGAGACGAGGAGCTGGGTGTAGGGCTCGCGGGGATCGTCGAGCACCTGGTCGGTGAGGCCGGTCTCGATGACGCGGCCGCCCTTCATCACCATCACGCGATGCGACAGCAGGCGCGCGACCGCGAGATCATGGGTGACGATGATGACCGCGAGGTGCAGCTCGGCGACGAGACTGCGCACGAGGTCGAGCAGGCGGGCCTGGACGGAAACGTCGAGGCCGCCAGTCGGCTCGTCCATGAACACCAGCCGCGGCTCGGTGACGAGGTTGCGGGCAATCTGGAGGCGCTGGCGCATGCCGCCGGAATAGGTGCGCGGCGCATCGTCGATGCGTGCGATGTCGATCTCGACGCGGGTCAGCCAGTCCGACGCGGTATCACGGATGCGGCCGTAATGATTCCAGCCCACTGCCATCAGCCGCTCGCCGACATTGGCGCCGGCCGAGACCGCCATGCGCAGACCCTGCGCGGGATCCTGGTGGACGAAACCCCAATCGGTGCGAAACAGAAACCGCCGCTCGGCTTCGCCCAGCGTGGCAAGATCGCGGGCGACGCCGTCGCGCATCCGGTAGGACACCTGGCCGCCGCTGGCCGCGAGCTGACCTGACAGGAGCTGAAGCAGCGTCGATTTGCCCGAGCCGGATTCGCCGACGATCGCCAGCACCTCGCCGGGATAGAGCGCAAAGGACACGTCGCGGCATGCGGCGATCCGGCCGTAGGACTTGCTGAGGGATTTTGCGACCAGCAGCGGCTCGTCGTTTTCGAGCATGTCTTGATCAGCCATTCGGTGCCTCCTGCGCCTTCTCCTTGTACGGCGCGGCGCTGAGGCTGCCGTGGTGGCCGGCGGCCTGGCGGCCCTCGCAATAATCGGTGTCGGAGCAGACGAACATGCGGCCGCCCTTGTCGTCGGTGACGATCTCGTCGAGATAGGAATTTTCCGCGGCGCATAGCGCGCAAGGCGCATTAAAGCGATACGGCTCGAAGGGATGGTCTTCGAAGTCGAGCGACACGACTTGCGTATAGGGCGGGATCGCGTAGATGCGCTTTTCGCGGCCGGCGCCGAACAATTGCAGCGCCGGGCAATTGTCCATCTTGGGATTATCGAATTTCGGCGTCGGCGAGGGGTCCATCACGTAGCGCGCATTGACCTTCACCGGATAGGCGTAAGCCGTCGCGATGTGGCCGAAGCGGGCGATGTCCTCGTAGAGCTTGACATGCATCAGGCCGTATTCGGCGAGCGCATGCATGCGCCGCGTCTCCGTCTCGCGCGGCTCGAGGAAACGTAAAGGCTCGGGGATCGGCACCTGATAGACCAGCACCTGATTTGCGTGCAGCGACGTCTCCGGGATGCGGTGACGGGTCTGGATCACGGTCGCATCTTCTGTGGCCGTCGTCGTGGCGACGCCGGCGGTCTTGGCAAAGAACTTTCGGATCGAGATCGCGTTGGTGGTGTCGTCAGACCCCTGGTCGATCACCTTGAGCACGTCCTGCGGACCAAGAAGCGCGGCCGTCACCTGCACGCCGCCGGTGCCCCAGCCATAGGGCATCGGCATTTCGCGGCTGGCGAACGGCACCTGATAGCCGGGGATCGCGATCGCCTTGAGGATCGCCCGGCGGATCATCCGTTTGGTCTGTTCGTCGAGATAGGCGAAATTATAGGTAGGCGCGTTCATTCCGCGGCCTCCTTCATGGCGTCAGGCGCATTGGCCTCCGCAAACGCTTCAGAAAACTCTTGGCGCAGCTTGCGCAACAGGCCGAGCTCGGACTGGAAGTCGACATAATGCGGCAGCTTCAAATGCTCGACGAAGCCGGTCGCCTGGACGTTGTCCGAATGCGACATCACGAATTCTTCATCTTGTGCGGGGGCGAGTGCCTCCTCGCCGAGCTCGCGCGCGCGCAACGCGCGGTCGACCAGCGCCATTGACATCGTCTTGCGCTCGCTCTGGCCGAAGGCGAGGCCATAGCCGCGGGTGAAGCACGGCGCTTCGGTCGCGGAGCCCTTGAATTGATTGACCATCTGGCACTCGGTGAGTTCGATCGAACCGAGCGGCACGGCGAAGCCGACGTCTTCCGCCGAAAATTCGACTTCGACCTCGCCGAAGCGGATCTCGCCGGCGAAGGGGTGGTTGCGGCCGTAGCCGCGCTGGGTGGAATAGCCCATCGCGAGCAAGAAGCCTTCGTCGCCACGCGCAAGGTTTTGCAGGCGCAGGTCACGATCGGCAGGAAAATTCAGCGGCTCGCGGGTGAGATCGCCGACGCTGGCGCCCTCTTCGGCCTGCGGGGAGGGCTCGATCAGGCCGTCGCGGCCGAGAATATCCGTCACCCGCGGCGTGGGCACTGTCGATGCTTCGGCCGTCGCCGGCGCTTCCGGTACGAAGCCTTCGGCGAGCGAGGGATCGAGCAGGCGGTGGGTATAATCGAAGGTGGGGCCAAGGATCTGGCCGCCGGGAATGTCCTTGAAGGTCGAGGACACCCGCCGCTGCACCCGCATCGCGCCGGTCTCGACCGGCTCGCTCGCGCCGAAGCGCGGCAGCGTGGCGCGGAAGGCGCGGATCAGGAAGATCGCCTCGATCAAATCGCCGCGCGCCTGCTTGATCGCGAGCGCCGCGAGCTCGCGGTCATAGAGCGAGCCTTCGCTCATGACGCGGTCCACGGCGAGGCCAAGCTGCTCCGAAATCTGGTCGAGGGAAATTTCCGGCACGCTTTGATCGCCGCGCCGCGCACTGGCGAGCAGGCGATGGGCGTTCTCGATGGCGCGTTCGCCGCCTTTGACTGCGACATACATGCTTAGCTTCCCTTGCTCACGACGCGCGTGGTGCGCGGGACCGCAACCACGGCATCATCCGCGACCAGGACCACATCGATGCCGCGCGGAAACAGCGCTTCGTTAATACGAAGTCGCTCGAACAGGTCGAACGGCTTGATCGAGGCCTTGAGCGTCGCGACGCCGTCGATGCCGGGACCGCGCAGCTCGAAGCTGCGCCCCGAATGCAGGCTCTCGACCTGAAGGATCAGCGTGGTCGACCGGTCCGGATATTCGCTGGTGCCGAGCGCGAAGCGCTCGAGCGAAGGCAGCGCCCCGCCTTCGCTGATCAGCGCGAAGCTGACGATCGAGGAATCCTGCACCACCGGCGCGCCCGTGTGGAACTTCAGCCATTTTGTCACGTCGGTGCTTTCCGACATGCGCGCATCGAGCCAGAGCGGCGTGTCGTGATCGAACAGCGTCAGCGCGATCGCGGCCGTGCCGCGCATCATCACATGAGGCGCGCCTGATGTCGGCACGATGCGCTGGACCGACCCCGGCCGCGCCATCGCGTCCATGACCGAGCGAAAGGTCGATTGCGCCGACAGCACCTTATCGGCGAACCCCGGCGGCAGTTCCGCAATCGTGGTCATGATCTCACCCCTCACCGCGCACCATGGTGTAGAAATCAACCTTCGTCGCAGCGGTCTCGGCCGCCGCTTGCTTGCGCCTGACCATAAGCTGCTCACGCAACGGCGCGATGATGTCCCGCTCCACCGCGCCACTGAAATCGCTGGACTGCACCAGCGCATCGCACAGCGCAATCAGCCGCGCCTTCTCACCGTCGCGACCGAGCGTGTAACCGAAACCGACCTCGCCGCTCGCAAGCCGCACCGCAGCCCGCGACACCGTCGCTTCGCCGAGATTGAATGGCGCACCGTCGCCGCCGACCCGGCCGCGCAGCATGACGAGGCCGTTTTCCGGCGCGCGCAGATCCTGATGCGCCGGCAAAGCGAGAGCGCGGAGGCGAGCGGCGATCTCGCCCGCCTCCGCGTGCGCCAGCACGGCCATTGCGGCCTTGCGCTGGGCTTGCTGATTGTTGTGCTGGGTCACCAGATCTACCGAAACTTTCTGCAGAACTTGCCGAATCCAAGTTGTCTATGATACTAGACAACTTCATACGGGAGCGCCATGACTGTTTCGTGACAAAGGCGTGATTTCTGGAGTAGCTTCCGAGCCACATGAGCATGCAGGACACAGCCTCCTCCGGCGTGGCGTTGTGGCGCCTCGTTGCCGACGGCATCGAGCGCGGCATCGCCGACGGCCGCGTTGCGGCCGGCGACAAGCTGCCGGGCGAGGTGGAGATCGCCGAAACCTATCGCGTGAACCGCCACACCGTGCGACGCGCGCTGGCCGCGCTTGCCGAGCGCGGCATCGTGCGGGCCGAACGCGGCAGCGGAACCTATGTCGAGGCGCAGAAGCTCGCTTATCCACTGCGCTCGCGGACCCGTTTCTCCGAGATCGTCGGCGCGGACGGCCGCGAACCGCATGGCCGCTTGATCGAAGCGTCCGATGATGTGGCGACCCGCGAACTCGCGCGGGAACTTGGATTGAAGGCCGGCGCACCGTTGGTGCGGATCGAGGCGATGCGCCTCGCCGACCGCACGCCGATCTGCGTCTCCACGACGTGGCTGTCGGCGCAGCTGTTCCCGGGTGCGGGCGACGTCTTTGCTGCGACCCGCTCGATGACGAAACTGCTCGAGCATTACGGCGTCCGCGACTATCGCCGGGGCGCGACCCGGATCACCGCCGGCATCGTCGACGCCACTGACGCCGCGCGGCTCGATCTGGCGCTGGGACGACCGATCCTGGTGGTCGATGCCACCGACCACGATCTCGACGGCAAGCCGCTGGTGACCAAGCATTCGCGCTTTGCCGCGGAGCGGGTGGAATTTCTGGTGGAGAACGGGTGAAGAATCGTAGGGTGGGCAAAGGCGCGCTTGCGCCGTGCCCACCATCTATCCAACGTCGCGATTGAAGTGGTGCGCACGCTTCGCTTTGCCCACCCTACGAAATCGGTGATCAGGCCACCGCCCTTCGCCCAATAATCGCAAACCGCAATTTGCCCGAAACGAAATCGATCGCGGCGACCGCGACCAGGATCATCAGGATCAGGAACGACACTTTCTGCCATTCCAGCACGCGGATCTGCTCGGCGAGCTGGAGGCCGATGCCGCCGGCACCGACGATTCCGATGATGGTAGCCGAACGCGTGTTCGACTCGATGAAATAGAGCACTTGGCCGGCGATCACGGGCAAAACCTGCGGCAGCAGACCGAAGCGGATCTCGTGCAGCGCACTGCCGCCGGAGGCGCGGATGCCCTCGACCTGCTTCTGGTCGGCGCCCTCGATCGCCTCCGAGAACAGTTTTCCAAACGCGCCGAAATCCGACACGGCAATGGCGAGCACGCCGGCAAACGGGCCGAGCCCGACTACGTTGATCCATACCAGCGCCCAGATCAGCGTGTCGACGCCGCGGATCGAATCCAGGAAACGTCGAATCGGGAAGCGCAAAATGCTCGACGGCACGACATTACGGGCGGCAAGAAGACTGACCGGCAGTGCGAACAGCGCGGCGAGCGTCGTGCCGAGCAGCGCGATCGACAGCGTCTCGCCCAGCGCCTTCAGATAGACCGGCAGCGACGAGCCGGGATCCGGCGGGATCATCATCAGGCTGATCCAGCCGAGCTGGTTGAGGCCCGCGACGAACCGCGACGGCGAGAAGTCGAGATCGACGAGGCCGTAAATCAGGATCGCGAGCGCCGCGACGATCATCGCCGGCATGGCGAGCCGCGCCGAGGCCGGCCGGTCGAACACGTCAGGATAGCGCGCGCGAAGCGCCGCGGTATCGGTCTCCTGCGGTCCCGTCACGTCCGCGCCTCCTTGCCGAACAGGCGGCCGCGCAGCCAGCCGGTGCTGATGTCGATGATGAAGACCGTGACGATGATGGTGAGCAGGATCGCGCTGACGTCGGAGTAGTAGAACTTGCGGATGGCGACGACGAGCTCCTGGCCGATGCCACCGGCACCGACAAAGCCCATCACGGAGGCCTCGCGGACGTTGATCTCGAAACGCAGCAGCGCGTAGCTGGCATAGCCTGCCATGACCTGCGGCAGGATGGCGAAGCGCATACAGGCAAGCCAGCTTGCGCCGGTCGAGCGGACGCCTTCGACCGGCTTCATGTCGGCATTCTCGACGATCTCCGAGAACAGCTTGCCGAGCGCGCCGGTGGAGTGGATTGCGATCGCCAGCACGCCCGCCATCGGCCCGAGCCCGAAGGCGATCACGAAGATCAGCGCAAACACGATGCCGGGTACCGTACGGGCGAATTCGAGCAGGCGCCGCACCACGAAGCGCAGCCAGGGCGCGGGCGAGGTGTTTTCAGCCGCGAGGAAGTTCAGGCAGAATGCAAAAGTCGCGCCGATCAGCGTGCCGACATAGGAGATCAGCAGGGTCTCGCCCAGCATCCTCAGCCATTTGCGCCAGCCCCACAGCCACTCGCCGACATCGGTCCAGACCCGCTGTCCGCTGTCGAGCGTGAGGATGCGGTCGAAATAGCTGATGAAGTTGCCGAAATGAGCGAACAGCGTAGGCAAATTCACTTCCGCGCCGATCGCAGCGAGAAGCAATGCAGCGGCGAAGATCACGGCTCCAAACAGGAGTCGGAGCCGCCTGCGCGCGACCGCCTGGCGATAGGCGGCGTTGAGCACGGCGAGCTGCTGCTCGGGAAGGATCGAAACCGCGACGGTCATCTGATCAGGAAAGGTGGTCGATCAAAGAGAAAGAGCCGGGTCCATCGACCCGGCTCCAGTGGCATCGTCCCGAAACTCAGGACGCCTTCTTCTTACGCAGCGCATCAACGAACTTGATCAGCTCGATCGTGCCATCCCAATCCTTGGTGGTCGCGGGATGGAAACCCTTCTTCTGGCCGTCCTGGAGGCGATCGAAAGCCGCCTTGTCCTTGACCGGCGCGTCGAAGAACGCCTTGGCGATGGCGGCCTTGGCCTCTTCCGGCAGGTCGGAATTGTAGGCATAGGGACCGTTGATGATCGGCGCCGATTTGTGGATGATGCGGAAATCGTCCTTCTTCATCGCCGAACCGTCGGCATTCTTCAGCATGCCCTTGGTCAGCATCTGCGCCAGCGTCGAATCGTCATCGCTGGTCCACTGGTTGGCGGCAACGTCGACAGTGCCCTGCGCCAGCGCCAGGATCGCGTTCTCATGGCTGCCGGTGAAGACGACCTTGCTGAAATAGGTGTCGGCATCCGCGATGCCCATCTTGTCGAGCTCGAAGCGCGGCACGTTGTTGCCGGAGGTCGAGTTCGGGTCGACCAGGCCGAGGTTCTTGCCTTTGAGCTGGTCGATGCTCTTGTAGGGGCTGCTCGTCTTGACGAAGAACACCGAGTAGTAGCCGGTCGAGCCGTCGGAATTGATGTCGTTGGCGAAGGCGTCGGTCTTGACGCCGGTCAGGCGGGCGCGGGCGAACGAGGCAGAGCCGTAGCTCGCGATGTGGATGTTGCCGGCGCGCTGGCCTTCGATCACGGCAGCGTAGTCGTTGGCGATGCGCAGCGTGACTTTCACGCCCAGTTCCTTGGAGAGATAGCTCATGAACGGCGCCCAGCGCTCGGTGACGCCCGAGGCGTTTTCCGCCGGAATGACCGCGAAGGTCAGCTCGGGATATTTGGCCTTCCAGTCTTCGGCGGACGCGGAAGTCGTGAACGCGAGCGCGGCGGCGCCGGCAAGAATCAATCTGCGAGTAATCATGATAGCCTCTTCATTGGTTGAGGTCGGTTGACGCAAAACTGGTGAGTCCTGAAGCGGCGCAGCTCAGGCGGCGGCCGCCGTTCCAAGCGCCGGAATGCCCTGTCGCACCGGTGCAGGCGTGCCGCCCATGACATCGGCGGCTTCGAGATCGTAGAGCTCGCGCGCAACGTGCTCGGTCAACTCGGCCGGCGCGCCGTCGAACACCACGCGACCCTGCGCCATGCCGATCAGCCGGTCGCAATAGCTGCGCGCCAGATCGAGCGAATGCAGGTTGCAGAGCACGGTGATGCCGAAATGCTTGTTGATGCGCAGCAGCGCATCCATCACGATCTTGGTGTTGCGCGGGTCGAGCGAGGCGATAGGCTCGTCGGCGAGAATGATGTCGGGCTGCTGCACCAGGGCGCGGGCGATCGCCACGCGCTGCTGCTGGCCGCCGGAGAGCTGATCGGCGCGCTGGGCTGCGAGCGGGGCGATATCGAACTGCTCGAGCGCGGACATCGCCAGCGCCTTGTCCTGCTCGGGCCATGTCTGCGACAGCGAGCGCCAGGCCGGCATCGTCGCGAGCCGTCCCATCAGGACGTTGGTGAGAACATCGAGCCGGCCGACCAGGTTGAACTGCTGAAAGATCATCGCCGAGCGCGCCCGCCACTGCCGCAGCTCCTTGCCGCGCAGCGCGGTGACGTCGAGTCCGTCGAACAGGATGCGTCCCTGCGAAGGCGTCGCGAGACGGTTGATGGTCCGCAGCAGGGTCGACTTGCCGGCGCCGGACCGTCCGATCACGCCGACGAAACCGCCGGGAGAGACTTGAAACGAAGCGTCGTCCACCGCGGCTTTCACGCCGAAGCGACACGTCAGACCTTCAACCACCAGCATGCAGGGCTCCAGAGTAGCTGGGACCCACCGCTAACGCCGGCGCTTGACACTTGTGTGACACGGACGTTGCGCTGCGGCGATCCTACACACCTCATCCCCTGTTCATCCCCTGTCATCGCGTCGTCATGACATTGTCATCAAGCCGCTCGAAGAGAAACGCTCGCCCTCTCGTTCGGATGCAACATGGCCGCCAAAGCTCTTTCGGTCCAGCCGACCATCGATCCCTCGGCGAAGCTGCACGACACCAGGCTTGGGGCCTACACAGAGGTCGGTGCCCGCACGATGCTGCACGAAGTGACGATGGGCGATTACTCCTATGTCGTGAACGACGCCCAGATCACCTACACCACCATCGGAAAATTCTGCTCGATCGCGGCGATGACGCGGATCAATCCGGGCAATCACCCGATGCACCGCGCCACGCAGGCGCACTTCACCTATCGTTCGAGCGCCTATTTCGAAGGCGAGAGCGACGACACCGAGTTCTTCGACTGGCGGCGCCAGCATCACGTCCATATCGGCCATGACGTCTGGATCGGCCATGGCGCGATCGTGCTGCCGGGCCGCAACGTCGGCACCGGCGCGGTGATCGCGGCCGGCGCCATCGTCACCAAGGACGTGCCGGCCTACACCATCGTTGCCGGCAATCCGGCGCGCATCGTTCGCCGGCGGTTCTCGGAAGAGGTTGCGGGGCGGCTTGCGAGGCTCGCTTGGTGGGACTGGGATCACGACAAGTTGCGTGAAGCCCTGCCCAATTTCCGCAAGCTCGGGATTGAGGATTTCCTCACGGCATACGAAGCAGGGGCACCCTCTTCTGCCAGCAAACGAAGCGCGGTCGCGTGACAGACATATTCCTCGAGGGCGGGCGGGCCCTGATCGGCTCCGAGTTCGCCGAAACGTCGCTTCTCGTGTCCGGAACGGACATCGCAGAGATCAATGCCTCGCGCAGCCGGGCGCGGCTGGCGATCAACGCGCGCGATCTGCTGGTCCTGCCGGGAATCGTCGATCTGCATGGCGATGCCTTCGAGCGACAGATGATGCCGCGCGCCGGGGTCGATTTCCCGATCGACGTCGCGCTCGCCGACAGCGACCGCCAGGCGATTGGCAACGGCATCACCACGGTGTTTCACGCCACGACCTGTTCGTGGGAGCCGGGCCTGCGCAGCGCCGACAATGCGCGCGGCCTGATGGAGGCGATCGAACGGCAGCGCCCGCAATTTGCGGCCGACACCCGCTTTCACCTGCGCCACGAGACCTACAATCTCGATGCCGAAACCGAGATCAGCCAGTGGCTCGCTGAGGGCCGCGTCGACCTGTTCGCCTTCAACGACCACATGGACGGCACGGTGGGGGACATGGCCAAGCCCCGCAAGCGCAACCGCATGGTGGAGCGTACCGGCCTGTCGAGCGAAGATTTCGACCGGCTGGTCGGGCGTGTGCTCTCCCGCGCCAGTGACGTGCCGGCTTCCGTGTCGCGGCTCGCCGCGACAGCCCGCGCCGCCGAGGTGCGAATGCTCTCACATGACGATGCGACACCGGCGATGCGCCAGGGCTTTCGCGCCATGGGCGTGGCGATCGCGGAATTTCCGATCAACGAGGAGACGGCGCGGGCGGCGGCAAGCCATGGTGACGCCATCGTCTACGGCGCGCCGAACGTCGTGCGCGGCGGCAGCCACACCGGCTGGACCAAGGCATCCGACATGATCGCCAAAGGGCTCTGCTCGGTGCTGGCCTCGGACTACTACTATCCCGCGCAGCTGCTCGCTGCGTTCCGCCTCGCCGCCGATGGCGTGCTGCCGCTGAACGAGGCCTGGAATCTGGTCTCCGCCGCGCCCGCGCGCGCGACCGGTCTTGCAGATCGCGGCGTGCTCGCGGAAGGCCGGCGCGCGGACATTCTGCTCGTCGACGACAGCGTGCTGCTGCGGCCGCGGCTGATGGCCGTGATATCAGGCGGCAAGCTCGTGCATCTCACCGACGCGACGCGGTTGCTTGGCATGGCAGCTGCCCCGCGCGAAGCTGTCGTCGCGGCATAAACCCGCTATGCTCGAACGATGACAAGTTTCCCCCGCTACGCGATCTATCATGCCGCCAGTGCCGACAGCGCCGTCTCGCGCTTCGGCGCCGAACTGCTCGGCTATGATGCGCATACCGGCCGAGAGCTGCCGTTCCCGGACGAGGCGCTGCGCACGGCTCCGGACTGGCGTGATGTCACCGCCGATCCCCGCAAATACGGCTTTCACGCCACGCTGAAGGCGCCGATGGCGCTGGCGTCCGACAGGCGCGAGGTCGAGCTTGTTGCGGCCTGCGCGACATTCGCCGGCAGGGCACGCGCAATTCCGGTGATCCGCCCGGTCGTCGATTCCATCAGCGGCTTCATCGCCGTCATTCCGGCGGAGCCGGTCGGCGAACTCCAGCAGCTCGCCGCCGATTGCGCGCGCGACTTCGATTCCTTCCGCGCGCCGCTGAGCGCGGAAGACCGCGCGCGGCGCAAGCCGGAGAAGCTGAGCGAACGGCAACGCGACTATCTCGACCGCTGGGGCTATCCTTACGTGATGGAGGAATTCCGCTTCCACATGACGCTGACGGGCCGGCTCGACGCGGAGCGGCGCGGGCCGATTCTGGACATGCTGCGGGGAAGGTTTGCTGCGCTCGGTCTCAAGACGCTTGCGATCGATCGCGTCGCGCTGTTCAAGCAGGATGACGCCAAAGCTCGCTTCCGCATCATCGGCGAGTGGGCCTTGACGCAGTAAGCGTCAGTGCCAGCTCGCGAGATTGAAGCCGAGCGCCACAACGCCAACCAGAATGAGGCTGGTCGCCCAGATTACATCCAGATTGAACCAGCTTCGCGAGACGAATCTCAATCCCAGATGGCGGTAGACCAGCCATGCCAGGCATCCGCCGACGCTGACCATGGCGGCAACGTGCACCAAAGACACCAGCACCGCCATCCCGAGACTCGCCTTCATCAGCGCGCCGGCGGCCTCATGGCCGGCATCGAGTTCGAAGGCCTGGCAGAGCCCGAGATAGATCGGCACGAGCATCAAGGCGGCGCCATGAGCAATGGCAACGGCAAATGACCAGAGCGCCAATTGCGTCGGCGGAATTCGTGCCAGCGCGCGCGGATGGCGCCGCTCGACCAGCCGATAGACGCCGAAGCCGATGACGAGAAGGCTCGCGCCGAGCTGGATCGAACGCTGCCACTCGGCCAGCACGAGAAGGAACGCGAATGGCAGCAGCACGAGAAGCGTTGCCAGGAGATGCCCGGCCGCCAGAGCCCACAAAGCACGAAAGAGCGCGCGCGGGCTCTTGTCCATGAGCCCGGCCGAAACGGCGAGCGGCCAGCCCATTCCCGGATTGACCCCGTGATAGAGACCGCTCGCAACAAGAGCGAGCCACAGCCAGCCGAGGCTCGCGTGTGCCCAATCTAGGCCGACGGGTAGCAAAAGGAGTCCGTCGAACAATCACCGCCCTCCAGCCTGATCTGGTGCGCACGATATCCGTCGGGGAAGCTCACGAAGTAGTTCTTGTCGAGCTCAAGGCCGCCATTGCGACCGACATTGGCCATGACTTCCACACCCGGAACGCCATCGGGATAGAACTGGTCATCCCAGGTGGAATAGAGCGAATTGGTCCAGTACACCCGCCTGCCGTCGCGGCTGATCTCGACCATCTGCGGGCCGGCCGCAAATGCCTTGCCGTTCGGATGACGGGTGCGGCGCGCGATGCCGCCGATGTGAACCGAGCCCGCAAGCTTCGGCTTTCGCGGATCACTCACGTCGTACTGGCGCATCTCACCCGTGCCCCAGCACGAGACGTAGAGAAAACGATCATCCATCGACAGGTCGATGTCGGTCACCAGCGGCGGCACGGCGCCAAAGCCCTGAAGCAGCGGCGGGAGCTTCTCCTTTGGCGCAGGCTCGGACGGGATCGTCGCCGTCTTCTCCGCATGGAATTTTCCGCCTTCGCGCCACCAAGTCCAGATCGAGGCTTCGAGATTCGTGGTGTCGACCACAACGCCTACGAAGCCGTATTCGCGAACCGGATCGTGCGCCGGCCGTACCTCCAGCGCCATCTGATGATTGGCGCCGAGGTCGATGGTCTGCACGTTGCGACGGGCGCGAAGATCCCAAAAGTGGAGACGATGGCCATATTTGTTCGCCAGCAGATCTTCCGCGACGATTCCGTTCTCGAACTGCGGCGGCAACGCCCATTCACTCGTCACCATGTAGTCGCGCGGCAGGTTCCACCAGAAATCATAGTGCAGCGTCTGCGGACCGCGGTCGATCTCCCATCGTCCAAGGACCTCGAACGTCTCGCAATCCATGATGAAGACGCCTGGAGGCCCGTTGGTGCCGTCCTTGCCGCCGCCGCCGAGCGTGCTCACATAGACGCCGTCCGGCCCGCAATGGATGGTATGCGGCCGCGAATAGCCGGTCTTTTTGAAAACTTCCTCGGGCTCGATGATTTTATGGATTTTGGCTTTGGTCGGATCGGGCTTGGTATCGATGATGTAGATCCGCGACGAGCGCAGCCCGGGGATGATGAGATAGCGCCGCTCGATGAAGGCATGCCCAGTGAGCGGCGACAAGGCGGAGGAGCAGGCATTCCAGCCGAAGTGATGAAACTCATCGCCCTTGTTGGGCATCGTCACGGTGTGGACGATCTGGCTGTAGGTCGGCGATCCCGGCTTGACGTCGATGACCGCGAGAGCATCCGGTTTTGAGAAATCCGGACTGAGCAGCAACGTGTAGGCAAAGTTCTCCGCAGGAGCTTCCATCGCAAGCTTGGGCGATGCGTGAAAGGTGGGATCCGGCCTCATCGTCATGGCACTGCCTCCCTGTCTCGTTGGTTCGCACCAACCTGGTTCGGAATAGCGGCATAATGAAGAGTTGTTGCGCGATGTCTTGATATGCTCCGCGGGCCTGGTTGGCGAGCGAACAATATGTCATCGCCGGGCTGCGCGAAACCGCCCGAACCGCGTTAATTCGACGCTTTCAGCCGGCGGGATCAGGCCAGGGCGCGCACCTCACAGCGCGCCTCACACTCAGTGTCGTCCCGGCCTAGTGCGCAATCGCGCACGGGAGGCGGAACACATAACCTTCGGGCGCGCTTGTCCAGGACGCCGGCAGAGGCTACTTCCCCCACCGCAGCGCCAGCGCATCCCGTTCTTTCGCGAGCTCCAGCAGCCCGGCCCGCGTCGCCGGGTGCAGCGGCTGGAGCGGATGCCGCACCGTGTCCGACTTGATCACGCCGCCGGCCTGCATCATCGCCTTGCAGGCGATCAGGCCGCATTGGCGGTTTTCGTAGTTGATCAGCGGCAGCCAGCGTTCGTAGGCGGCTTTGGCCTCTTCACGCTTGCCGGCGAAGTAGGGATCGACAATCTGGCGGATGCCGTCGGGATAGCCGCCGCCGGTCATCGCGCCGGTGGCGCCTGCATCGAGATCGGCGAGCAGCGTGATCGCTTCCTCGCCGTCCCAGGGACCTTCGATATCGCTGCCGCCCGCCTCGATCAGGCTACGCAGCTTTGCAGCCGCGCCCGGCACCTCGATCTTGAAATAGCGGATGTTGGAGAAGTCGCGCGCCAACCGCGCGAGCAGCTCGACCGACAGCGGGGTGCCGGCGACGGGCGCGTCCTGGATCATGATCGGAATCTTGATTGCGCCCGACAGCACCTTGAAGAATTCGACCACGCCTTTCTCGGGCACGCGGAAGGTCGCGCCGTGATAGGGCGGCATGACCATCACCATGGCGGCACCGGCCGCCTCGGCCTGCTGGCTCCGCGCGGCGCAGACGGCCGAGCTGAAATGCGTGGTGGTGACGATCACGGGAACCCGGCCCGCGACATGCTCCAGCACTGCATGCATCACGGTCTCGCGCTCGGCGTCCGTGAGCACGAACTGCTCGGAAAAATTGGCGAGAATGCACAGACCGTTCGAGCCTGCGTCGATCATGAAATCGATGCAGCGGCGCTGTCCTTCGAGGTCGAGCTCGCCGCGCTCGTCGAAGATGGTGGGCACGACCGGGAACACGCCGCGATAGGGGCGCTGGGCCTTGTGTTGAGGCGTGACCGGCATCGAACTCTCCATCCCTGATATCTCTTACATCTGCCGCGACGCTCGCGCAGCGTCACAGATGTACCCGCCGCGCGCATCGGCGGCAATGCCGATCGCGCGACGTAGGGACGGAAGATTGTCGAAGCTATGCGGTCCTCACCGCGCCCAAAAAGCCCTCGACCGCGACGCGGAGACGATCGGCATCGGCGGACATTTTCGTCACGGACACCGACAGGACCGAACCGGCATTGCCTGTCTCCTGGTTGAGCCTGGCGACGCTGCCGATGGTGTCGGTGACCTCGCGGGTTCCCTGCGCGGCCTGCTGGAAGTTGCGGGAGATCTCGGTGGTGGCCGCGCGCTGCTGTTCGACGGCGGCGGCGATCGCCGTCATCTTCTCGTCGATGCCGCTGATCGCGCCGCCGATCGCGCGGATGGCAGTGACCGCCTGGCCCGTCGCGCCCTGGATCTCCGCGACCTGGCGGGAGATCTCTTCCGTCGCCGTCGCCGTCTGCGAGGCGAGGCTCTTGACCTCGCCGGCAACCACGGCGAAGCCGCGGCCGGCCTCGCCCGCGCGCGCGGCTTCGATGGTGGCGTTCAACGCCAGGAGATTGGTCTGCCCTGCGATGGCGTTGATCATCTTCACGACCTCGCCGATGCGGCCAGCGGTCTGATCGAGGATCTCGACCGTCGCATTGGTCTGCGCTGCCTGCGACACGGCCTCGCGGGCCTCGCGGGCGCTGGCCTGCACCTGCGCGGAGATCTCGCCGACGGACGCCGAGAGTTCTTCGGTCGCGGCCGCGATGGTCTCGAGATTGTTGGTGGCCTGTTCGGCGGAGGACGAGACCGCCGCGGTCTGGCTGCTCGATTCCGTAACCAGCGAGCGCACGTCGGTCGCGGTGGCATCGAGTTCCTTCGTCGAGGCCGCAACGCTGTGAATGACGGCTTGCACGGTGTCGTCGAAACTGCGGCAAGCCGCATCGACGGTGCCGGAGCGGGCGAGCTGGAGCGCCTGCTGCGCTTCGCGCTCCCGGCCCAGGCGTTCCGCGGTCGCCGCGCTCTCGCGCAGGCTTTCGAGTGCGGCCGCCATGGTGCCGAACTCGTCGGGATACCTGGATTGCGGGACGGGCGTTGCGTAGTCGCGGGCGCTGATCTTGGCGATGGCGTCCACAATGGCGCGCACCGGGCGCATGAGGCGGTTGCGGACCACGTACACGCCGGCCAGGGTCACGGCCAGCGCGAGCAGGAACGCGAGCGACTGTACGACGAGATTGGTGAGCGCCTTGGCCTGCACCGTTTCCGCCCGGACGATCGACTGGTCGAGCGCCTTGTTCGCCACCGCGACGATGGACGCGAAGGGTGACTGACACAGCGTATTCCATTCCGCGGCGGGCATCGCGGGCTTGCCGCTGCCGTCAAAATTTTTCGTGAGGTCGCCGATCTGCTTGAGGGCACCGTCGGTCGTGGCCTTTGCGTCCGTCGCTGCCGTCACCAGCTCTGCCGCCACGTCCGGCGCAGCCAGCAACTCGGCCATGCCCGCCCAGCCGGAGGCGATCGTGCCATCCCATTGCGCCACTGACCGCTTCTGAGCGTCATCGAGCGGCTTGCTGGCGTTGACGTTGGAGCGAAGGGACGAACAATGGATTCCATAACGATCGCGCACCTGCCAGGCGAAGCGCCGAACCTGGATCATGCGGGCGATGAAGGGGTCGTTCATCCAGGCACGGTTCGAGACCGCGGTGGAGGCGAGATTGGCCGTGTCGATCACCTTGGTGACGGCATCATACCAGGAGTTGGTGCGCTCGATCTTGCGCTCCGCGCGCGGGCGCTTGGCTTCATCGTAGAACAGCTGGAATTGCGGCGAGGCGGCGCTCCAGCCCTGCTTCAATGTGCCAGCGAGTTCGTCGCGGCGGGCGAAATCGACGGTGGCGAGCGCAGCGCCAATCGCGTCGTAACCTCCCTGCTCAGCCTTTTCCACCTCGCCAAGTTTTGCCCGCGGGTCGTCCTCGCCGAGGATTGCGCTCTGCGCATCGCCGCGATTGTGGCGCAGCGCCAGCACGCCCTGGAAGATCGCCTTGTCGGCGGCGGCGAGCCGCGCGGTCTCCAGGCTGTCGCTATAGCGGCCGAACGCCCCAACCATCTGGATCGCCGTAGAGGCCAGCGCACCCGCGGCCAGCAGGGCCATCAAGGTCAGGAGAAGCGAACTTACCGATTTCTTAAACATTGCCATGGTGTCGGGGGCCTGGTGTCGGGGGCCTATTCTTCGGGCGCCACCTTGCCCCGCGACATGCCAATGTTCCGTTAAGCTTTTAATCGAATTGGCGTGAGTTTCCGGCCCGACGAGCCTCACTGAGCCCCGGATATCACGCAACCTTGGTGAAATCCGGCGGGCGGCGCTCCGCGAATGCCGTGAAGGCCTCGCGCGCCTCGGCGGTGCGCAGGCGCAGTCCGAACTGCTCGCCTTCGGCATTCATCTGCGCGACCAGCGCCTCGCCATTGCGCATCAGCTTCTTGGTGGCGGTGAGCGCGCCGGCCGGCTGACGGGCAAGACGCTGCGCCAGCGCGAGCGCCTCGGCATCGAGCTTGTCGAGCGGCACCACGCGGTTGGCGAGCCCCCATTCCAGCGCGGATTTGGCCGGCACGGCCTCGCCCAGCGCGAACATCTCGTAAGCCCGCGCATAGCCGATGCGCGCCGGCATCAGCAGGCTGGAGGCGGCTTCCGGCACCAGCGCAAGGCTGACGAACGGCGTCGACAATTGCGCGTTGTCGGCAAGCACGACGAGGTCGCAATGCAGCAGCATCGTGGTGCCGACGCCGACGGCGCGGCCCTGCACCGCGGCGACCAAGGGCCGGGTGCAGCGCGCCAGCGACTGGATGAAGCGCACGACGTTGCGGCTTCCTTCCGACTTGCCCGCCGCGACCGCCGCGAATTCGCCGACGTCGTTGCCGGCAGTGAACATGTCGCCCTCGCCGCGGATCAGGATCACGCGGGCCAACGCATCGGACTCGGCGGATTCGATGGCATCGGCGAGCTTGCCGTACATCGCATCCGTCAGCGCGTTCTTCTTGTCGGGTCGCGCCAGCGTGAGCGTGAGAATTCCGCCGTCGTTCTGGATCCGGACGTGCTCGGTCATGGGTCTCTCCTCTATTCCTCTGGATCTCTCAAAGGCTCTGTTGGAAGTTCTCTTGGAAACTTGTCCTGAATGCTGGTCAGCCAGCGCGCGATGGTATCGATCTCCGCACTGGTGAATCCGTCCGTCAAGGCAGCGTTGACCTGTGCCGCGTTGGCCTTTGCCTGTGCGAGCGCTGCACGGCCCTTCGGCGTCAGCCAGATACGCCAGGCGCGCCCGTCCTCGCGATCGGCCCGTCGCTCGATCAATCTTGCAGCCGCCGTGCGATCGACGAGGCCGGAGATGCCGGCCGGCCCCAGATCGAGCGCCGTGCCCGCCTCGCCCATCAGCACGCCGTCCCGCTTGCCGAGGATGAACAGGAGTCCTGCCTGCGCCGGCGTGACCTCGCTCGAAGGCTGCGTCGCCATCCAGCGCTGCAAGCGCCGCTGCGCAACGCTCAACAGGTAGATCAGCCGATGATGCCCCGCGCCGGCTTCTTTATTTCGCATGCGAAATAGATAGTCGAAGCGGTTCAGATTGTCAAAGAGCGGCGGCTAGGTCGATGTGCCGCGGCAGTCGTCGAGGAACAGGGCCGCACCGGCGCACCAGGACCTCAGCCACCAATCGCAATTAGTCGCCGCCGCCCCGCTTGACGGTCGCTTCTTTTTGTGTTCCCTATTCGTTCTATTCAATCATAGATTGTCCCGGAGACCTTTCGTGATGAACAGTATGCGTGGCGAGAACCAGCCGACCCAGCTCGTAATTCATAATGACGATGATACGCCGGACCAATTCGTGATGGATCTGCTTCGGCAGGTCTTCGGCAAATCAGACCGTGAAGCGACCGCGCTGATCACCCAGATCGAGCAGAAGGAAAAGGCGGTTTGCGGACCTTACCCTCAATCGGTTGCCGAAGCCCTTTTCAAATCTGCGCAACAATCCATCGGCTTGGCCGGCCATCGACTGCAGGTCACGCTTGAGGCGGTCAAAACTCCTTGCGAACTCTGCGGGAAGCCTGAGGGACAGATGGACGTGCGTATCGGCGACCGCACGGTCTGGCTGTGCAGCGACTGCATGCGTGCGGCGGATGAGCCCTCGAACGAACAAGAGGAAGATTTCGACTTTGCTTGCGACGTTCTCGATTGGCACCTTGCCAGCACCGCGCGCAGCAAACTCGTGACCACGATCCGCCAATTTCCCGGCCACATGCGCGTCGATCTCCAGGCCGCAGTCGACCGGCTCTTCGGCAAGGCCATCCGGCTGGTGGGATTGAACGAGGAGCAGCGCTACGAAACGCTGTCGATTCCACGGCTGCTCAAGTAGGGCCGCTATGCGATCGCGATCGCCCCGCTGCAATATTCCGACGTCGACGTAGGCGAGAAGAGCCCGGTCAAGTGTCTGGATAACGGACTATGGCTGTGTGAGCAGGATCATCTCCGCTATGCGGTTTTGCTCTGCGCACACCGCGAATACAGTCGCGAGCCCGGAATTCGGATCGAGATCCTGGTGTCTTCAGGTTCCGCAGGCGCGGCTCTGGTCCAGCAATGCTTCAGTGAATTGGAAGAAGCCGTACAGGCTGCGCGGACCTATCGCGGCAAGATCCTGTCGCTCGATGCGGACTCCGACTATCGCGGTCGCTCGCGCGGCATCACGGTGCATCGCTTGCCGCAGGTGTCGCGCGACGAGGTGATCCTGCCGGAGCAGACCCTGCGGCTGCTCGATCGCAACGTTCTGACCTTCGTCAACACCCGAGACCAATTGCGCCGGTTGGGCCAATCGACCCGCAAAGGCATCTTGCTGTACGGCCCGCCGGGCACCGGCAAGACCCACACGATCCGCTATCTCGCAACGCATTTGCCCGGGCATACGACGCTGATCATCACGGCCGAACAGATCGGTCTGCTCGGCGCCTATATGAGCCTGGCACGGCTGCTCCAGCCGTCGATGGTGGTGATCGAAGATGTCGATCTCATCGCCCGTGACCGCGATGACATGGGGCCGTGTGAGGAATCCATGCTGAACAAGCTGCTCAACGAGATGGACGGGCTGAAGGAAGATGCCGACATCCTGTTCGTCCTGACCACCAACCGGCCGGAGGACCTCGAAGGTGCTCTCGCGGGTCGCCCCGGCCGCATCGACCAAGCCATCGAAGTGCCGCTACCCAACGAGACCGGCCGCGGCAAGCTGGTCCGGCTCTACGGCAAGGGACTGCCGCTCGACGAGGCGGTCATCGCAGAGGCTGCCCGGCGTAGCGACGGCACGAGTTGCGCCTTCATCAAGGAGCTGATGCGGCGGCTGGCGCAAGGAAGCATTGCGCGGGACGGCGGCAACACCGTGGTCTCCGCCGATATCGACGAAGCCCTCGACGACATGCTGTTCTCCGGCGGCCGGCTTAACGCGCAGCTGCTCGGCGGCGCGCAGGCAATGGCCACCGGGTGACGCTTCCTCCGACGTGGTGCGCCTGCTACGGAGCGCACATGAAGCTCGACGCCTCCGTCAGCGGGCCGCTCTTGTAGTGCGGCCAGGCCGGCCAGCGGCACAGCGGCAGCGCGCGAAGCGTCGCAAACGACGGCGCCTCGACCTTCTGCTCGGCGACTTCGAGGTTGCCGGGCGCCTTGGCCTTTTCGACCCAGTCGACCAGCGCGCTCAGCATGTCGACATTGGCCGGCGCGCCGGATCCGACATGGTCGACGCCGGGCGCGGTGTAGAGCCGCGCGAATTCAGCCGTCTCGGCCTTGCCGAGCTTACGTTCGACGTTCTCGAAATAACGGATGCCGGCATAGGGGCTCTGCGCGTAGTCCGCCATGTGCTCGAGCATGATCAGCCGGCCGCCGCGAGCGCGGAAGCGGCTGAGATCGGGGTCGGTGGAATCCATCAGGCTGGAGACCTCGAGCAGCCGCGCCTTGTGCTGTTCGGGCTTGTACGTCGTCACGTCGAGCTTGGGATCGCGCGCGAACACATATTGGATGCCGCCGGCACCGTAGATCCAGGCGATGCCGTTATTGGGCGCGGGTGGCTGCGCCGGGGGCGCCGTGCCGAGCCACCACGCGACCCAGCCGCCGGTCGGGCCAACCGCCGGCGTGTCCTCGCCCGACACGCCCCAGCCCGGATAGTCGTCGAGGCCATTGGCAAGCGCGAACGGGAATTTGTAGGTCGCATGCAGGGTCTCGATTGCCTTGATCTGTGCGTCGGTGAGGCACTGATCGCCGGTCTTGCCGCTCGCGCAACGCAGCGTCTCCGCCTTGAACGCTGCCTTGCAGGATACAGGATCCTGCACCAGCGCGTCATCGGAGCCATCGGCCTTGTCGCAAGCCGCGCGCACGGCATCGCCGACGAGCTTCACCTGCGCCGGATTGATCCAGCCATCACCCATGGTCACGAGCCCGGAACGCGTGCCGGCATGCTGAAGGCCGACCCAGTTGATGACGGGCACGCGGGCAAAGATGCCGTCGAAATCATCAGGGTAGCGTTGCGCCATGGTGAGGCCTTCGCGGCCGCCTTCGGACGACCCCATGAAGTACATTTTCTCCGGCGTCTTGCCGTAAGCGCGCTGCATCAGCGCGACGGCGGCGTCGCGCACCTTCTTGTAGGCGCGATGGGCGAAATTCTCGAAGGCTTCGTCGTTGAGCGCGAACAGCTGCGGCGGTTCGCCCGGCTTGGACTCATGACCGGAATCGGTGCCGTAGGTGACGAAGCCGCGCGCGAGCGGCGACGGCTTGTCGAAGGGATAGGCCGGCGGCAGCGTCAGGCCCGTGATCAGCACGCCGTTGAATCCGCCGCCGCCATATTGCAGCGAGCGGCCGTTCCATTCGACGGGCAGATTGACCTGAAATTTGATCGGCGGCGCCTTGGGATCGCTGGGATCGATATGGCCGAGCAGCTTGCAGAAGCCGGGATTGGCGGGCGTGACGCGCTGCGACGGCGTCGGGCCGCGTTCGGCGACGGCAAGCTGCGACGGCGCCAGCAACGTCGCCGAATCGATCTTCACGGCGTCGATGCCGCCGACGAGGCCCTTGCAGACGGTGTCCGCATCCTCGGCCAGCGTCGCCGCTGAAGCCGAATTCGCGCCGAGCACGCCCGCTGCGCCCACCAGCAATGCGCACAGTGTCACATGGATTTGCGCCATCGTTTCCCCCTGAGTTTCTGTTCGTTCCGCCAGAAGGCCGCATTCAAGGCGCCCTGCGGCCGGTCGTCAATGCAGTGCTAGTGCTCAAACACCAGCCGCGCGCCGACGGTCCCCTCGAGGCTGCGGATCTGCTGCAGCAGCGCGCCTGAATCCTGGCCGCCGAGGTCGGCATCGAGCACGACGTAACCGAGGTCGCCCGAGGTCTCCAGATACTGCGCGGCGATGTTGATGTCGCGCTGGAGGAAGACCTCGTTGAGCCGGCGCAGCATGCCGGGCACGTTGCGATGGACGTGGCTGAAGCGCGCGCCGGAGGGACGCAGATGCAACTGCACCTCCGGAAAATTCACCGCCCCCGTGGTCGAGCCGGTGATGAAAAAGTCAACCAGCTTGCGCGCCACCTCGCCGCCGATGCGCTCCTGCGCCTCCTCGGTCGAGCCGCCGATATGCGGCGTGAGGATGACATTGCCGAGGCCCTGCACCGGGCTCTTGAAGCGGTCCGAATTCGAGGACGGCTCGACCGGAAACACGTCGATGGCGGCACCCGCGAGATGACCGTCGCGCAGAGCCCCCGCCAGCGCATCGAGATCGACGACGGTGCCGCGGCTGTTGTTGATCAGGAGGGAGCCGGGCTTCATCGCCCGCAGCTCCTTCTCACCGATCATCCCGGCGGTCTCCGGCGTCTCCGGCACGTGCAGGCTGACGACGTCGCTCTGCGCCAGCAGCTCTTCCAGCTTTTCGACCGGCTCAGTGTTGCCGTGGCGGAGCTTGTCGGTACGGTCGAAATAGATCACGCGCATGCCGATCGCTTCGGCCAGCGTCGAGAGCTGCGAGCCGATGTTGCCGTAGCCGATGATGCCAAGGGTGCGGCCGCGCACTTCGCGGCTGCCGGTCGCCGACTTGTCCCAGCCGCCCTCATGGGCCGACACCGAGCGCGGGAAGATGCGCCGCAGCAGCATCACGATCTCGCCGATCACGAGCTCGGCGACGCTCCGCGTGTTCGAGAACGGCGCGTTGAACACCGGAATGCCGCGCTTGCGCGCCGCCAGCAGATCGACCTGGTTGGTACCGACGCTGAAGCAGCCGACGGCGAGAAGCTGGTCGGCTGCTTCCAGCACCTCATCGGTGATCTGGGTGCGCGAGCGAATGCCGAGCAGCGACACGCCCTTGAGCGCCCGCCGCAAATCCTCGCCGTCCAGCGCCTTGGTCAGGCGCTCGACATTGGTGAAACCCGCCGTTCTGAACAGGTCCACGGCGCTGTCGTTGACGCCTTCGAGCAGCAGCGCCTTCGCGCTCCGCTCAGGGCTTTGGCCTGGGACTGGCATGAAATCTCCGTGGGTCACAGCTTCGCCGCAGCTCATAGACCGCGGGGGATGCGCAGCACAATAGGGTTCGGATACGGGGAGAAGATGGCGGAGCGGTCGTCAGATCACATAAAACCCGTGCGTTCCGTCAAGCCGCAACTGATCGACCAGACCATACTCCCAGTCGAGATAGGCCTGCATCGCGCGCTCGTCGACGCCGGTGCCCTCATAGGGGCGGCGGTAGCGGTGGGCTGGGTCGGGCTTGGGCAGGACGTGCGGCGGACCGATTTCGAGTGCGCCGTCATAGCCGCCTTCCCGCACATAGACCTCCCAGCCCATCTGCGCGAGCCAGGACGCCGTCATGTCGGCGCGGACGCCCCTGTCGTCGGTCAGCACGATGCGCGCGCCGCGCACTGGTGCTGCCA
Organism: Bradyrhizobium sp. MI1.11; assembly: GCF_055811255.1. NCBI lineage: Bacteria > Pseudomonadati > Pseudomonadota > Alphaproteobacteria > Hyphomicrobiales > Nitrobacteraceae > Bradyrhizobium > Bradyrhizobium sp. MI1.11. The sequence continues at coordinate 66,884 of NZ_JBVVPM010000020.1, forward strand.
TATCGGTCTCCTGGACGAGCTGGCCGCCAGGATAGTGGCGAAACCCCGGGAGATGACCTGCGGCATATTCCTCCGCGTCACGCACGTCGAAGCGATAGAGCGTGCGATCGGCCTGCGCGACAAGCGAAGTCATCTCGCTCGCGCCGATATGGCGGACACCGGCGCGATAGGCGACGTCGCGCGCATTGGCCGGGCCGCCCTCGAACGGTCCGATTGCGCCACGCCGGTCGGCACCATGGTCGAGCGTATGCCGCGCCAACGTCCAGCCGATGGTGCCGTTGCGCAGTGCCCGGACTTTGTTCGGCACGCCGGCATTGATCAGCGATTGGGTGCCGATGATCGAGCGGGTGCGGCCGGCGCAATTGACGATGATGGTGGTCTCGGCATCGGGTGCCGCCTGCCCTGCCCGCAGCACCAGCTCCGCGCCGGGCACGCTGACCGAGCCCGGGATGTTCATGGTGGCATATTCGTCGAAGCGGCGAACGTCGATGATGGCGATGTTGGCCTTGTCCGCGATGAGTTTTGCCACCTCGTCGGCACTGAACGACGGCGTGTGCCTGCGCGATTCGACCAGCTCGCCAAAGGCTTTTGAGTAGGAGTTGACGTCCTCGAATATTTGATAGCCGGCGTCGCGCCAGGCCTTCAGCCCGCCGTCGAGCGCGCGGACGTTGGTATAGCCGAGCGCGGCGAGCCGCTCGGCGCCGGCAGTGACGAGGCCCTCGCCGTCATCATAGAGCACGATCGCCACGTCCTTGCGCGGCAGCTTGACCTCGGCTTCGATCGCAATCCGATCGGCAGCCATGTTGGCGGCGAACAGCGGATGTCCCGTCGCGAAACCAGCCTCGTGCCTGGGATCGAGCAGCGCGATCTCCTCGCGTAGCAGCAGTGCACGGCGGATATCGGCGGGAGTGACGGTGGTGAGCTTCATGGGGTAGGCAACCTTGGGAGACTTGAACGGGACTGGTTCTTGAATGATTGCCGGCCGGTTGGCCAGCCCGATCCGGGGCATGGCCCCGCCCGGCGGCGCGCCCGCCCTGGCCCCTCGCTGAAAAATCGTTTCGTATGCCGCGCTTGGGGGCTAGAGTTTCCAAATCGTCTGGGGGGCGCAATATGAAAATGTTGAAATTCCTGGTGATATTTCTGGCGCTTCCGGGCGTCGCCATGGCCGCGCTCACCAATGCCGAACGCAAATCGCAATTCGAGCGGGCAATGGCCTCGATCATGGCCGCAGCGACGCCGGCCGTACACCCAACGCTTCGCGACACGCTGATCAAGGACTATCTCGCCTGCAAACCCAACAAGGGACAAGCCGTGGAGCTCATCCGCGCAAGCTATTTTCGCTCCTGCGAGCATGAAGACCCGTCTGTCACCGGCGACCGCTCGCTCGAAGCGTGTCAGCTCCGCTACGGCAAGCCATGCGCCCTGCTGGCCGTCAACGAGGAAATCGTCGCCGAAGGCGAGCTCGCGTCGAGAGACATGCCGCGGCTGCACTATGCAGGCAAGTACGACTTGTCGCAGATTCCGATCATCCGGCGGATCACGCGACAGCGCCCTGACGTGCAGAACTACGACAAGGCCATGGAGCCCAAGGCGATCGCGATCCATCCCTGGGGCAAACTATTCATCTCGGCAGGGGATCCCAGCCTGAAAGACGCCCAGACCTCCGCGTTGGCGAAATGCAACAGCGATCCCGCGCGGAACGGCCGAGATGGCGGCTGCTTCGTCTACGCCATCAACAACGACATCGTCATTGACGAACGGCGCATGCAGGCGAAGTGATATGAGGGCGGCAGGTCAGCCGGGCGACCCCAAGCCGTGTCGAAGCAGTTCGTCCGTTCACTCGCCCGGCACGAGCCGGCCGAGCCGCGGCTGCACAGGGCGCCGCATCCTGCGGCGCGACAGATAGAGCAGGACGCCGGTGACCGCGAACAGCGGCATCAGCGCAGCCGCGACCATGAACGCGAGCTTGCCGGGCCAACCCAGAATCGCACCGCGGTGGATGTCGAGCACATTCGCGATGATCTTCTCGCCGAACGTCTTGTCGGCGTAGCGTTCCGCAGAGACCAACTGACCGGTCACGGCGTCGATGCGGAGTTCGTCGCGGGTAGTATCGAGGGTGGAGTCTTTCCCCCAGGAGCGGATCCGTATCACCGTGCCCGGACCGGCGGGCAGCGTCAGTAACGCCTTGGAGAAGCGGCTGCCCTCTTCGTGCAGGAAGGCGGCCCACGCGCGATCAAAGCCGATCGGCGGCGCCGTCTCGCCGGCGCCGGTGGCACGCGACGCCTTTGTGGGCATCTTGGGCTGCATCTTAGCGGCGGCGACTTGCGGCCGCGACAGCAACCAGACGACGCCATCCTTGTACCAGTCGAACGAGTACCAGAGCCCGGTGAGCGTCATCACCAGATAGACCGGCAGGACCCAGGTGCCGATCACCGCATGCAGCGACCGATGCAGCCCGCGCCCGCTGAGCCGGACATTGGGCTTCAGCCACATCTTCACGCTGCCTGCACGCCGCGGCCAGCGGAGCACGAGGCCCGAGATGAGCATCACGATCAAGCCGAGCGCGGCCACGCCCGTGATCTGACGCCCCCAGCCCTTGGCGTCGCCGGGAATCGACAGCCAGCGATGCAGCTTGCGCACGGTCGCGAAAAACTCTTCGCCGCGCGGTGCGCCCAACACGCGCGCGTCATAGGGATCGACATAGAGCGAGGACGGCCGCGCGCCTCGTTCGTCGCGGGCGAAGCGCACATGCACCGCGGCGGACGGATCACTTGCTAGCGTCACGGCGGAGACCTTGCCGACATCCTGCGCCGCAGTCAGGCGCGCAACCAGTTCGTCCGGCATCAGCGCCGCTGCCTGGCGCGGCGCGACCTGCATGATGCCGCGGTTCAGATAGTCGCCGATCTCGTCCTCGAAACTCATGATCGCACCGGTCAGCGCGATCACAGCGAGTAGCAGCGCGAGCGCGAGGCCCGCGATGGAATGGACCTGAAGCAGAACGGCCTTGATCGCGCGCCAGCACTCATGCATCGGCGCCGGCCCTTCTGGTCTGCACGACCGGGAAATCGGCTTCCTCGCGCCACACCGTCATCGCTAGAACTTCACCGTCGCCGACAGGGATATCCTGCGCGCGTCGCCGATCGCGACGTTCAGAGCGTTTCCGGTGGTGGACGTATAGTAGACCTTGTCGAACAGGTTCTTGACGTTGAATTGATAGATCACCGGCAGATTGTCGATCTTGGTGTCGTAAGTCGCAAAGATGTCCGCGACGGTATAGGCCGGCAGGAAGAACGTGTTGAGGGAGTCGCCCGGTCGGTCACCGACATAGTGCGCGCCGCCGCCGAGCCGCAGACGTCCGGGCAGCGCATCGCCGAAATCATAGACGAGATAGAGCGAAGCCGTGTTCATGGCGGCGTTCAGGAGCTTGGCGTTACCGACAGCGGGATCATTGATCAGCCGGGCATCGGTATACCCATAACTTCCGATCAGGCTCCATTGATCAGTCAGTTTGCCGGTCACGTCCAATTCGACGCCGCGCGACTTGGCCGCGCCAGAGGCGCGCGCCGCCGACTTGCCTCCGCCGATGTCATCCAGCACCAGGACATTCTTCTTCTGGATGTCGTAGACGGCCAGGGTGCCCGACAGCCGCTTGTTGACATCGAACTTCAGACCGGTTTCCCATTGCGTTCCTTCTTCGGGCGCGATGGTGGAGTCGACGACAAAGCCGGAGGTGAACGCTGCGATGACCGATGTCGGCTTCAACGACTGCGTATAGCTCACGTAGTAGGAGAGCTGATCGTTCAGCTTGAAGATGACGCCGCCGAGCGGCAGCACCTTGTCACCCGCCAAATTAGTGTTTGTGATGAAGTTCGGCCGGCCTTTTCCGGCGAGCTGCTCGTATTCCATCCAGCGCACGCCTCCGACCACGGACAGCCAGTTGGTCAGATGGAAGGTGTCCTGAGCGAAGAAGCCGCGGGTGCCGAGCTTGTCAGTCTGTTCGCTGTCCGTTGGCGAAACAGCCGTGCCCGGCGAGATCAGTCCGTAGACCGGGTTGTAGAAATTGAAGCTCGGGGTCGCCTGACGGATCAAGTCGTGGCGATCGATCGTGCGATACAGCGCCTCGCCACCGAACAGGATCTCGTTGCGGAAGCCGCCCACCCAGACGTCACCCTGTAAATAGGAGGTGCCGTAACTGGCGTTGCTCAGCGAGTTCTGGGTGCCGTCATTGCTGCGGGTCTCCACACCGCTCTTGGCGTTGACGCCGGTGATGCGAAGCTGATTGGCGCTATATGTTTCGGTGTTGTAGCTATAGGCCGCCGTGACCTTCCAATTGTCGTCGAGCTTCTGCTCAACCGAGGCCTGCACCAGGTCGGAGGTGCCCCACATGTTGTTGAAGGGCTCGTCGAGCCGGCGCGTCTTCGGGATCGCCAGCGGAGCGCCGTTGACGAACGCGGTGCCGCGGTCGAACGGAGTGATGAATTCGCGGTGCTCGTAGGTTAGCTGGACCGTCGTGGTGTCGCCGTACCAGGCGAGCGACGGGTTGACCAGCATTTCCCTGTGGCGGCCGAAATTGCGCCAATAGTCCTCGCTGACGCCGTAGCCGATGAAACGATAGGCGAGACCGCCGTCGCCGATCGGACCGGTGATGTCGAGCGTGCCGTCAGCGCCGCTGCGGTTGTTCGCGAAGGTCGAGCCGAGCAGCGTGACCGAGCCGTGCTGATAGAGCTCCGGACGCTTGCTGATGGTGTTGACGATGCCGCCGGGATCCATGATGCCGTAAAGCAGCGAGGCCGGCCCCTTCAGCACCTCGACGCTGTCGACGGCTGCATTCAGGCTGCGCCCCTGCACCAGGGGCATGCCGTTGCGCATGATCGAGCCGTCGCGGTTGTCGCCGAATCCGCGACGGATCACGGCGTCCTGGGTGCCGGCGAGCGTGTTGGTCTGGGTGATGCCGGAGATATTGACGAGCGCATCGTCGATGTTGCGCGGAAGCTGGTCCTTCAACACTTGCGCAGGGACGACGTTGACGGCCTGCGAGGTGTCGAGCGGCGAGGCGCCGCTGCGCAACGTGGTTGCGCTCGGCATCGCGCGGTAGCCGAGCTTGGCGGCCTGTTGCGCGGCGGCTTCCGCCGCGGCGCGCTCCGAGAGCGTCGGCGCTGCGGGTGCTGGATTGTGATTGCGCTGGCGCGCGGCGGTTTGCGTGCGGCGCGGAGACTGGTCCGATGCACGCGCCGCTTTCGGCCGCGGAGCCCGCGCTTCCACCGTCACCGGCGGAAGTGCGGATTGGGCCTGCGCGGTCGCCGAGCTGGAGAGAAATTCGGCGAGCAGCACGGCCGCTCCAATGAGAAGACCCGCGCGGCTCTCGCCGGCAAGCGTTCGACGGCCGCTGACGCGCTGGCCGTCCAGATAGACACGCACTTTCGATTCACTTCCAAGTCAGACGCAGAAGCTGGCGCGTCTAACAGCCGCTGTTCGTGAAGAGAACCGCAAGCGAACTTGAATCGCTCTAGTGTTGAAGGGTTCTAGATTCCGATCCCGCTGTTCGGCAATCTTCGATTGATTGCGCAGCGAGCGCGACACGCAGCGCGCGAATTTGCGGCAACGTGTCGCGGTTTTGCGCGATCTCACGCGATGGCGGGAGCCGTCAGCTCGTCGAGCTTCCGCTTGAGCACGGTGCCGACGGATAAGGCCCGGAGCGGCGGCCGCACACGCAGCCAGCTCGCATCGCCCGTCTGTGCCGCGAGGATGGCTTTCAGCGTCGTGAGGAAGGATGGCGATTTCACCACGATGTCCACGGCAGCCTGCATGCGTGCTTCGACATCCTTGCCGTCGATCATGGCCTTGACCAGCTCCGGCGCGATGTTGGCCATGCCGCAGATGGTGCCGGCGCCGCCGGCGGCGATCGCGCGGGTGATGTCAACCTCGTTGCCGACGGTGATGGCGAGCTCAGGAGCGGCGGCGCGGAACGCCTGGAACTGCTTGAAGTCGCCGCTGGAGTCTTTCAGGCCTGCAACGACCTTGCCGTGGCGCTTGCGCAGATTCGCGGCGACGCTCGTCGGGACCGCGACACCCGAGATCTGCGGGATATGATAGAGGTAGGCGCGCAGGCGATCGTCGGCGACGCCGTCGAGGATCGCCGCAAAGGCATCCTCGATGCCTTCAGCGGTGACGCTGCGGTCGAAGTAAGGCGGCAGATACAGCACGTGACGCAGACCGAGTCCGAGCACGGCACGCGTCAATGCGATGCTGTCGCTGATTGCGGGGAAGCCGCCGCCGATTCCAATTCGGTCCGGCGCGACGCCGGCCTTGAGCACGGCCTCGATGGTCGCGACCCGTTCGGCGACATTGAAGGAGGTGCCCTCGCCGGTGGTGCCGAACAGCACGACACCGTCGACGCCCTTGCCGAAGAGTTGCTTGGCGTGGGCCGCGAGCTTGGCGGAGTCCACGCTGCCGTCGGCGGCAAGCGGCGTCGCCGACGCCACCCAGAACCCGCGAATTGCCTCCGTCATCACACCATCCGTTGCTGTGGCTTCGGACCAGGCCTCTGATCTCGAAAGATCTTTAAGGCGCTAAGTCGAGCCTTGTTTTTGCTTTACTTTCCACCTTGTACCTTACATACAAGAAAGGCGCAAATCCTTTCCATCGTCATGGCGCGCATGACACGCAGCCAGATTCCGAGGAGGTCTCGCATGGACATGGTGACCCCCGTCGAGCGGCCCACCCAGTTGCTTGGCGCCTTGCGCAACAGGCTCGGCGCGGCTGCCGTGCTTGTCGGCGCCGACGTGCCCGCGCGCAATTGCAACGACTGGAGCGCGAGCCTGCCGCAAGCGCCGCTCGCGGTGATCCGCCCGGTCGACGCGCAAGGCGTGGCGGATGCGATCGCGACTTGCCGGCAGGCACATCTGCCGTTCGTGCCGCAGGGCGGATTGACCGGACTGTGCCGCGGCGCATCGCCTGAGGCAGGCTGGGTCGCGATCTCGCTCGAGCGCATGAGCGGCATCGAGGAGATCGATCACGCCTCGATGACGATGACGGTGAAAGCAGGCACGCCGCTTCAGACGATCCAGCAGGCGGCCGACGAAGCCGGCTTCTTCTTTCCGCTCGATCTCGGCTCGCGCGGCTCCTGCGCGATCGGCGGCAACCTCTCGACCAATGCCGGCGGCAACCGCGTGATCCGCTACGGCATGACGCGCGAGCTGGTGCTCGGGCTCGAAGTCGTGCTGCCCGACGGCACCATCATCACCAGCCTCAACAAGCTGATGAAGAACAATGCCGGCTATGACCTGAAGCATCTGTTCATCGGCTCGGAAGGCACGCTCGGCATCATCACCCGCGTGGTGCTGCGGCTGTTTCCAAAACCGCGTTCGACCATGGCCGCGCTCTGCGCGCTCGAGGACTATGCCGCGGTGATCGCGCTGCTCGGCGCCGCGCGAAGCGGGCTCGGCCCGCTGCTGTCGGCATTCGAGGTGATGTGGCCGGACTATTGGGACGTCATTACGACTCGCGCCGGCGTCAAGCCGCCGGTCGCCACAGGCCACGGCCTCTACGTGCTAGTCGAAGCGCAAGGCACCGACGAGAGCCTCGACGCACCGCGGTTCCAAAGCTGGCTCGAAGAGCTGATGGAGCGCGGGCTGCTCGCCGACGCTGCCGTGGCGCAATCGCTGGGGCAGACGCAGAGCTTCTGGCGCGTGCGCGACATCTGCGCCGAGTTCGGCCAAGTGCTGGGGCCGCACATCTCCTACGATATCGGGCTCGCCGTGGCGCGGATGGACGAGTTCGTCACGCGCTGCAAGGCGGCGCTCGCGGATGGCATCAAAGGCTGCGAGAGCGTCTATTACGGCCATATCGGCGACGGCAATCTGCATCTCGTCTCCTGGGTGACCGGCCTTGCCGTCGAGCAGCAGCCGAAGGAAGCGATGGACGCGATCATCTACGGTCTCGTGCGCGAGATGGGCGGCAGCGTCTCCGCCGAGCACGGTATCGGCACCTTGAAGAAGAAGTGGCTGGGTCATGCCCGCAGCGAGGCGGAGATCGCGCTGATGCGGACGCTGAAGGCCGCGCTCGATCCCGATCATCTGCTCAACCCCGGCAAGGTGATCTGAGAGAGCCGATGCGATCGCTGAAGCTCGATGCACCGAAATCGCTGTCGCAGCGGGTGATGCAGCGGCTGCGCCAAGCCATCATCGACGGCGAGTTCGCGCTCGGCGCCGCCATCTCCGAGGAGATGGTGGCCAACTCCTTCGGCGTCAGCCGCACCCCGGTGCGCGAGGCGATGGGCCAGCTGCAGGCGCAGGGCCTCGTCGTGATCCGGCCGCAGGTCGGCAGTTTTGTCTTCACGCCAAGCGCCGAAGACATCACCGCGCTCTGCACTTTCAGGATCGCGCTGGAGCCCAAGGCCGCCGAGCTCGCCTTCCACCATGATCGCGAGGGTGCGACCGCGACGATGAGCGAGGCGATCACGGCGATGGAGCCGGCGATTGCGGCCCGGGACAATATCGCCTACGGGCGCGCCGATGCCGCTTTCCACGAGGCGCTGTTCGCCCATTGCGGCAACCGCTATCTCGCCGAATCCTATCAGCTCGCATCCAGCCGCGTCGCTGCACTCCGCACCAATTTGACTTCGCCGATCGACGTGCGCACCCGCACGTCCTTCGACGAGCATCGCAAGCTGCTCGATCTGTTCGCGCGCGGCGAGTTTGCCGCCTTCGCGACGCTGATGACCACGCACGTCACCAATTCGGGCGTGGTCTACGCAAGAGCACTGCAGGTGGATTGAGCGCTGCTACCGCGCACCTTTCGTGCCGGGCCTGTCCAGAAAATCCAGCGCGGTGTTGATCTGTTCGAGCTGGTGCTCGATTTTGTCGCGGTCCTCGACCGTGGGCGCCTTCTCGAGCTGCTCAACGAGCTTCTGCTTTCGGAGCAGCAAGTTCTCTATGACTGTACTCACGGCTCCCCCATCCGCCCGAGGCGAACATCGAGGCGATACTAGACCCCGGGCGCGAGCGCGCGCCAGCCGGGCCGGCGCAAACCCTGCATCAGAATGTTCGCGAGGGCAGTTGGTTCCTGCGTGTGACCCGAGAAGGTGCACACAGCTGATGGCTGCGTTCGCGAACGGTTAACGCGGTCGCACGCCTGGGCTGCCGGCCACGGAACCGGATCTTTCACGTGCCCGTCGGTTGTATTCGCCGTCCCGGAGTCCTATGCGTAGGCGCCATGGACATCCAGATCATCGCCGCCGAAAAACCCCTGATGGCCCAGGCACGCCCGCGCAAGCCGGCTCCGTTCCTCCCGATGAGCCGCGCCGAGATGGATGCGCTCGGCTGGGATGCCTGCGACATCGTGCTGGTGACCGGCGATGCCTATGTCGACCACCCCAGCTTCGGCATGGCCATCATCGGCCGGCTGCTGGAGGCGCAGGGCTTTCGCGTCGGCATCATCTCGCAGCCGGACTGGCATTCGGCCGAGCCGTTCAAGGTATTGGGCAAGCCAAAAGTGTTCTTCGGCGTCACCGGCGGCAACATGGACTCGATGGTGAACCGCTACACCGCGGACCGCCGCATCCGCAGCGACGATGCCTATACCGCGGGCGGCGAAGGCGGCAAGCGGCCGGACCGCTGCACCGTCGTCTACGCGCAGCGTTGCCGCGAGGCGTTCAAGGGCGTCCCGGTCGTGCTCGGCGGCATCGAGGCGTCGCTGCGCCGGATCGCGCATTACGATTACTGGTCGGACAAGGTGCGCCGCTCGGTGCTGGCCGACGCCAAGGCGGACCTGCTGCTCTACGGCAATGCCGAGCGCGCCGTGGTCGAAGTGGCCAACCGTCTTGCCGCCGGCGAGGCGCCGCGCGAGCTCGACGACATCAGGGGCGTCGCGCTGTTCCGCCGCGTGCCTGAGGACTATGTCGAACTGCACGCCGACGATCTCGATTCCGCCGACGAGGGCGCTTCGCGGACGAAAGGCTTGACCGTGATCCGGCTGCCGGCGCTGGAGCAAGTCGAGCAGGACAAGGAAGCCTATGCGCGCGCGTCACGCGTGCTGCACCGGGAGAGCAATCCCGGCAATGCGCGACCGCTGGTGCAGCGCCACGGCGATCGCGACCTCTGGCTCAACCCGCCGCCGATCCCGCTGACCAGCGACGAGATGGACGCGGTCTACGATCTTCCCTACGCGCGCGCTCCGCATCCGTCCTACGGTGACGCAAAGATCCCGGCGTGGGACATGATCAAATTCTCGGTAACGATCATGCGCGGCTGTTTTGGCGGCTGCACCTTCTGCTCGATCACCGAGCACGAGGGCCGCATCATCCAGAACCGCTCCGAGGGCTCGATCCTGCGCGAGATCGAAAAGATCCGCGACAAGACGCCCGGCTTCACCGGCGTCATCTCGGACATCGGCGGTCCCACCGCCAACATGTACCGGATGGCGTGCAAGGACCCGAAGGTCGAGGCCGCGTGCCGGCGGCCGTCCTGCGTCTTCCCCGAGATCTGCCCGAACCTCAACACCTCGCATGACGATCTGATCCGGCTCTATCGCAAGGTGCGCGAGACCAAGGGCATCAAGAAGGTGATGGTCGCCTCCGGCGTGCGCTACGACCTCGCGGTCGAGAGCCCCGAATACATCAAGGAGCTCGTCACCCATCACGTCGGCGGTTATCTCAAGATCGCGCCTGAACATACCGAGCGCGGGCCGCTCGACAAGATGATGAAGCCCGGCATCGGCGCCTACAACCAGTTCAAGCGGATGTTCGATGCGGCGGCCGAACAGGCCGGCAAGAAATACTATCTGATCCCGTATTTCATCGCGGCGCATCCGGGCACGACCGACGAGGACATGATGAACCTCGCGCTGTGGCTGAAGAAGAACCGCTATCGCGCGGATCAAGTGCAGACCTTCCTTCCCTCGCCGATGGCGACCGCGACGGCGATGTACCACACCGGCGTCAACCCGCTGCGCGGCGTGCGGCGCGGCGGCAGCGACAAGGTCGAGGCGATCAAGGGCCTGCGCCAGCGCCGCCTGCACAAGGCGTTCCTGCGCTACCACGACCCCGACAATTGGCCGGTGCTGCGCGAGGCCCTGAAAGAAATGGGCCGCGCCGATCTGATCGGCTCCCGCCCCGACCAGCTGGTCCCCGCGCACCAGCCACCCGGCACCGGCAAGGCCGCCGGCACACGGCGGCCGGTTCGTCCCGGCGACAAGACGCAGCGGTTCACGACCAAGAATCTGCGGGTGATGAAGTAGCGGGCGAGCCGGATCAGGTCCGGTTCAGATTGACGCTTTTCGGACCTCCAAAACAAAAAGTCGAAAAACAACCCCATGCACAGTAGCCGGCATGAGCGGGATCAATGGCTTAGACGGTTACGAAGCATTGATCCGGCGACCAGAACAACGACGACACCACAGCTACGGGGAATTCGTCGCGAACGTCCGGATTGCACCCATCGTTGCAGTCGATTTCGAGAAGAGCATCGTGTGGATCAAGTGGATCGGCACGCACCGGGACTACGACAAGGTCGATGTAAGGGAGGTTCGGCATGGCGGCGACTGAGATTAGGCCAATTCGGACGAAGCAAGACTATGATGGCGCACTCAAGGAGGTGGAGCGCCTCTGGGGCGCGAAGTCCGGCACACCCGAAGGCGACCGTCTGGATGTGCTCGCGACGCTGATCGATGCATACGAGGCCGAGCATGATCCGATGGATCCGCCAGATCCTATCGAGGCCATCAAGTTTCGCATGGAGCAGCAAGGGCTGACCCGGCGGGACCTGGAAGAGATCATCGGGACACGCACCCGCATCGCCGAGGTTCTGAACCGAAAGCGCGGGCTGTCGATCACGATGATCCGCCGCCTCCATGAACGTCTTGGAATTTCCGCAGACGTTCTGATCCGACCGAGCCGTAAAAAGGCGGCGTGACGACTTGCGGATTTTAAGACGCGTTCTTGGCCCGTCGGGCAAAACAGGCGCAGAACGGCATCATCGGACGCATTGGCCATTGCGCGGCGTTTCAAGCCGCATCGGCTCGGAGGCGCGACTGGCGCCCCGCCCAAAATGCGCAGATCGCCAATCCCTGCACCAGCGCCGCAGCAACATAAAAGCCGGGCGTGGCGCCCGTACCGGCCGGAAGCCATTCCCGGATCAAACCAAAGACCGCCGGCGCAAATGAATAGGCGCCTTGCGACATCGCAACGATCAGCGCGACCACACGCGGCACGTCGTCCGGAGCGAATTCGAGCTGCGCAATCAGCGGCGGAAGGAACGTCCCGTTGCCGAACCCGAGGCCGAACAAGACAACACCGAGGATCAACAGCGGAATGTTCGTTCCGGCCGCGGCAATGAATGTGATCGTGCCGGCGATTTGAACGGCGTAGCTGGCGCAGGCAACCAGCCGCCGGTCGATGCTTTCAGGCATGAGCCAGCCCAGCAGCGTCCGGCCGGCGATCGCCATGACGCCGATCAGTCCCACCACCGGCCCAGTCCATTGCGCACCGAGCGCAGGCAGCAGCAGCGAGAAGAGATGCGCGGTCAGGCCAATCTGTGCGAACAGCCCCAGGCTCATGCCAGCCGCGAGCGTCAGGAATTTGCGGTCCCGCCAGAGCGGCGATCCCGGCAGCGGCCGTGCGCACTTCGCCGAGACAGTCTCTTCGGCCGGGGCCGCGCCGTCCGGCATCGATCCAGTCTGCTCCGGCGCGCGCGACAGCACAGTGCTCGCAAGCAGCCACACTACCACGACCAAGATCAGGCCGATGGCTGCTGCTGCAACGGCAAACCCAAGCTTGGCAATGGCCGCAGCCCAGAGCGGCGAAAAGATGATCCCGCCGACATTTGCGCCGTTATAGGCGACCGCGAGTGCCGCGGGACGACGACGGACGAACCAGGGCGACACGATGGCGTTGACCGCGGCCACGCCCATCGTCACCCACCCTGCACCACTCAACACCGTCGCGCCGAACAATTGCCACGGCGTCGCTGCTATCGCCCATCCAAAGACGCCGACGGCCAGCGACAGCGCCCGGCCTTCGTCACAGCCGGAGTGCCGAAGCGCCGATAGAGCGTCGGCAGATTGGCCGTCACGATCGATCCCGCCAGGAAGTGCACGGTGACGGCCGTCGAGACCAGGGCCAGCGGCCATCCGTGGGCTTCGCGAATGGCACTCAGGAAGATCGGCGGCCCATAGAAGCCGAACCCCAGGCCGAGAACGGCGAGACCGAACGCCGCGGCGACAACGCGCCATCCATAGAACGTTCCGCTTCGCATCGTCGTCAGCCGCCTGAGCTTTGCGACGAGATTCTGCACAGACCTGGCGGCGCGCAGTTCGCTTCCGGTCGAAGCGTGAGATCGGAAGGCTCGGGCCGAAATCGGTTGACATGAATGCAATCATGCAACATATAAAGTTACATGAAGCGAGACAGTCGATTATCCGGCGTGCTGCACGTCCTGCTGCACATGGCACAGCAGCCTGATCCCTTCACGTCCGAGACCCTGGCAAAAGCAATGGATACCAACCCCGTGGTGATCCGGCGGATCATGGCCGGGCTTCGGGACCTTGGTTACGTCCGCTCCGAAAAAGGCCATGGCGGCGGCTGGACGTTGGCTTGCGACCTCACGAAGGTGACGCTGCGCGACGTCTACATCGCGCTCGGCAGTCCCTCGCTTCTGGCGATTGGTAACCGGACGGAGGCGCCGGGCTGCCTCGTCGAGCGGGCCGTCAATGCCGCCCTCAATCAGGCGTTTGGCGATGCGCAGGCGCTGCTGCTGGCGCGCCTTGGCGAGGTAACGCTGGCGATGCTGGGCGACGATCTGCGCAAACGCCTCGGCTCGCGAAAGCTTCAAGGCATGAGCGCGCATGGCGCGTGATTGGCCCATTCAGCAAGGACTACATCATGGCCGACATTCAGAACATGTTTTCCGATCCGCAAGCGGTGGCGAGATACACCGAAGGACCGCCACGGTTCGTCCCCGGCTACAATGCCATGCTGTCCATGGCGGCGATCCTACTGGCCGAGCGCGCGCGTGACGATGCACGGATTCTCGTTCTCGGAGCCGGCGGCGGCCTCGAGCTGAAGGCTTTTGCGCAAGCGCATGGAGGCTGGAGCTTCGATGGCGTCGATCCGTCCGCGGCCATGCTGGGGCTAGCGAGGCAAACCCTCGGATCGTTCGCGCCACGTGCGCGTCTTCATCAGGGCTACATCGACGACGCTCCGGAAGGCCCGTTCGACGGCGCCACCTGCCTGTTGACCCTGCACTTCGTCGATGTCGAGGAGCGACGCCGTATCGCCTCGGAGATCCGCCGCCGGCTCAAGCCGCGCGCGCCTTTCGTGGTCGCGCATTTGAGCGCGCCCAATGGCGAAGAGGAACGCCCGCTGTGGCTCTCGCGATACTCCGCGTACCTCGCCGCGTCCGGCGTCGAGCCGGATCAGGCGGCGGCCGCGCGGAACGCCGTCACCAACCATCTGGAAATCCTCGCGCCCGCGCAGGATGAAGCGATTTTGCGGCAGGCCGGATTCTCCGACCCGACGCTGTTCTATACCGGCTTCACTTTCCGCGGCTGGGTCGCCTACGCCTGAGGCGCTACAGCAACGTTGATGTAGGTATCTGGAAGAAATACTCGGAATCAGTACCACGCGACCACCGGTCCAGGCGCGAACTGGTAGTTGAAGCCGGCCCGCAGGATATGATCGTGGAAGCCGACTGTCGTTTCGTTGGCAGTGCCACTGAAGTAAGTGGCAGAGCCCAGATCGAGATAGAGGTATTCGAGTTTGGCTGACCAGTTGCGGTTGAATTTCTTTTCGATGCCGGCGCCGGCGGTCCAGCCCAGGCGGGTCCGGCTCTCCGAGACTATCGCACCGGCAATCGTCACCGGCGCTCCGACGGGCGCATTGGCACCATCGAACAATTGCGCGGTCAGCGTTGCCTGTGTTCCGAATTTAACCTCTCCGACTGCTAGGCCGCCGGTTGCATAGAGCAGCAGGCTGGGATCGGCCAAAACTCCGGCGCGACCGCGGAAGGTTGCAAACCACGGGAAATCAGTGCTGCTGGTAGTCGTGCCGGTAACCCCAACCAAACCGATCCTGACCGCCGTCAGCGCGTCAGTCGAACGGCCGCTCTCGCCGGTTGCTTGAAGATCGGCCTCGACACCCAGAACCCATCTCGGATCGATCTGCCAGCTGTAGCCGGCCTGGCCACCGCCAAGCCCGCCGTCAGCGTTCTGTCCGATGCTCACGGCCAGCGGTGTGATCGGCAGGACCGTTGCGTTGGAGCGGCCCCAGCTATAGCCGCCGTTCAACCCCGCATAAAATCCCGTCCAGTTGTAGCCGGGATCGACCATCGGCGGCGCCTTGACGTGCGGGCTTGGTACGTTGCTTCCTGGCGCCAGATCGGCAGCCGTCGCGCCCGTTGCAAGCAGCGACACCGCCATTCCAATCACGATCCGATTCATCAAAAACTCCTCAGCACGAATTCCCTGAAAGGCGCTTGGTGCACTTCACCACTGATATCTGGCGATGCCCTTGCCGGCGTAGCTACGGGTGACGCTCGAGAACTCACTCTCGAAGGTGCCGGACAGCGAGAAGCCGTTCAGCCATCTCAGCTCGGCCGCGCCCGTGAGGAGCGCGGCATCGGGCGCCTGCGCGGCGCCATTCACCACGAAACTCGCGCCTGGCAGGGTCTGGAAGGTGGCCGCGACCGCACGATCCGGATTGACATCATGCGCCCACGCCGCACGGCCGCGCAGCGTGAGAACCGCCGTCTCCAGTGCATAGGAGCGATCGGTGCGCAGACCGAGTTCGCCGCGCGCGGCGGCGACATCCCTGCCGGCATAATTCAGCGCAAAGGTGTTGGCGCCGGAGATCGCCTGCTCGCCATAGCCCGACAGGAACAGCGTCGTGAACTGCGCCGCCGCATAAGGCGTGATGCCCATCCAGGGCGTGGCATAGCGATAACCGCCTTCGAGGCGTCCCGACAGCGCGTTGGCGTCGAAGCGGGCCCGCAGATGGTCGGCGCCCGCGATCGTCACCGTGCGATCCGTCGTCACGTCCTGCCAGCCATAGGCGAGTGCGCCGGCAACGTAGGCGTTGCCCATGGTGTGGCGTGCGTAGACGCCGGCCTGGAACAGGTCGGAGCTGCCTCCGCCGAGCCCATTGGCGACGCCAAAGCTGGTGCCGCCGCCGCCGAGCGCGAAGCCGACCAGCGTGTTCGGCGATATCTGATAGTCGGCGCCCGCGGCCACGCCGGCGATGCGGCTGGTCGCGGTGTTCGAACCGATCACCGCATTGCCGTCGGTGGTCTGCGCGCCGCCATAGCCGGCCGCCCACACGCTCCAGCGCCGTGCGAACGAATCCCCGGCACCCCGCGCCTTATCGATTGCCGCGTAGGCGTCCCGACTCGGGTTCGTGCGCGTGGCGGCGCCACCCTCGGCATATCGGGAGGCCCCGTTCACCGGCGCGCCGGCATCGTTGCGGCCGCCGAAGAACGGGTCGAGCATCGCGTTGAGGAACTGGCCCATGGCATTGAAGGTGCCTTGCTGCGCACCGGTGGCGGCTTCGCCGGAGGCCTGCGTCAGCCGGTTGAGGAGATTCTGGCCGGTCGCGTTGAACAGCGTGTTGAAGCCGGTCGAAAGCGAAGCGCCCGAGAGCAGGGCATTGTCGATCCCGGCGGCGACATTCCTCTGGTTGATGTTGGCGAAGCCGGGCAGCGACGGCGACAGCAATCCGGCATCGAGCGTCAGCAGCACGTTATTGCCGGAGTAGGTGACCCGCGCGTTGCGTGCGTAGGCCAAGTTGCTCACCGCGACCGATCCGAACGTCCCGGTCGTGTTCGCCGAACTGAGGATGGTATAGGTCGTGGTCGCCGCGATCCGGCCGGTCAGGTTCACCGCGACGGTGCCGGCGAGCTGCGCGGCGCCTGCGACCACCGTGTTGCTGGCCGATATGCCAGAGACCTGGACCATGTAGGTCGCCGCCGTGGACAGCACCAGATTGCCCGCAATGGTGAGCGTGCCGATCGCGTTGGTGCCCGGCGCCAGCGTGCCGCCGCTGATGGTGGTGTCGCCGACGATGCCAATGCCGCCCAGTGTGCCGCCGGCGTTCACGGTGGTGGTGGAGCTTGCAATCGTGCCGTTCACCAACAGCGTACCGCCATCAACGGTGGTCGGCCCGGTATAGGTGTTGTTGCCGGTGAGGATGGTGGTGCCCGACAATAGGTTGACGGCGCCGTTGCCGACGATGTCAGGCGAGAACAGATAATTCGACGAGGAGTGATTGAAATTGATGGCGCCGATGCCGGCGCCGAACTGGACCGTGGCCGTCGCCAAGGTGCCGGGCGCCGCCGCAGCCGAGCCCGGCGCCGCCCCGATGTTGAGCGCGCCGGTCGAGCCCGCCTGATTGGCGATCACGAACTGGCCAGCGGCGGAAACCGCGCCACCATTCGAGATCGTCAGTGAGCCTGTTCCGGCGTTTCCGATCGTGATGTTCACAAAATTTGTCCAGGACGAACCCGCACCGTCCACGGTGACGCTGCCGTTCGAGCCGCTGCTCTGTCCGATCCCCGTGTTGAGATTGCTCAAGCTGCCGCCATGCATAACCGCAAGTGAGCCGAGCGTGTTCATGCCGACATAGAGGCTATTGACGGTCCATGACGAGCCCGTGCCGTCGATCACGGCCGATCCGCCGCTCCCGCCGGCAGTCAGGCCAAGCACAGCAGTGGCGCCCAGAGCTATGCCGCCATTGGAGAGCATCAGCGTTCCCCGGCCGGCGCCCCCGAGCACGAGCAAATTGGCGGCGAACCATTCCGATCCTGCGCCGTCGACGAGAACAGAACCGCTCGCGCCGGTCGCCGCGCCGACAATGCTGTTGCTGCTGGCGACTTGGCCGGCATTGGTGATCGCGAGTGTACCGATTCCGGCCACGCCGACAGACAAGTTGGCATTTGAGGTCAGGCCGAGGCCCGACCCTGCTCCATCGACCCGAACATTGCCGGTTGAGCCGACGCCGTTGCCGATACTGATAGCGCCTGAGCTCTGCACGAAGGCACCATTTGTGATCGTCAGCGTGCCGGTGCCGGCGTTACCCACGGTCAGCGTGCCGGTGTTGGTCCAGATCGATCCCGCGCCATCCACCGAGGCCGTGCCCGAACCGCCATAGTATCCGAGGAAAACGCCGGTGCTGTTGACATGACCCCCGCCGGAAACGGTCAGCTGGCCAATACCGTCGAGCCCGGCGGTTAGCGTTCCCGTACTCAGGGTTGAGCCGACACCGTCCACCGTGACGTCGCCGTGGACGCCCGCCGCGGAGCCGATCTCGGTGATCGTCGCACTCACCGAGCCGCCCTGCAACACCTGCAATGTGCCGCTGGCGCCCGCACCGACGAGAAGGTTCGCGCCGGCAGCCCAGGTCGAGCCGGCCCCCGTGACCGTCGCCGTACCGGCGCCGAGATTGCCGATGAAGCTGTTTCCGACCGTGATGACGCTGGCGCCGTTGATAACCGTCAGGCTGCCAGTGCCGATGTCGCCGACATTGACGTCGCCAGCATTGATCCAGGTCGACCCCGCACCGGCCACCGTGACACTGCCAGAGCCGCCGACGCCTCCGCCGATCGACGCGTTGACGTCGGCCACGGTACTGCCGCCGGATATCCCGAGGTTGCCGGCGCCAAGACGGCCGATGCTGAGATCGGCCGTATTGTTCCAGGCCGAGCCCCCGGACACGTTGACGCTGCCGATGCTGTTCTGGAGATAGCCGAGGTAGCCGAAGGCGTCGTTCAGGATGCCGCCACCGCCGATGGACAGGTTGCCCGTGCTCACGCCACCCACGAAGGTCTGCTGCGCCGCTGCCGTTCCGCCGTTGATGAATGTGAGATGCGTTGTCGTATCGATTGTGACCGTATCGGTCGCGTTCGGCACCGCCGAGGTATTCCAGTTTCCGGCGGTGAACCAGTCGGTCGAGATGGTGCCGACCCAGACCGGATTGCCGGCGCTTGCGGGGCTGATCAGCGCCAGCGACACCACCGTCAGCGCGGTCGAGCCGATCATCAATGCCATCAACGACGCCGCGCGTGAGGCAAAGCGGCTCCGCGCGGGAGCCAGTTGCGCAGCCGCGTCGCGGTTGAATGAAAGATGCGGCATGCATGACCTCGCACAAATCGAACATCGATCTCGCGCGAACCGGCCCGGCCGTTTGGCGAGACTGAATCGCACTGAAACTTCGCGTGGCATCAATGAGGTATGCGGGGTTTTCTGTCTTGGAACGCAACGCCATTCGCTTCACTCCCAGCGCCCCGCGAGCGCAACAGCGGCGCTCTGATGCAGAACGGCCACGGACGAAAGCCCCTAAAAGCGGCGGCTTCCTGCGCACTCTCGAATGGCACCGGTACAATTGGACTCCAGCGCCAATCGTCGAGATTGAGGCGCTATCCTCCGGCGCCGGCCTTTCGGTTCGGCAATCTCCCGGTATGGTGTGCGATCGCAATTGAAGGGACCCATGATGGATCGTGCGGGCGCGCCGAACGTCTTCGTCAACCGTTACACGGGTCCGCCAAGCGGACGCGAATACGAACGGTGGCGCGAGGAAATGTACCGGTGCACGCTGCGGGTCGACGTCCAGCCCGGCGCCGGCGACAGCATCGATTGTAAAATGCAGATCAGCCTGTTGGGCGGCATCCTGTTGGGCACCACTGTCGGAACGTCGGCTGAATTCTCGCGCACCCCCGAAATTCTCAGGGATGGTTACGACGGCATGTGCCTCGTCATCGCCACATCCGGCCCCGTGCTCATATCGCACGAGCAGCATTCGATCGAACTGTCGGAATCGCAAATGTGTCTCGGCGACATGAGCGTGCTCTGCGGCACGCGCATGAGCAGCGATTGCGAGGTCAAGACCATACGCATCCCGCGGTCGCTGCTCCTGACGATCTGCCCCAGAGCCGAGGACCGGCTCGCGCTGGCTCTCGTCGACCAGGCTCCGATACGAGAAGCGATCGCACGCTACCATACGCTGGCCGCCAGCATTGGTCCGCACGCGGATGTGGTCGGGCAGCACCTGATGGCGCGGCACATGGTCGATCTGATCGGGCTGTTGCTGGGGACGGACGGCGATCGCACCGAACTGGCGAACAGCCGGGGACATGCCGCCGCACGGCTTGACCTCATGCGTGCCGACATCATCGCCAATCTGAGCACGGACAAGCTCACGATCTATTCGGTGGCACAGAAGGCGGGGCTCAGCCCGCGCCAGGCGCAACGGATGTTCGAACAGACCGGAACCACGTTCACCGAGTTCCTGCTCGAACAGCGCCTGCTGCTGGTGCGCAGGCTGTTGCTCGATCCACTCAACCGCTGGCGCAAGGTCAGCGATCTCGCCCACTCGTCCGGCTTCCCCGACGTGTCCTATTTCAACCGCATGTTTCGACGGCGTTTCGGCGTCACTCCGTCCGACCTGCGCGGCGCCTGAGGTGCGGGCGATACCGGCGCGGTGCGATTGGACTCCAGCGCCAATCGTGTAGAATGAGGCGCCAACCACGTCTCCCGGCCTTTCGCTCGGGGAATCTCCGGATATTGTGGGCAGCCGGAATCGACGGGAAGCATGATGCAAACAAGCGCGCCGAATTTTTTTGTCGACCGTTACACGGGTCCGCCCAGCGGGCGCGATTACGAGCGATGGCGCGAGGAAATGTATCGATGGACGTTCCGGATCGACGTCCAGCCCGGCGCCGGCGACAGCATCGACTGCAAATTGCAGGTCAGCCTGCTGGGCGACATCATGATGGCCGTCGCCAGCGGATCGTCTGTTGAATTCTCGCGCACGCGCGAAACCTTGAAGGACGGCTACGACGGGCTATGCCTGGTCATCGCCACGTCCGGACGCGTGCTTGTATCGCAGGAGAAGTGTTCGATCGAATTGTCGGAATCGCAAATGGGTCTGGGGGACATGGGCGTGCTCTGTGGCACGCGCATGAGCGACGATTGCGAGGCCAAGGCCATACGCATCCCGCGATCCCTGCTCCTGGCGATCTGCCCGAAGGCCGAGGATCGGCTGGGGACAGTTGTTGGCGATCAAGGTCCCATCAGTGAAGCAATCGTTCGCTACCACGCCCTAGCCGCCAGTGTTGGCCCGCATACGGACATGGTCAGTCGGCACCTGATGTCGCAGCACATGGTCGACCTGATTGCGTTGTTGCTGGGAACCGACGCCGATCGCGCCGAACTGGCGAACGGCCGAGGACATGCCGCCGCGCGGCTCGACCTCATGCGCGCCGACGTGATCGCCAATCTCGGCCGAGCTGACCTGACGATCTATTCGGTCGCACGGAAGGCCGGTCTCAGTCCGCGTCATGCCCAGCGGACGTTCGAACAGACCGGAACAACGTTCACCGAGTTTCTGCTTGAACAGCGCCTGCTGCTGGCACGCAGGCTGCTGCTCGACCCGCTCAACCGCTGGCGCAAGATCAGCGACCTCGCCCATTCGGCCGGATTCGCCGACGTCTCCTATTTCAACCGCGTGTTTCGACGGCGCTTCAGCGTCACACCGTCCGACATGCGCGGCGCGTGAGGCGAGGCGCGAGTCTTAGGTGATTGGGCCGACGATGGTCTCGCAAACCGTCCTGATCGTCATTAGATTGCGCCCATGAAAAAGATCGGATTTCTCTCCTTCGGGCACTGGACGCCCTCGCCGCAGTCGCAGACCCGCTCGGCCGCGGACACGCTGCTGCAATCGATCGAGCTTGCGGTTGCGGCGGAAGAGCTCGGCGCCGACGGTGCCTATTTCCGGGTGCACCATTTCGCGCGCCAGCTTGCTTCGCCTTTTCCGCTGCTCGCCGCCGTCGGCGCCAGGACCAGCAAGATCGAGATCGGCACGGCCGTGATCGACATGCGCTACGAGAATCCGCTCTACATGGCGGAGGACGCCGGCTCTGCCGATCTCATCGCCGGCGGGCGCCTCCAGCTCGGCATCAGCCGCGGCTCGCCCGAGCAGGTGATCGATGGCTGGCGCTATTTCGGCTACCAGCCGGCCGACGGCGAGAGCGACGCCGACATGGGCCGGCGTCATGCCGAGGTCTTTCTCGACATCTTGCGCGGCGAAGGTTTTGCAAAGCCCAACCCGCAGCCGATGTTCCCAAATCCGCCGGGCCTGTTGCGGCTCGAGCCGCATGCGGAAGGCCTGCGCGAACGGATCTGGTGGGGTGCCGGCTCGAACGCGACCGCGGTGTGGGCCGCCAAGCACGGCATGAATCTGCAGAGCTCGACCCTGAAGAACGACGAGACCGGCGAAGCCTTCCATGTGCAGCAGGCCGCGCAGATCCGCACCTATCGCGCAGCCTGGAAAGAGGCCGGCCACGCCCGCGAGCCCCGCGTCTCCGTCAGCCGCAGCATCTTCGCGCTGATCGACGATCGCGACCGCGCCTATTTCGGGGGCGAGCGCGGCAGCGAGGACCAGGTCGGCTTCATCGACCCGCGCACCCGCGCGATCTTCGGCCGCTCCTATGCGGCCGAGCCCGACGCGCTGATCGAGCAGCTCAAGCAGGACGAGGCGATCGCCGAGGCCGACACGTTGCTGCTGACCATCCCGAACCAACTCGGCGTCGACTATTGCGCGCACGCCATCGAGGCGATCCTCACGCACGTGGCGCCGGCGCTTGGGTGGCGCTGAGGCGAACGGTCGATTTGGCGAAGCGCGCTCTCAAAGCAAGGCGGCGCTGACAGCCTGTCCGTAGATCATTGCGGCCACGAGAGAGAGCAGCAAGCCCGCGCCCGAAAAGATCACGAGGACTTTCAGAGTTTCGACGTCGACGTCGGTTCTCGTCGCGCGAGATATTGCCTTTGCCAGTGCAGCCATCATCGCCAGCTCCGAACAGGCCGCGCGGAGGCGCGCCTGGTTCCATCTAGCGTCATTGGGCGCGTTTGCGTGTGAAGCAGATTACAGGTGATCTCGCGTGCTGCACCTCACACCGCCGGCCGAGCCTGCCTGGATCTTACCATCGGTAGCGCACCACGCCCTTGCCGGCGTAGCAGCGCGTGACACCGCCCTCGCGTATGACGGGCGGCCGCTCGTCATGCACCTTTTGCGGGAACCGGCCGACTTGCTGCCACCTTTACGGTGCAGGCTCGTCGTCGGTACTATTCTCAACTGATTCTCGTCTGGCGAAGTACGGATGCCGCGGCCGGTCATCGGCGCCGTCCTGTCAGGCGGAAACGATCTTGGTGCCGAGGATGACACGGCGTCGTCGGGGGAGGACAATTTGCGGGAACGCGAACGCGAACGTAAGTTCGGCTAGCGTCGGCCGAAATGCATCATCATGCGGCTTTTCACGATCCCGTTCTGGTCGCGTTATCGATTCTGATCGCGGCACTCGCCTCCTATACGGCGTTGGACCTGGCGACCCGAATGCGAGCTGCTTCGGGAAGGGCCCGCCGATCCTGGCTGGTAGCCGCCGCGATCGCCATGGGCGGCGGCATCTGGTCCATGCATTTCGTCGGTATGCTGGCCTTCAGCCTGCCTGGAATCGAGATCTCGTACGATCCATTCCTGACTCTCCTCTCGCTTGTCATTCCGATCGTCGTCGCCGCTGCGGCCTTTGCCGTCGTCGGACGACGGCCACGGGCGCTCCTCGCATCCGGCTTCGCGATGGGACTTGGTATCTCCGGCATGCACTATACCGGCATGGCCGCGATGCGAATGGCGGCCCTCATGGAGTACGATCCCCGATGGGTTGTGCTCTCGATCCTGATCGCGATCAGCGCCTCCGTCGTGGCGCTCTGGCTCGCCTTTCGCAACACCAACGCGGTCCAGCGGCTGTTCGCGGGACTGGTGATGGGCCTTGCGGTCTCCGGCATGCACTACGCCGCGATGGAAGGCGCCATGTTCCTGCCGACGAACATCATGGCCCGGCAGGCAGGACATCTCGGCGTCGGTCAGGCGCCGCTCGCGTTCCTGCTCGCCGGCATCACCATTGTGATCCTGAGCATCGGAATCGCGGCTGCCGTCTATGACAGGGCTTCCGCGGAGCGCGCTCAACGCGAGGCCGACACCCTGAGGCGCAGCGAAGAACGCTTTCGGCTCCTTGTCGAAGGTATCGTCGACCACGCGATCTTCATGCTCGATCCGGACGGGCGCGTGGGCAACTGGAATCTCGGCGCGCACCGGCTGATGGGCTATGGCGATGACATCGTAGGGACGAGCTACACGATCTTTCACACCGAGGAAGATTGCGCGGCCGGGGCCCCGGCGCGCGCCCTTGTTGAAGCCGAGCGCGAGGGGAAGTCGGCAATCGAAGGCTGGCGTGTCCGCAAGGACGGCAGCCGCTTCTGGGCGGAAGCAACGATCGTTGCGGTACGGAACGAGAGCGGCGCAATCGCCGGCTTTGCGAAGATCGTGCGCGACGTCAGCGAAAGGCGACGGGCACAGGATGCGCTGGATCGGGCGCGCGAAGCACTGATGATGTCGCAGAAGATGGAAACCATCGGCCAGCTTACCGGCGGTGTGGCCCACGACTTCAACAACCTGCTCGCAGCCGTTCTCGGCAGCCTCGAACTTCTGAAGAGGCGCCTGCCGCCGGGCGATGCGAAGGTGCAGCGCCTGGTGGACAACGCGACGCTAGGCGCGCAGCGGGGCGCGTCCCTGACCCAGCGTATGCTCGCTTTTGCGCGTAAACAGGATCTCAGGCCGGCGGTCGTCGATATCCACGAATTGGTGCACGCATGGCCTCATTGCTGAAATTCGAGGCCGGAATTCGTGTCGAGACGCTGTTTCCGATGGACCTGCCGAAGGTGAGGGTCGACGCGAACCAGCTCGAACTGGCTGTCCTCAACCTGGCGGTCAACGCACGTGATGCGATGCCGGGCGGCGGCCTGATTACCATTGCCGCTCGCGAAGAGCGGGGCGATGGCGGCCTTCGGACGAGCGACTATGTTGCGCTCTCGGTGAGCGACACCGGCTGCGGCATGGATGACGAGACCCTCAGGCACGCCCAGGAGCCGTTCTTTACGACCAAAGGCGTCGGCAAAGGCACCGGGCTCGGCCTGTCAATGGTCCACGGACTTGCCGAGCAGTCCGGCGGCAAGCTCGCTTTGAGGAGCCTTCCCGGGGAGGGCACGACAGCCGAAATTTGGCTGCCGATGGCCGGGGAGACCGCGGTGCCTGACCCGCGCGCGGAAGCTCCGGCGCCCGTACCGCGGGCCAGCCGACAGCTTTCCGTACTTGTCGTCGACGACGACCTCCTGGTGCTCGAGAACACGGCAGCGATGTTGGACGATCTTGGGCACATCGTGGTCGAGGCGCGCTCGGGCGACGAGGCACTGGCTTTGCTCCGCCGCACCCGTACCGTCGACCTGGTCGTGACCGACTATGCCATGCCTGGGATGACTGGACTGCAGCTGGCCAGCGCTGTCGCCGCGGAGCGCCCCGGGACGGTCATCCTCCTGAGCACGGGATACGCAGAGATTCCCAGCGACGAACGATCCAGCCTGCCGCGATTGTCAAAACCATTCGACCAGGCTGCGTTGGCGAAGGCCATCGAGGCGGCAATGCGCGAAGACGAGCCAACCGGATCCATCGTCGCCTTTCGGCCGAAGAGCGCGTGAAAGCCGGATGATGAATGGCGCACGCCGCCTGCGCGCGGTGCGGTCCCGGTTCGGAGACTCCAAGGCAATGGTCCGTCAAATCCCGCCGGGAAGCTCGACGCCCGCTTCCGTCAGGTCACGGAGGAATTTCCGCACCAGGAGCATGTTGGTTCTTTGCAGCTCGTGATTATTGCCGAACTTGAACTGATTGGCTTCGGTCACGATCAGTCCCTGGTCGGTCTCGCGGAAAATGCCTTGCTTCTTCAAGCGATCGGCGCGCCGCCGGACGGTTTCGATCGGCAGACCGAAAAAGCGGGACAGGGCGGCACGGGAAACGCCCTGCTTGATCTTGTCCGGCTCAACCGCCTGAATGCTGCCAAATTGCCGGTCCAGTTCGGGGTTCTTCATGATCTTGAGAACGTTGGCGTTCAAGACCGCATGAATGATCATCAAGTCCAGCGGATCGAAATCGTAGTGGCGGAACATTTCGCTGGCTGCGCACAGCATGTAAGCCAACGAGTGGCGGGAGACGGTTCGGATCAAATCCGCCGCGATGTCCTCGCCTTCAGTCGTACCAACCATGGCCAGTGCCCGCTTCTACGGATGTCCGGTCCGACGTCCACAAGTCGGTTGCAAGCCAGTTATATGTCTCCCTGGCGCACCGCGTGAGGCAGGACCGGTCTGCTGTTTCCCCCAATATGGGTATGGTCGCGGTTCCATCGGGTCAATAGCTGGCTTGTCGGCAACATCATTTTCACCGATACGAGGTTGAGTTGCCGGGCGCGCAATTGGCGCGTGCCAATTGTAGTCATGGGCCAAATGACATTTATCATCGAAGCTATTAAAGACGACTGCCGCACCGTGGATTTCCGTGACAGCGCGATCGTTGCGGTGATCCTGGCCCGCAAGCACGCGGTGAATGGTTTTGTGGTTTCGATCACGGCTCCGAACGGGCAGCTTTTTTTCGCCGATCAGTTCAACCTTTTGCTGACGAGCAAGGGGCTCGGTTCGGATCCGACGGCGCAGGAAGTTGGGCGGCGCTAAAGCGGGCCTTGTTCGCGTAGGCTTGGAACCGGTGCAATCAATTGCAGCGGCTTCGGTGAGCGGTGCGAGCAGGCATCGTCGGCGCGTACGCGGCCCTTGCGTCGCAGGGCCAGTTCGGGTGCCAAAGAAATTCGTTGATCGTCGTTTCGAAAAATCCAGTTCCGGATCGAACAGGTCGCGCGGGCCTGCTAAACTCCGGCATGGCCGCGCTTACGCGGCGACCGGGAATTCCGGGATGCGAGCAGGGATATGGCCAGCAAGCACGTGCTCGAAGGGTTGATAAGGTGGTCTACGCGCGATCGATGGGCCGATCGGTTCGACTGGGTCCTTGAAGGTCACCTTGTCCCCACCTGCGAGGAAACCGGCATCGAGATCGAGCAGATCGCTTCGACCATCGGCGAAGACCTGTTCATGAGCACCGTGTGGGCCTGCGCTTTCGAGGACTTCCTGACCCGTGAATTCGACGGCGAGAACGCGACGGATGACTATCTCAAGCGCCGCGGCTGGAAAGAATCCGCATCGATTCGCAATTACATGGCCGCGCTGCGGAAATCGACGATGAGCCTCTATGAGGTCAGCGACATCGTCCCCGACACTTCGTTCCTGGCGCGCGACCTGCTTCGCGACACCGAACCGGTCCTGGTCAGCGAGCGGAGCGCGACCCGAAGCCTCAAGCCATGGGACCGCATTGCCGCGCGCGTGGTTCATGTCGGTTCGCGGTCGCAGATCGGTGGCGGCTTGCTGGTATTCGACCACGAGACATCGGAACTCTTGGTCGCGGCCGTTCGGAAGCTGGAGTCGCTGAGCAGCGAGGAAGAGCAAGAATTGGCGGAAGCGAACGGATACGAGTTCGACGAGGACCGATTCTCGGACCTTTCTCCCACCGACAGGCTCCGCGCAATCACGCCCATGTTCACCACGTTCTGGCTTGTCGACGCGATCGACCGAATTCAGTCACCGAGAATTCCCGATTTGCGGAACGCGGAAGGGGACGAGGTGATGCTGTGCGAGGCGCGCTTCCCGCTCGCCGCCCGCGCCACGGGGCGTGACATCCGAGCGGCGTTGGAAGCACGTCCGGAGTTTCGCGCCACGAGCTCGAAGTCATGGAGCTGGGTTGGCGAAAACAGAAGCGCAGCCAAGCCCGCCGCCGCACCAGGGCACGACGGATCATCGCGGAAACAGCTGACCTTCGAAACATGGTCCGACGAGGACAGGCTCGTGCTGGGCGATATACGGCTGGAGAGCAAGACGTTGGTGCTCAATACCAACTCCGAACAGCGCTGCAGCCGCGGATGCGCACTGCTGTCCGACGCGCTCGGCGGACGCCTGCGCCAGCCCTCGGTCAAGACGGAATCGATCGAGCAGGTCATGGTGTCGCGAGAGTCTGCCATGCCAAATCAGCTCGATATCCCTGAGGACGAGCAGCGTGCCATCGTCCATGACTACATGGACCGGCATTACCGTGACGTGCTCGATCAACCGGTTCCCGCGCTCGACGGGCAAACGCCGCGGACCGCGGTGAAGACGGAGGGCGGACGGATGAAGGTCGTCGAGTGGCTCAAGCTCATGGAGAACCGGACGGCGAAGCACGCCGATCCAGATAATCCGATGGCCAGCTACAATTTCGCGTGGCTATGGACAGAGTTGGGTCTCAGTGAGCGGAGGGAGTGAACGAACCGGGCAATGACCGCTGCGCTGGGCCGCTGAAGAGGGCTTCGATCCGCGTGACCAGGCGACAGTCGGTACCGAAATGGCGCGCCCGGAACGATTCGAACGTCCGACCCTCAGATTCGTAGTCTGTAATTCCTGATTGATTTTATTCGCTAATTTCATGTTTTGTTGCAGTTTTGTTGCATAAGTCCGGAGTGCCGTATAATACAACATGGTCACACCCTGTTACGGAACCGGGCCATGTCAATCAGGAAGCGTACTTGGAAGAACGCGAAGGGCGATGTTCGCATGGCGTGGGTGCTCGATTATTTCGATCAGAACCGCAAGCGGCGCCTTCGCACCTTTGACCGCAAACAGGATGCGGAGAAGTTCGAGGCCACAACCCGCATCGAGATCGGTAAAGGCATTCACGTTGCCGATCGTGTTTCCATCACGGTGAAGGAGGCAGGGAACATGTGGCTCGCGGAATGTCGGGCCGAAAATCTCGAGCCGACGACCCTCGAGCAATACGACCAGCACCTTCGACTCCATATTGTGCCGTTTATCGGGTCAGAGAAGTTGTCGCATCTCAATGTCCCATTCGTCAGTTCCTTCCGAACCAAGCTTCGCGATGAAGGGAGATCCCCGGCAATGGTCCGCGGAGTGATGGGATCGCTGGGAGCTTTGATTTCAGTCGCGCAGCAACGCGGCCAGGCCGCGCACAACCCCGTTCGCGAATTGAAGCGATCACGACGGAAAGGTAACGGGAGCCAACAGCGTCACAAGCCAAAGCCAAAGATCGGCGTCGACATTCCGACCCGCGATGAAATTCGGGCACTGCTTGCGAAAGCAAAGGGGCGATACCGGCCGTTGCTGATGACCGCCGTTGTCACTGGACTGCGCGCTTCCGAATTGCGCGGCTTGCGATGGGAGGATGTCGATCTCGACGCAAAGAAGCCCGAACTACATGTACGACAACGCGCCGATCGGCGCGGCATCATCGGTTCACCGAAATCGGCTTCAGGGTACCGCACGATCCCTCTGCCTCCGGATACGGCGCAGGTTCTGCGCGAATGGAAACTGACCTGCCCGAAAAAGAAGGAGCACAAAAAGGATTCGGGCAAATTGTGGCTCGTGTTTCCGAATGGTGCCGGCAATGTCGAGATGACGGGCAACATCGTCAAGCGCGGTCTGATCCCCGCCATGATCGCGGCGGGCATCATCATACCCGCGCTCGATGAACACAACAGACCGAAACGCGATGATGAGGGCAAGCCGATTGTTGAACCGAAATATTCAGGCCTGCATGCCCTGCGCCATTTCTTCGCGTCGTGGTGCATCAATCGCAAGGTCGATGGCGGCCACGAACTGCCACCGAAAATCGTGCAGGAGCGATTGGGTCATTCAACCATCGCGATGACGCTCGACATCTACGGGCACCTCTTCCCGCGCGGTGACGATACGGCGGAGTTGGCGGCGGCCGAACAATCGCTGTTTCAAGCCCCAGAAGGAAGCCGTTCCTGAGTGCTGGGTTTGGCGCTGGAACGCTCGAAAAGGCCCCCCAAAATTTCACCGTCAAGACTATCTCTCGCTGGGTGGCTTGGCCCAACCGATCACGAAACCGATTTATCAGTATTGCCTGTCAATCGGCGTTGGACTGGAACCCCCGATCGGCGTCCAAAGGGCATGCCGATTTCCCGGATACGAGGTCCTTATTCCATGCCGAAACACATCTATTCCGGCTGAAAGGATGACGCACCAAGGGAGGCGCAAATCGGGATGGTCTGGCATGTCGACTACATGACGACATCATAGACGGAAACAAGCGGGACGTTTGACGGCTCACACTGATACTGTAGGCTTGCAACTCACAAGCGAGCGCGAGATTATGAGCGATCAGAGCGACTACGAATTTTTCAAACTTCGCAAAGCCGCCAAAACATACATATCGAGAGTTTTCAAATTTAACGCATCGAGCACCGAGCGCCTTCGCCGAGTTAACATGGTGGTGGAGGGCAGCGACAGCGTCCGCTTTGGCGAGATTGAGGGCGTGATGTGCCTTCGTCTCACCGGAAATATTCGAAAGACGCAAGTGTCGGCCCTCGTCACCCAAGATGACAAGGGCATCAAACGCATCACGCTCCAGACATTCAAAGAAGTCGGGGGCGACTGGATCAAAGCAATCGATAAGGAAGAGTTTACGTTCCGAGGCGACGAGTTCGAGCGCCTTCTAAGCTTCCTATCTCAG
Source organism: Bradyrhizobium sp. MI1.11 (assembly GCF_055811255.1). Classification (NCBI taxonomy): domain Bacteria; kingdom Pseudomonadati; phylum Pseudomonadota; class Alphaproteobacteria; order Hyphomicrobiales; family Nitrobacteraceae; genus Bradyrhizobium; species Bradyrhizobium sp. MI1.11. The sequence continues at coordinate 97,368 of NZ_JBVVPM010000020.1, forward strand.
ATCAAATTTGTGGACCTGTCCAACGAGGAAAACTTCCAAATTGAAGACATCTCGACGAAGGCGGGCCCGAAGGCGATCATTGACGCGTCGGATCGCGGGATCGTCAACCGAATTAGGGATATGACAGAAGAGCAGCGGAGCGGCGTCCTTCGGGTTCTACAACAGTCGCTAACGCCTGAGGAGATCAATATCCTTCTTGGCCGCAAGCAGGGCCTCGCAGAATATGAAGAACACATGAGTGTCATGGATTGGAGGGAGGCGCAATGGCAGGAATTCTTTGACCGCGAGCAGTGGGTCTTTGGCTATGGGCTCGACTATCGGATGATGCGGCAGTTTGACCGTGAAATAACGGTTGGCGGCGGAGGCACCGACAACAAGAACAAGCCAGTAATCGACTTCCTTATGAGTTTCACTGACTACACCGTGCTAGTTGAGATCAAAACGCCCGATACGTCGATCTTCTCGCCGAGTAAGCGCGGACGGGCCGGGACATGGGAATTTAGTCGAGATTTCATGAGCGCCGTTTCCCAAGTCATCGAACAAAAAGCGGAGTGGCTGTCATTCGCTCAAACGGGCGAGCACTACAACAAAGCAGGTAACGTTTTGGAAGCTCGGACTAGGAATGCAAAGACAATTCTCGTCATCGGGTCGCGCGACGAATTCTCTCGGTTGGGCAACGCCCGAGACGCGAACATAATGCGCGACACGTTTGAGCTGTTTCGACGTGAGAACCGCGGCATTGACATCGTGACATTTGACGAATTGCTTGAGCGCGCCCGTTTTATCACGCGAAGCCATTAGCGTGCGAAACGTTGTTTTTTCTCTTGATTTTGCCGATGGACAGCTCCACGTTGAAGATCTTCTGTCAGCCAACTCACGGCGGCTTCGGGCGCTATGGGCGTAATGGCTCTATGCGTTCCACTCGGCGAATACGCTTCCCTGCGATGCGTACGATCCTCGGTTGTCGGCTCCATTTCTTGGTGTCGCTGGAGGCTGGCGGATGAATAATGGAGGCGCGGCATGAGCAAAAAAGCTTTTGCACGTGCGGCGCACCTTACTCGCAAAGTGGCTGAATGGTTGGTGCCAGTACTTACGGCAATCAAACTTCTCATCGAACTAGCGAGTAAGGTCGCCAACTGCAATGATCGAAAACTACAAGTACAAGTATCGGTCGCGGGGTAAGACCATTTTCGTGCCCAACGAGAGGTGCGAGCGTCGCGGCAAGAGGATGCTCAAGTTCTTCTCCAAACGCGTCGATTTTCCAGATTATTTCTATCACTATAAATCTGGCGGCCACATAGCTGCCTTACATGCTCACATCGACAATGGCCTATTTTTCAAGATCGACGTGCAGAACTTTTATAACTCTATCGCTAGAATGCGTGTCACCCGAGCCTTGCGAGCGTGGGGGTACCCCGGAGCCGGCACATTCTCGAAATGGTCCTGTGTCGCTAACCCGATAAATGCCCAGCCGCGACACGTGCTCCCTATCGGCTTCGTCCAGTCTCCCCTTCTAGCCAGTCTTGTCTTGATGAGGTCAGATGTTTCGGGTGCCATAGAGCGAGCCATCGCCAGCGGCGTAGTCATTTCAGTGTACTTGGACGACTTCATCGGATCGCATAACGACATCACGACGTTGACACTCGCGTACACAGACATCCGCGAAACCTGCGTAGCTGCGGGGTTATTGCCAAATCCAACTAAGCTTGTGCCGCCGAGCGTAGCGATCACCGCGTTCAATTGCGACCTGACACACGGTTCTGCGTTAGTCAGGGCAGATCGCGTAGCGAAATACATGGCATCGCCCAACCGGACCGCGCTGTCCGATGCGGCGTTCGAGCGCTACCGTGACTTAGTGGCGCGCGAAAACGCTTAGTCAGTTGGCGATTGGTTATGCGAGCGGGGCGGCAACTGGAGAAGCGTAGCTGCCGGGCGCTTCCTGAGATTGTGGACGCATGTCATCGGCATGTGGGGGCGGCGCGGCGAGATCGACATCGCGCGGCGTCAGAGCGCGAGCGCTTGATCTCCAGCAATGGGAAGCCGCCGTCTAGGGCTTGATCGATTGTGGGGATAGATCAATGGGGGCCGCCCTCGGACCACCGGCGTCGCAACCCTGTTTATTGGTATGACCTTTGACTAACCACCTAGTCGCTTAACTCGCTCCGCGCTAAGTTAGTGCCCCAAGCAATAGTGCAGTAACACCGGATCATTCGGCGCAGCACTCGAGTTGGGGGAGAGCCAATGGTAAAGGAGCGCCCGATTTGGGGTATCCATATGGGTAAAGGCCATGCCCGACGGCCGATAGAAGAAAGCTATATTGGTATCGGTTGGTCTAAAATGGGAGATCTTTCGAAACTGCCGGCTGATCGTGATGACTTTAAGAAGGCGGTCGCAACCACTTACCCGCAGATAAAGCCAGGGGCCATCCCAGTTGTGGCGGGTACGCTTTTTAAGTTTGCCTATGAGATGAAGGTTGGTGATCTCGTCATCTATCCATCCAAAATTGATCGAATGGTAAATCTGGGCACGATCAAGGGCGGCTATGAGTTCAAGCCATCAAAAGACGACATGGATGGCCCCAATCGCCGGTCGGTGAAATGGACGGGGCATATCGCGCGACCGGAATTCTCCCAAAGTGCCCTGCATGAGATTGGGTCCGCCGTCACCCTTTTCCAGGTAAAGAACAATGCTGACGAGTTTCTCGCGGCGTTTGAAGGAAAACCATTCAAGAGCGAGGACGTTGACGCCGAAACAGGAAGTGCAGCCGCCGCCCTCGCCGAAGAAGAGATTGAAGATTTTGTAATCAAACGTTTGAAGTCCGGCTTATCTTTTCGTCAATTCGAATATTTTGTTGCGCACCTGTTGGAACGCATGGGCTATCACTGTCGTGTTACCCAAGCTTCAGGAGATGGCGGCGTCGACATAATTGCGCACAAGGATGAGCTCGGGTTTCATGACGTCATAAAAATCCAATGCAAGCAGACGCTCTCGACGATTGGACAACCGCACGTCGCCCAACTGTACGGGCATGTGCAAGACGACGAACACGGCCTGTTTGTTACGCTCGGAGGTTATTCAACCCCTGCGATCGAGTTTGAACGAGCGAACCAAAACCTCCGCCTCATTGACGGTGACGAACTAATCAAGTTGATCTTCGCCCACTATGAACATTTTGATCCAAGATATCGCATGCTTCTGCCGATGAAGAGGACGTACGTTGTTGATGTGGGTGACGAGGCCCTCGATTGAAGAGGCGCACTGGGTACTGCTGCGCAAGTTGAGCCGACGATCCACGCTTACCGTAGCAAAGCCCGCAGCCGCGGACCGGTCCGCTTCCCTTAGTCGCAAGGTAATACGGACCAGTACATTGACCACGATGGAGCCGTCAGCATGCGTCACCCCAACGTGTTTAAGACCGAGGAAGAAGCTCGCGCTTACCAGGACAAAGTCGATGAGCTGGAACAATTGATTTTGAGCACGTCTCCTGAAGTGCGGCGTATCTTTTTTGAGAATAATGAGGGCTCATTGCCCGAGAAAATTGATAAGTCTATTCGACGGCTTCATCGTCTGCGGCGCGCAGCGCAGGAGTGACAAACCAATCCGGGTCCTCGGTATCCACGCGGCGACCACGACCTACCTTGATCGTTGGGCACTGGCCTTCGAGTTTGAGCGCCAAGCGGCAAACCAAGTTCGCAAAGTACTCTCCTTCAGCCCTAACTTTCGCCCAAGCATCCACGCTGCGTCTGTACCTTGGCTTTCGAACAGTTCTTGGACTTTGCTCTTGCGACGACCGGGCTTGGGGCCAGAGCTATTTGCAACCGCGTGACCGCCTTTCATTCGGACTTCCATCGTTCGTCCCTCCCAAATGGCTACTGCGCATCGCAGTACTTTCATTTTAGGGTTTGGCTCCGGAGGTTGTGCTGGGACGTAGTCACCGGTGATGATCTTAGATGCGCACTCCAATGCGACATGGCATCTAAGATTGAGCAATCGCTTAGATCGAAGCAGGGAGGGCTGGGGTCAGTTTCCATTCCCCACAATGTTTCGTGGCGCGCACCTCAAATTCCCCCTCAAAACCTCCCGTATCCGATGTAAACGCACATTCCAGCCCGTCACGATAGATAGACCCCGTCGCGGGACCGTTTGGGGAGCATTGTCCTCGGGACAGTGCTGCAATGTCCTTATGAGGTATGAGCAGGATTAGGGCGGGTTCAGCACGATCCCCGCAGCTGACCGTTGGGCCAATAATGTGGACCACGGTTGGCCCGGGCTAGGTGCTCTGCCGACTGTTCGTTGCGCGTCAGTTTCTTTCGAGCGCGTCAACATTCGCGACAGCGTCCTATTCGCCCCACTCCTTGATTACTTCGCTATGACCATCGTGAACCAGGGCGAGCCGAGTAGGTTCAGTTATGCCGCCCACTGATCCAATCTCGAGCACCGCCCACTCAACGGCCTGCCTTTTTGCCTCGCTTCGATCCTTCGCGTGGATTTCCCCGAACGCATAAGGATAGGTCTCTCCGTCGCGAAACAGTACTGCTGTAAAGTTTAGGTCTGAGATTGCCATGACTTCTCCTGCCGCCGCTTCGTTTGGATATCATCGGACTCAATTTATCGAAACTGCGCTCGCGCACTAAACGTCGCGCTTGATACCAATTCGCAGGCTTGCGCCGCGCGGCTGTTAGCGGCAGGGCATCGCGCCTTTGAGGCTGTAGAGCACCGCACCGGCGAGGTTTTGTTTCCCGACAAATACTTTCCAATCCGCGGACGTCTTTGTCGGCTCTGTCTTCTGTATCCAGCGGTCGAGGATCGCTCGGACCATATCGACACTGATGTCGCGCTGCCCTCGACAGAAGATCGGCGTCTGCCGGTTTGCAACTATCTCCTCGTTCGACATTCCGATCGCGTCGATCACTGCTATCAAGTAGTTATTCAACTTCTCGTTTCCTGCCGTCCCTGCTGCTTAAGATCGATGTATTCGCGCATCGTCCAGGCAGGCGAAGTTGCGGCTGGCAGGGCCAACAGCAACGAAAGTGCGACGAGGACCGACCTTCACGACCGGAGACCCCTAACTGTGAGCAGGTGCGCGAGGATGACGGCGGCGCCGCCGCCATCGATGTACATCCAGGTCTGCTTCTTCAGGTAGACCGGGATCAGCGGGTTGAAGACGATAGCGATCAAGATGAACAAAGACGTCCATATAATCGCCCCCGGGCGCGGTCCACGGGCTGTATAGGCCAAAGCTATGCAGGCAAGACAGGTGACGATCCTGGTAAATGTGTAGTACCTGTACGGGAGGGGAAACACGGCCACAACCAATATCAATGCCGGCACGATCCAGAGCGCGATCGGTAGGGCGGTTCGGGTCGGCGACGCTGCGGGGGTAAGGGTCATGACGGCCACAAGTGCGGATGTTGGGAGCGATCGACGGGCGCCGATTTGGCCAGTCATCATTGCCCCCTTTTTGTTCTCGGTCTACTACCTTGCATTGCGAACCGCCTTCTCGCAGTCCATCGAAGCGGTGCTCGGAAAGCCGGGCGACGATGACGCGCCGCTGGGAGCGGTCTGGGGAGCCCACTGGGTCTACCGTGGCATAGCGGAGTATCTGAGTGTCACCTTGGCCGCCTTTGTGTCCGGAGGCGTTGCCCGCGGGCGGGCGAAGGCGGGGGCGGTGATCGGGTCCCTGGCGGCATCACTCATCTTCGCGGGCCAGTTCGGCTTCTACCTTTACAACTGGAAATATCTCGGCGCCGACGTGCCGTTGCTCGTAGAGCCCTGGTACCAGACGGCGATTGACGCCGTGATGATTGTCGCCGCTCCCATCATCGCGCTGTTCGCCGCGGAGCACGTCGAGGCGGCCCACCGCCAGGAGCCGGGCCTCTTCGGCCTCAGTCGATGGCACGTCCTCTGGCTTTGGCTGATCACCTACTTTTACGGCCTTGCGATGATCACACCCATCGCACGATTCTACCACGTACAGATGGCCGGCAACATCATCTCCACCGTGCTCGTGTTCATCGTCAACTTCGTCCCCGCTGCGGTCGTGGCGGTGCCTCTTTACTATGGGCTCACCATTCTTCGGGGCGACTATGGAGAGACCATGCCACCTGCGGCGCGCAACTTCGTCGGCGCCCTGGTACTGATCGGCGGCCTAGTCGTCGGGATGGTCGTTCAGTTTGGATGGTATTGGGTGTTTGAAAAGATCCGGGAAGCCATGTTCGGCTCTTAACTTGGTGCCAGCCCCGATCCATTGTTTCACCCTCCAGGGGGATCGCTGGAACGAATTCGTCGATGCGTATCTGAGTTGAATGGGGGACGGCCGGTCCCAAGCGAACTCGGGCGGAAGGGCCACCAGCGAGAGCTTATATGCCGACGTCCAGCAGACCGCGGCAATATGCTTCCCGAAGCGACAGGAATGAAATGCCTCGATGTCTCCACAAAGGCACTAGTCTCTTGACCATGCGAAACGTTTGGCTTTGACGCGCGATTTGATGTTCAAAGTTGTTGTCGTGCATAAGCACAATTCCCCGTTTCGCCTCTGAATACCGGGTCACTGCCTGATTGAGCGCTTCCTCGTCGTCGGGACCTTTGGCTTCTCTCCAATACCACCAATCGTCCCCCGTGAAGTCCCACATGATCGGCCCGGCATAAGTGTCACCTTTAGTCACCGCACCGTTAGCGTCAGGAGACGACGGCCACTGCCCATATGGAGGACGAAAAAACAACGGACGATCTAGGTTGCCAACGAACGGAAGCAGCTCGTTGTGCGCCGCCATTATTTCTGCGCGAACCTGGTCTGCGTCGGAAAGGGCTGGGTGATTTTGCGTGTGATTACCGATTTCATGCCCCTGGTCTAGAAGTTGACGCACCACGTCGCCTTGAGACGCAACGAGAGAGCCGATCAGAAAGAACGTTGCAGCGATGCCTTGTTCGCGAAGGTATGTGCCGATCTCGGACGTATGTTCGCCTGGACCATCGTCGAACGTCAGGCACAGTTGATTGTCCGGGATCGCGCTGTCTATCTGGAGCAACATCCAACCCTCCCTACATCAGGCGAACCTTTCTCCCCCTGCCGTACGTTGCTGAATTGAGGGGTCGACGCTGATAGAATGAGCTACCACTCCACACCAAGTACGAAAATAGGCATGAGCGCTAAGTCCGGCACAAAGCTCGACCCATCGGAAGACCTTTCTCCACACGGGAGCATTGCCACAACGCAGGCCGATGCTCCCAACGTGGACTTCGTTCGCCAAGAACTGCTGTCTCGACCTTCAGCGGCCTTTTAAGGGATGAAAGGTCAGATGGTCTTCGAACCCGCGTAGGCGATGCAAGTACCAAAAGGTACCTCTTCTGACGTCTTGAGGAGGAGCGCTGGTACCACTCGGGAGGGAAAAACGGAGTTCAAGTTGCTTGGATTGAGCCGGTTTGGGACAATATGAGGAAGAATGAATAGGTAAACTGATTTAGAGAGGCGCTGATGCGCTCACGAGGTGCAGATGATGTTCCCCCGCATCTCTATGCAAGCAGCGTCCCCAGCCCTCCCTAATGGAGGCACAGAGGGGTTTTGATCCGGATGCGGGCGAATGGATAGGATACACGTTCAGGTCTGTGAGACTTAAGACGGAGATCGGTGCCGCAAATATCTCTCGCAGTTGACGATCGAATTTGGGTTGATTGCCTTGCACAGGATGATGGGTACTGGAACGGCCGCTCAGTGCTGTGATGTCCTCCTCAATTGCGGTACTGCTTGACGTGAGTGTCTTCCGCTGGTGGGAATGCGATGTGTGTTCGTCGCTCATCCTCTCGATTGTCTACGCCGGGACGTAGCCATACGACGGCAGCATCGCTCATTACATCTCGCGCCCCTGTTGAAGGAGGTAGAAATGTCCGACGAAATTGTCGATCAATCTGATGATCACATCTCCATAGACATCGGCCTAATTCAATTGGTCAATGAGGAAGGGCAAACGCTGATCCAGAAGGACTACCGCGTCGGCGGCGAGGTATGGCGCGTTCACAAATACGATCCCGACCCATTGCCATCTGCCCCTCACGCGCACTGCATCGATGGCCGAAAGCGGTTCGTCGGCTATAAGCTCCATCTCGGTACCGCCGAAGTCTTCCACAGCAACAATGACCCGACTGGATATCGGCTTGACCGCAAAGACTTCCTCCGGCTTTGCGAGCTAGTGTCCAAGAAGTTTTCCGCATCTGGTACTGCCTCTTGCGACCTGAGCCGAGTGATCCGCATAATCGGTCCGGCTGTTTTAGGGGATGAAGTTAGTGTAGTCGCGGAGAAATACTGCATCGGTCGAAGAAAAATTGTACTGCAACCGGCCACGATTTCCATGAATGTTGGAGCTGTTTCACTGGCGCGACTGGAAGAACCCTAGGAATTCACTGATTCGTTTGAACGGCTCGGCTCGGGTTCCAAGGTTTATTTCAACAATTCGCCGAGAACAAAGAACTTTGTCAAAGCCACCACGAACCGTGCTGTCGTTGGGCATCCTAAGAAGCGACAAGACTTCGCTCGGACCGCTCGGTGCATGCAGAGGAACGCCGACGATGCTGCTTCCGTTCAATCGAATGTCAAATGCTCCAGAGCAATAGCCCCCGCTGCTGTTCTCCATTTCGTAAACAACAAAATTGCGTTCCGGAAGGAACGCGTTCAACGCGCCGCGCAGCGCTCCCCCGTGATTGCGAATAACCAGATCGCGTTCAACGTTTAGGGGGTCCATTTCGTTTGGGGGAAGCGGCGATAACACCCCACGGGGATTTTCGCTACTCGCTATCCAATAGTTGTTCACTCCAACGCGCTCATAATCGGACGCGCTTGGAGCAGCAATTTCAGCCGTTCTCACGTCACTCAGAACGCGAATGTCGGTCGGAAGCGCAACGCGATAGAACGTTCCTAGGCCATCAACGACTGTGCTGCGCGCCCTAAAGTTCGTACCCCACCCGACGGCACAGAACGTCCCAAGAATTGCCCCGACTAAAATGGCAGATGCCAACAGCGCTGCGCGAGTAGACGACGGCGACAATGCTTTTGTTTTGGCTTTCTTCACGGCGATGGCCTGAGAGAAATTGTAGCGGGTAGGCGAAATTGATCGCAAGTCCGATACGATCCACTCTGCGAAATTGTCCGATAGACATTCGGCGTTGTTACTTTGTCGGCTATTTCGAAGCCTATAGTCTCGTCTTTGCCCGACACCATCCTAAAGATCAAACGGGCTTTCACGCGACATCCGACCAACCCCGAATTGTTTGAAAACACATCGATGTAGTTAAGCCCGGACCGCAGGTGGGGAAGAAAAGGTACTGTTAGAGGTAGTCTATTCAATTTGTCAGACGGATAGAGATTGTCGTCAATGTGGCGCGCTGCAATGAGCGGCAACAGCTTAGCCTGAGAGGCACTTGTATCGACCTCTCTGCATTCGAACGTCCAAACACAATCCCGATACGATCCAAAAACACGCGAGTTGTTCACGAAAATTCTTAGATCAGTCCTAACATCAAATTCGTCTAAGATCAGAACCGCGTCGAATACTGGTTCGGCCGCAATCCTTTTCAACCATGCGTTCTCATTTTCGTTCAGTGGCCGAAAAAAGGTTTGGATAAATTGCTCTACATTCGGCCGTGGCCCTGGGTATATGCGAAGCGTGAGCCAGATTGCCGTTGCAAACGTGGCGATCAAGCAGAGCGTGCCCGCAAGCCCACCCAAGATACGGGTCGGAATTTTGTACGGAACCTCGGTCGAGACGAACGGGACTTTGAGAAGGTCTGCACCCAACAAGTAGGCAACGGAAAGCCCTATCGCCGGCGTCACGAAAAAGGACGCAAGATTCTTCCAATCGTCGGCCAAGAGATCAAAAAGAAGCGGCTCAATTGGGATCAAGGGAAACCTCAAGAAAAGCTACCGATCAAAATGAAAGATGCATTGCGCTGTCGCGCTTGCGACCCAGCGTCTTTCATCCTGCGACATGATCCTATCTCAGAACGCCTACACCGCCGTGATTTGAATTTCAGCTCGCAAAACGTCATTCAAATTGAACAGCTGAAGATTCGCCGTGGTGGCCGGCACGGTTATCGCGATAGCCTCCCCGGGACCCAACGCGGCGCCGATATACGGCGTTGCTTTATCGTCCTCGGCTTCAATCGAGCCGTTGCTCGTTTTGGTTTCAACGTTTTTGATGACAAGAAGTGCAGGCAGTTTCCCCAGCGCGTTACTGAAGATCGTAACCTTAGTCGCCTTTGGCGCTACGACGGCGAATGTTGCAGTCATCAGCCTCTCCCTTGAGTTCTGGATCGACAACCTTAGCGCGAGATCAGTGGCGTGTCATGTGTTGCCGGTCACGCTCGGCCGGCCCCCAACCTAAGCTTTCAGCCCTCGTTGGCGCCGCGCGCGGCTTACTTCTTCGTCGGCCCCGCGATCGGCTGGAGGGGGCGAGAGCGCTGCAAACTCCGTCTCCTGCTTGCCGAAGCGCCAGGAGACGGCGCTTAGTTCAAGCGGCACAGCGGCATGCGGGGGATAGGTCGGATAAACGGAACAAAAAAGCAACTTACCCTTGCCCGGAACTCTCAACCAATGGATACATGATAGGTAAGAAACAACGTGTGATTCGTCCCTTTAGTTTGGAAAATTAGTGATGGCAAAGAATTCCAACGTAAGATCCGGTGGTCCAGCCCGCGTCCGCTTAGTCGTCCTGGACGCTGAAATTCCCGATGGCGATCTCGCCTCCTTTAACCAGGTTCTTCAAAACGCGCTCCGCGGCCCGGGCACGACTATCGTGCAGCAACGCGTGAATGGTGTGGCTGCAAAAACTCTCACCCATCAGCCGGTAGCAGAGATTGATGCGCAAGCAGAGGAAGTCGTGGATGACCTCGTTGAAGAGGAAGTCGATGCCAATCCTCAGCCTGCAAAGCCGCGTGCAAAGCGCACGCCGCCGAAGAGCCCGAACGTCGTACCACTGGACATGCATGCGCCAATCTCTCTGGCGACCTTCGCACAGGGCAAAGATTCAAAGAGCCAGCAGAAGCGCTACATGATCGCGGCGGCTTGGTTGAAAGAATGCCGGGGCCTGGACGCCGTAAACGGCGATCACATGTTTACCTGCTTCAAGTCTATGGGTTGGTCCACCAACATCCCGGACTTTACCCAGCCACTGCGCGTTCTGAAGGCCAAGTACAAATACTTCGATAAGTCGGACAAGGGATATGAAATCAATCATATCGGCCTGGATCACGTGAACAAGCTCGGCGGCAACAATGGAGCTGCGTGACCTAGTCGACCAGGTCAGCGGCTTCGATAGCGCGGCACCAAAAGACAAAATTAAGCTCTTTGCCTGGTGGCTTCACGTCCACGACGGCAAGGAGTTCTTTAGCCCTGCCGACATTCGCGCTTGCTTCGACAAGATCCACATCGATGAACCGGCAGCGCTCGCAACCTATCTCACTAGGATGGCGGACGCCAAGGACCTGCTGCCCGAACGGGGGAAGTACAAACTGGCCAGAACGGTCCGGGCTGAGTTGGACAAGAAGTATGGCCTTCACCCAAGCATTCAGGCGGTGAGCAAACTTCTCACCGACCTATCGGACAAAGTGCCGGACATTGCGGAGAAGGTCTTTCTTGCCGAGGCCATCGATTGCTACCGCGTTAAAGCCTACCGCGCCTGTATTGTGATGACCTGGAACTTAGCCTTCGACCATCTGCTGAATTGGATATTGAAGGACCCTGCACGTTTGGCCGCGATCAATGCTGCAATATCGGTGAAGTTTCAAAAGACTCCGAAGAAGGCCAGTATCGTTATCAATAGTTACGACGACTTCGCCGACGACCTAAAGGAGTTCGAAATCATTGAGCTGTGCAAGAGCGCTAACCTACTCAGTGACAACCTCGTCAGGACGTTAAAAGAGAAGCTGGGCAAGAGAAACATAGCGGCTCACCCATCCACTATGGTTATCGCTCAACCTCAAGCCGACGACGTGGTGTCCGACCTGGTCAACAACGTGGTGCTGGCGCTGACGTAAGAAGTAGCCGGCTCAACAAGCGATCCCGTTCCAGCACTTCGCTGCCCATAGCCAGTCGCACATCAACGATGAAGGCGGCAACGCTGGGCAGCTTGTCACGGCCAACGAGGGACCACTTCGCCGCCTTGCGGATCGCGTAGAGCGGGAAGTCTTCGAGGTAGTGGCACCGCTCCGCCACCTGCAGGGTCAGTTTGGCCTGGTCTCCGGTGTAGAGTTTCGGGCGGACGTATGTGTGGTTCACACATCAGGGCTTCGCCCTGATGGTGATGGTGAGAGGGCAAACGCTGATCCACAGGGACTACCGCGTCGGCGGCGAGGTATGGCGCGTTCACAAATACGATCCCGACCCATTTAGGTCGAGGGCTCGATCACGCTGCTCCGGCTAGCGGAAGATTAATCTGCTCAACCGAGCCACTTGTCCCGGTTTTCCGAAGAAGCGGCTGGTCCATGATGACGCCATCTGTAAATGGCCTAATGCAAACTAGCGATTGCGCTGGATGTGCCTGCTCAATTCAACGGCTGCCTCATACGCTGCATCGAGTGCCGTCGGCCGATCGGAGAAACCGGCCCACGCGCCTTCAGGATCTATCAGAGCCTTGATCGCATAGCTGACAATCTCAAGCGCGCCGCTGTCCTCTTTCAGGCCGAGAAGATCAACCACCTTCAGAAGTCGGTCCGCGGCCGCAGGATGGGTCTGGCTTTCCGCGTGCGGCACACATTCGAACTGACTGATCCAGACGATGCCGCTGAAAATACCGACCGCGGCTCCCTCAAGGGCGAGCTCATCAGCGGATGGATGCGCACGGGCCTGCCGGTTTGGGTCGGCAGTCAGGGCGCCCTTCAGCCATAGCGTCGCTGTCTCGTCGGCTTCGTATTCGCGCCGGAAGTGCTCCCCCTGCTGGATACCGGTCTGATCGAGATGCTTCTTCACCAGATGCGCAAGTTCGTGACGGATGATCCAACCGAGCGCGCGGAGGAACAGCGCGTTTCCGTTACGATCATCCTCTGACGTGGGATCGGCCGTAGGCACCGGCGCCCAGTCACCTTGCACCCAGTGCTCAAAGGGCTTCTTCGCAAGGCGGAGCGACAGCTCGAACAGTTCGAGGCCCATTCGTGCCTCCGGGTAGTTGGAGAGCATCAGCCGCCTATCGTCGCCCGGTTCAAGCTTCCGCTGCGCTTCGAACATCACCCGGGCGACCCGTGCAATCGCATGCGATGCGGCCCAGAGGCTCGCGATTCCGTTCCAGGTGATGGCGACATGGGGAGGGGGCGAGAGCGCTGCAAACTCCGCCTCCTGCTTGCCGAAGCGCCAGGAGACGGCGCTTAGTTCAAGCGGCACAGCGGCAGGGTCCACTCCTGCAGTAGCCGCCGCCCGGTCGTACACCTCCCGGATCACTGGTTCGAATTGCTGAAATAGTGTCTCCAAAAACAAGGGTTGCTCTGTCATGTCAAAAGCAACTGTCTCAACTCACGATACGACTCTGAAAAGCCAATATCATTTTCGAGTGGGAACGAGGCAAGTGGCCCACTCTCTGATAGGAGGCGAAACATGATTTGCCGACCGAGCATTAGAACTCGCAGACAGTGCTCAGCATCCTCTCGATCCGTGACGAGGATAAAATTCGCTCCAGTCGCAATCGGCTCAACTTTCACCGTAAAGACTTTATAGTCGAGCAACGCGTCACTCGGAGCGAACATTGCCGCAAGAAATCCGTTCTGTTCCAAGATGTATGGCTCGATAACAAAGTAGATGAACGGCGTGATTGTCCGGCCATCGTTCTCCCGAGTGAGACGGAAACGGACGTCAAATTTCGTCTTACTGCCGGGCCCAGCCAGGTTGTTGAACTCGTAAACTCGCCCGATCTCATTGTACTTGTCCGTCGATATTTCCCACGGCGACACTTCGACAGAAACCTTCGGCCGGGCTTGCTGATCGTTTCCGGCCGGCTTTTCATGGATAGGTGGCTTTTGTTTCGCGAGCTCTGAAGTGATCTCTTGGATCGCTTCGTCATCGGTCGTGTGTTGAACGACCGCGGCCTCGCGTGACATGCGATCGAGCGCCGCATCGTAGAGTTGGCGGATGCTGTACACCGGCTCCCGTTCAGTTGCCTGCGGGTGAAGGTCACGGAGAACCTCAGCGATAGCGACGATGTCGCCCGAATTGATCTTGGCTTCAATTTCCTGAGCTAGTTCCGACCAAGTAGTATTTATGCTCGCGCGCGCCCTCCCTTTAAGGGTTTCGAATGCCTTTTTTACGAGTGCCGGTTCGGACAGCTTCCGCATACCCACGTTCGCGATTTTCGCGGTGGGCACGCGCAGCGTCATCTTGTCCTTGATGAAATTGATCACGAACAGCTGCATCTTGGCGCCCGCGATCTCCTGGTCCTCAATCGCGAGGATCTGGCCGACGCCATGCGCCGGATAGACCACGTACTCATTCACTCCAAAGCCGCCGCTCTCCAGGATCGGGGCCTTCGGTGGCTCTGATCGGTTCCATTCATATGGCGATCTAGGAGGCCGAGGGCTTTCCGGCGCCTTTGGTCCTTCCGGTGCCTTGCCAGGAGGCCTCCAGTCAGGATGCTTCAATTCTCCTGCCGAGACCTGGGCGGCCAAGTGGTTCTTCTGAGGCCGCGTTGACCCTGCGAGGCGCTTGCCCTGCTCGATCAGATAGCCGATGGAAAACGACCAGACCTGCTCGCTGATGGTCACAAAGAACGATTCCCCGGCCTTCCTGTAGTGGGTACGGAGGTAGTGCAGCTCGGGATCGAAGCGACGGTAGATGACGACAAATTCTTCCGGCTTGCCGTCCCGGTCGCTGAAGCGGAAATAGTGCTTCATGTACACGTCGTCCGCGTCGACGACGGCGAACTCCTGAAGCTTAGAGCCGAGCAGGGGGTTCAACAGGCGCTCGATGTCCCGGCGTCCCCCGCCTCCGAACAGATCGCTAAAGAACCCCATCGCTCCCCACCCTGATCGAACCGCGTTCTCTCGACGCGGGAACCAAAGGACTATTGCACGCCAAACGGCGGTCATCAAACCGTTCATAACCGGGCAGTACGAGCGAAAGCCAAGGGCTGAGAACATTTTCGCTTTGCTCCAAGAACTGCTGTCTCGATGCTCCGCCGCCTTTTAAGGGATGAAATGACGAGCTGGTCTTCGAACCCGCACGGACCCTGTAAGTACTAAAAGGTACTTCTTCTGACGTCTTGAGGAGAAGCAGTTGGAGCGAAGTCGCTAGGCCGTGAACTCATAAATCTGCCGGGCGGATGTTTTGCGAGGTCCGCTATGCCCGATAGCCGACGAATTATTGCACAGCAGCTGAACGACGCTATGTGCCAAAAACGGTCATCAAGGACAATGTCGCAACTGGACCCACCCGCCTCGTCGGCGCTACCAGGCGCAAGTAGCTGATCAGGTGCATCCACGCTTTCCGACGGCCTTGTTCAGTTAAGCCATACATATGATCATGCCGTGCATAGCCGCCGGCATCATCGCCTCGGTTCGGCAGCCCGGATAGGAGCGTCCGTTTCCTCGTGGAGGATGCGTTCGGCAGCCCCGTCCAGATCGTCGTACTGCCCGGCGTTGAGCGACCACATGAACGCTGCGAGAGCCGTGAGCCCGAGCCCGAATGCGATCGGTATCAGGTAAAAGTAATCTTTCATTCGGCAGCCTCCAGAATGGCTGCCGCCGAGATTGTGTCCGGGGCAGCGCTGGCCATTATCCCCTCCCCGCTTTTAATTGCCTCGCGCTAGGACTCGGGGCGTATCGTCCGGTACGCGTGCCAGCTTCCATGTCCCAGCACCGGGAAAATGACGATCATTCCCAGCAATCCGGTCGCGATGCCGATCACAATCAGCACCAGCATGATTGCCGCCCAGGTCAACATCACGGGCAGATTGTGCCAGACCAGCGCCATGCTGGTACCCATGGCGGTCAAGGCGTCCGTGCGCTCCGTTAGCAGCATCGGGATGGAGAAGGCGCTGATGGCAAATGCAAACGCCGCAAACAGGCCCCCGACGACGCTGCCGATCAGCAACAACGCCAAGCCGGCCTCTGTCGAGAACAGCATGGGAATGATGCGGTCGGGGCCGGGAAAAGGGCGGAGGCCAAAAAACAGCGCATACAGGATGACAGCGGCGCGCATCCACAACAGCGTCAGCAGAAAGAGCAGCACCCCTGCGAATAGAACCTGACCGCCGGACTCCGGCCTGACGTAGACCATCTGCCACAGGTTGACGGGTCTACCTTCCGCGATGCGCCGGCTCTTTTCGTACAGTCCGATTCCGATTATCGGACCGACGACCATGAAACCGGCAAACGCCGGGAGCAAGATGTAGTCCCAGCGAAGCGCGAACAGGCCGAAGACGGTGACGACGGAGACCAGAAACACCAGGAGCCCGTAACTGATGCTGGCTCCCGGATAGATTGTGAAGTCGCGCCAGCCGGCCGCGAGCCAATCCAAAGCGGCTGCGGGAGCGACGTTTCGCGTCCAGGTCCGCGCGCGCGGCAGAGGTGGAACAACGGCCGGTATTATCGGTGTCATCGTTGATCTCCCTGCTGTCTCATCGCGGCGTGCACGACGATCGTGCCGCGCTGAACTTTCCATCCTTCGCAGAGCTCTCGCCCTGGCGCACATGCGCGACGCATTCCGGTTGCGACATGATGGCCACATAGACGAGGTGCGAATTGGCGATCAGTAGCAGAAACAGCCCGGCGCCGATCGCGACCCAAAGAACGGCCTTTGTTCTGACATGCCTCGTCGCCGCGCTAGCCCCGCTCATCGTTGCCCCCGGCGAAGGTCGAACAGATAGAGTGCAAGAATTTTGCGGTCGAGCGGAGAGAGTCTTCCGTCCCAACTTGGCATGTGGCCTTGCCGGCCGCCCCACACCGTCTCGTAAACCGACTCGGCGTCGCCGCCGTAAATCCAGGATCGGTCCGTCAGGTCCGGTGCACCGAGATCGGCTTTGCCCTTGGCGTCGTCGCCATGGCAGGTGACGCAATTGGCGGCGAAAGCGGCCTTGCCGGCCTCGATTTTCGCCACGGGCACTGCTTTCGCGACAGCGGGATCGGAAAGGCTGCGCACGTAAGTTACGACGTCGTCGATCTCGCCCTTCTTGAGCATCTGATCGCGCCCGAACGCCATCATTTGCGACGTCCGGGTTTGCGGATGAGCGGAATTGATGCCGACGCGGATCGTTTCGGCGATGTTTTCGGGATCGCCGCCCCAAAGCCATGACGCCGTCGTCAGGTTCGGGAAGCCCTTGCCGCCCTGTGCGTTCGATCCATGACATGGCGCACAGTTGTCACCGAACAGCGTTCGACCGGTCTGCCGTACCTTTTCCATCAAACGGGGATCGGCCTGGATTTCCTTGAAGCCCTCAGCCTCAATGGGTCTGGACCAGGCGCCGCGCTCAAGCGCGGCCTGCGCCAGGCTTTCGCTGACGGTGGTGCGCTGATCGATGCCGAGCAGGCCCTTGGTATAGGTCACCCCGAGCGGCCATGCCGGCATCAGCACCCAGTAAACGACGGAGAACAAGGCCGTTACAATCAGGAAGAAATAGACCGGCCGGGGTACCGGCGTATTCAATTCCTTGATGCCGTTCCATTCGTGACCGGTGGTCATATGGCCGCTATGGGGATCGCGTTCGCCTACTGCCATGGCTGATCCCTGTGCGGCTTGTCCTCGTGCCCGAGAATCGATTGTGCCGCGTCGTCGAACTGCTTCTTGTTCGACGGCCAGTACGCGTAGGCGACGATGACGATCGAAAGCGCGATCAGGTAGAACAAACCGAATGACTTCGAGAACCAGACCACAAAATCATTGTCCATGATCAACCTCCCGCCGCGGCGACTGGCTTATGCGCAGCGTCAGTCAGCTTGCCGAGAATTTGCAGGTAAGCGACCAAAGCATCGAGTTCGGTCAGTTCGCCCGGCTTGCCGTCGAAGGCGCGCACATTGGTCGCCGCGCCGTACCGCTTGGTAACCCCTTCGGCGTAGGGCGTATCGGGCGCCGCCTGTCCGTAGGCATCGGACTTCGCGTTGGCAATCATGTCATCGGTGTAGGGCACGCCGACCTTGCGAAGCGCAGCCAGATGCGCGCCGAGGTCGTCATGGCGCAGTTCAGTGCGACCGAGCCACGAATAATGCGGCATCACCGATTCCGGGACGACGTCCCGAGGGTTGTTGAGGTGCCGCACGTGCCATTCGTCCGAATACTTGTTGCCCATGCGCGCGAGGTCCGGCCCGGTCCGCTTCGATCCCCAGAGCATGGGATGATCGTATTTGGATTCAACGGCGAGCGAATAAGGGCCGTAGCGTTCCACTTCGTCGCGCAACGTCCGGATCATCTGCGAATGGCAGGCGTAGCAGCCTTCCCGGATGTAGATATTGCGGCCTGCGATCTCGAGCGGCGTGTAAACCCGCATGCCCGGGGCGTCTTCGACCGTCTGATGGATCGTGAACAACGGTATGATCTCGACCGCACCGCCGATGCCGGCAACGCCGATGATGGCGACGACTAAGCCGATGGTCTTGCGCTCGAGCCGATAATGCAGGTTGAACATGCCGGGTCACTCCGCCGGTTGAGGCGCAGAAACGCCTGCGAGCGCGGGAACGGGACGATCGGCAACCCGCTCATCGGCCGGCTGACCGGCCGTCCGTATCGTCATCCAGATGTTGTAGCATGCGACCAATGCGCCGATCAGGAACAGCAGGCCGCCGATAGCGCGAGCGATATAATAGGGATGCATCGCAACCAGGGTGTCGACAAAGGAATAAGCAAGTGTTCCGCTTTCATTGTAGGTCCGCCACATCAGCCCCTGGATGATACCGGAATTCCACATCGCGAAGACGTAGATCACTGTTCCGGCAAGGGCGAGCCAGAAGTGCACTTCCACCAGCCTGGCCGAATACATCCGTTCGCGCTTCCAAAGCCACGGCACTGACGCATAGATCGCGCCGAAGGTGATCATTGCGACCCAGCCGAGCGCGCCAACGTGCACGTGGCCGACGGTCCAGTCGGTATAGTGCGACAGCGAGTTGACCGTGCGAATGGCCATGAACGAGCCTTCGAACGTGACCAGGCCGTAGAACGCGGCCGCGGCCATCATGAAGCGCAGGGTCGCATCGTCGCGCACCTTGTGCCAGGCGCCATTCAGCGTCAGCAGCGCGTTGCCGGCCGATGCCCATGAAGGAACCAGCAGCATGACCGAAAACGTCATGCCGAGCGTCTGGACCCATTGCGGAAGCGCAGTGTAGTGCAGGTGGTGCGAACCCGCCCACATGTACATGAACGTGATGCCCCAGAAGCTGATGATCGACAGCCGATAGGAGAAGATCGGGCGGCCGGCACGCACCGGAAGGTAGTAGTACATCATGCCGAGGAAACCCGCGGTCAGGAAGAACGCGACCGCATTATGCCCGTACCACCACTGCGTCATCGCATCCTGCACACCGGAAAATGCCGAATAGCTCTTGGCATGACCGAATGAAACCGGGACGGCGAGGTTGTTGACGATATGGAGAACAGCCACGACCAGGATGAAGGCCATGTAGTACCAGTTCGACACGTAGATATGCGGCTCCTTCCGGCGAGCCAGTGTGCGCAGATAGATGATGAAATAGGTCACCCACACAATTACCAGCCAAATGTCGGCATACCACTCCGGTTCGGCGTACTCCTTCGACTGCGTGACGCCCATCAGGTAGCCGGTTGCGGCGATGACGCAGAACAGGTTGTAGCCAAGCAGCACGAACCACGGACTCAACTGGTCCGGCAGGCGCGCACGCGAGGTTCGTTGCAGCACGTAGAAGGACGTAGCGATCAGCGCATTGCCGCCGAAGCCGAAGATCACGCCGGAGGTATGCACCGGACGGAGGCGGCCGAAGCTCGACCAGGCGGCGTCGAATGTCAGGTTCGGATTGACAAGCTGCCATGCAATCCAGTCACCGACAAAAAGACCCGCGACGACCCACACCATGGCGAGGACTATCCCCATTCGGCTGGGATCGTCGAAATAGCGGTCGAGCCGGCTGTCGTCAGGCTCGGGTGCGTAGTAGCTGGAGATGACGCCAAACGCACCGGCAATGCCGGCAAGCAACACGATGGCGCCATGGATGCCTAGCGGGTCGCCGTGCCCGGCAGCCCCCATCGCGAGCCCACACAAGGAAATCGCGAGTAGAATGATAAGCGCAAGCTGTCGTTCGTTTTTTGTGAGCCCGGCGACCATCCTGTAACTCCCGGCGAAGGGGGATGCCAGCAGTTTCTACCAATCCCTGAAAGCCGCTTGATCCACATCAAGGAACCGCAAATTGTCCCTGCGCTGCAATACAATAGAGAGGCAACGTCCGCCGCGTCAGCGCATTCGCACATGCGCCTTGTAATGACCGGGGCAGACTCGAAGGCACTTCCGAGGCAAATCTTCGGAACAGCAACTTGCTGCGCTTGAACGTGTCCCAACGGCGGGTTGATGGCGCTGCCCGAGACGTGATTCAAGCTCCGAAACCGGAGCCCTTGAACCATGCGCTACGAACTCAGCGATTATGAATGGACCGCCATCAAGCCGATGCTACCCAACAAGCCGCGCGGCGTTCCGAGGGTAAATGACCGTCGCGTACTCAATGGCATCTTTTGGGTCCTCAGTTCAGGTGCGCCATGGCGCGATCTGCCAGCGACCTATGGTCCCCGCACCACTTGTTACAATCGCTTCGTTCGTTGGCGGCGGGCGGGCGTCTGGGACCAGATCATGGTTGTGCTGGCCGCCGGTCATGACGCGGCGGTGCAGATGATCGATACTTCCGTCGTCCGGGTGCACCAGCATGGAGCCTGTATCGCGGACAACAATCACCAGGATATGGGCCGGTCGCGAGGCGGCCTGACCAGCAAGATTCACGCGGTGGTCGACACCAATGGCCTGCCGGTCCATCTCGCTCTCACGCCCGGTGAGGCGCACGACAATCGGCTGTGTTCGGCTCTCCTCAGCGCATTGCTTCCCAAAACGATGTTGCTCGCGGATCGCGGCTACGACGCCGACTGGATCAGGGAGCTTGCCCGCCAGCAAGGAGCATGGGCGAACATCCCACCCAAACGAAATCGCAAGGATCCGATCTGCTTCAGCCCGTATCTGTATCGCGCGCGCAATCTGGTCGAACGGTTCTTCAACAAGATCAAGCAGTGTCGGCGTGTCGCGACCCGATATGACAAACTCGCGGCCAACTATCTGGCGTTCGTCAAACTCGCATCAATCCGAATTTGGTTGCGCGCTAATGAGTCCGCGCCCTAGTACCGCTCGGCAGGGAAAGCGGACTCAAGTTGTTTAGATTTAAGCAGAGTTGCAAGGACATGAGCAGGAATGAATAGGTAAATGGGCTTACAGCGGTGTTGATGCGCTCATCAAGTGCGGACGATATTCCCCCGCATCTGTATGCAGACAACGTCCCCAGCCCTCCCTAATGGAGGCACAGGGGTATTCTACTTGCGGAGGAGCAATTGGACCACAGAGTATTGCGGACAGGCCAAGGGAACGATCTTCGCTTCGCGCGCGTGCCCCTTACTTTTGAGCCTGAGACGCATACGAAGCTATTCGCTCTGAAGAATAATAAAACCGTTGCACAAACATTGGTGCATCGACGGTACGCGGGCTTGCTATCTGTCATTCCGACTAAGTACCAAAGTGCACTTCAAATCCCGCTAGGTGATTTCCTATTGAGAATGAAAGCGGAGGGTGATCTCACGTACCGGCGCTTTCTGAACAAGCATGGTGATCTGGAGTACCGCACATTCCAAATCGCCGACCCCCGCTACTTAGGCGCCAAGGGCGTGATGGATTTGTGTTCTGAAGGCTGACGAGATCAATACAAATCGAGTTGGAGCTCATACAACGGTACCGACCTGCATGGAATGTGATGCATGTTTGAGAATGCCTTTTTAGGGATAAGAAGAGCCTCGATGGTTGATAAGACGTGGTACTGACAACATGAAATTAGTCGCGATAGGAGAATTGTCGGGTTAGACGGTCGAGGAATTCGGACCGCAAAAGAAGATTGAGGATTCACAACGGGGTAGATCGTGTAAATCGTAACTGTTGGGATAATCATGGGAATGCACCGTCAATTCGGCGGCAACAGATGCGGGACCTTGTGCGTGATTACACATCGATTGACTTCAAAGTACTTTTTGTATTGGTCAATGACGGCCTGAACTGATTGATTAGCTCGAGCGATAGTTGAGCCAGTTCGCAGATGAAAATCGTAAGCGAGCCTGCCATTGCGATAGAAGTGTATCCAGGGTCGACGCCGCTTGACTGGATTGCTTCTATTGCAGTGCATGCGACCAAGACTGCGCAGGTCGAAGCTACGGATAATCAGCCGGTCCTGCCAAAATTGACGGTAGTTTAAACCGAGCAGTTCGCGAAGCGAGTGGATCTCGGCCCGACGTAGCGCGCCACCACCCCTAATGCGCCAGTCGATGTGAACGCACTGATGTTGGCCGGTCACTTTGCTAGCCTTGTCGGCATAAATGGCGATTAGATTTGGCGCTGATCTTGGGCCCGAATATCGCGTCATCTTGCCCTTGGTACCGAAAAAGCGAATTCCCTGATCGCGATGGTTTTTTTTAACCAAATGGTTCCAGAGGAATTCGACAGCAGCATCCTTGTCCGATTTGCAGCTGAATACCCAATCGAGACTGATCTCGACATACGTCAGATGAGGGTCGCGGGTTACGAGCGATTGCAGAGCCTCGTTCGTCGGTTGAAAAAGCGTGATCCGCTGGACATAGTGCCGATCGAATCTCGCTCGTCCGTTGTAAACTCGCATTTTTCGTCCGCCAGCTCGCAGCCTGAGCCATGCGATTTCACTCACGATCAATGGATTCCTAAGCCATAGCCGGACAGCATCGATGTAGCGGTAAATTTCGAGGGGGCTGATCTCTTCAGCAGGCGAATGGGATTTCCGCATAGTGGCGCCTTTCTTGACCTGCGGTTTAGCTCTTTTTTTGAGAGGCGCTTCGTCGTGCAAGGGAAACGAAGACGCGTGCGGCACACTTGTAAACTCTAAGCGAGTTCGGTCGTAGCCGCGGCTTCCGTGAGCGCCATTACGTCGCCGAGCCTGTAATATGCTTTTGCGTGCTTGGCGCTGGTGTTGAGGATCACTCGCGGCAATATGCCCGCCTGCTCTAGCCGGACCACAGTCGATGTGCTGCAGCCAAGCATGTGTGCCGCTCGACGCCGATCGATGAGTAACCGTTCAGAACCTTCGAAATTCCGCTTCATAAGGCCCTCGACTGCGATGCCGACTCGACCAATCGCGCTTCCATCAAACTATGAGTTGGCGCTACGCGGGTTGGTTATCGTCTGCTGCTCGCGTGAGTGCGCGATCAATCTCAGACCTACGAGCGCAGATGGTTTTCGCCCCGAGCTTCTTCGCGGGGATCACGCCCTTAGAAATCAGATAGTAGACACTTCTGCGTTCGCGTCCGATGTAGTCCGCGATGGCAGCAACGCCCCAGAGGAGATCGTCGGGAAGGCTGGTTGGTAGTTTACTCTTGATCATGGCACCGCTCCGTTTCACCATGATCGAAATAGTTGAGCTATCAGCGAAAATCTTCGGCGAAAAATCGCAATCAATCGTCGGTGCGAGACTGCATCTTGCGTTTGATCGTGCTCGCCGCGGGCTTGAACCCGTAGCGCTCAGATGCAAAATCACTTGCTTCCTCGGCAGCTTGTTCTTCTGCGCTGTTCGCTCCGGTTGCCTTCATGCCTTCAGCGCGCAGCTCGTCTCTGCGTTTGCGAGCCCAATTCACGATCGCTTCGGTCTGCACTTTCTTGATGCGATCTGGTGGGGCGCCTTTGCGTCCGTGCCCCTTGTACTGGCCCAGTTTTGCGCAATCGAGAATTAAACGTGCGGCCTCAAGCGGCAAATTTACCGGATTGTCCGATCCTCGCGTGTTCCTCTTGTAGATTTCCATCTCCAGGAACTCGAGCGCGCTTTGTCGGTCCCAAACCTGCTCCTCGGCAACGTCTTCATCGTCGCGTGGGGTCATGTATCGACGCGGCATTTGTTGCATTCGTGTTGCATTGACACAGCATCATAGTTTGTAAGTGGTTGAAAAACCACGAAAACAAGTTGGGATAGCTGCAACATAAAAAAGAAAGGCTGAGATCAGAGCGACCCAGGTAACAGTATGGTGTCAAAGGGAAATTTATGGCGCGCCCGGAACGATTCGAACGTCCGACCCTCAGATTCGTAGTCTGATGCTCTATCCAGCTGAGCTACGGGCGCGTTTTTCGCTGACAGTGCGGGCGTGGCCCGCAGGCAGCCCCCGGCGACGCCGGAGGGGTGCGAAAGAGCGCTCTGACTAACCGCTCTTGCCCCAATTGGCAAGGTCCGGATTGGGGAGATTTTGCAGGGACATGACGGTTTCCGCACTCGGCCGCCGGCCGACCTACGCCCGCGCCCGCTCGTTGCGGACGGAGAGCAGTTCCACGGGGCGGTCGGGGATGACGATCCGGAAGGTGGCGCCGATGGTGCCTTCGACCAGATGGATGTCGCCGCCATGGGCGCGGACCAGCTCGGCGGCGATGGCAAGGCCGAGGCCGCTGCCGCCGGGGCGGCCGGAGGTCTGGAACGCCTCGAACAGGTGATCGCGGGTCTTCTGCGGCACGCCAGGGCCGGTGTCGGAGACCTCGATGATGGCGACCGCGCCCTCGCGTTTTCCCGTGATCCGGATCTGCTGCGCGCCGCCCTCGGCGGACGCATGGCTTTCCAGCGCCTGGGCGGCGTTGCGGACGAGGTTGAGCAGCACGCGAAACAGCTGGTCGGGATCGGCGTCGACCGCGAGCCCGCGCTCAATCGCGGCGACCCAGGCGATCGAGGCGTCGGAGGCAAGGCCGGCGGTCTCGCGCACCTCCAGCACCACAGGCTCGATCATGATCATGCGCCGGTCGGGCGCGGCTTCCTGAGCGCGGCCGTAAGACAAGGTCGACTGGCAGAAGGCGATGGCGCGCTCGAGCGAGCGCACGAGTTTTGGCGCAAAGCGCTGCACCCGCGGATCCGGCACGCTGGCGAGCTGGTCCGACAGGAGCTGCGCCGAGGCCAGCAGATTGCGCAAATCGTGATTGATCTTGGAGACGGCGAGGCCGAGGGCGGCGAGCCGGCTCTTCTGGTGCAGCATCGACATCAGGTCGCGCTGCATGTCCGACAATTCGCGCTCGGCAACGCCGATCTCGTCGCTGCGCTGGCTCGGCACGATGATCCCCGCCGAACTCTCGGGATTTTCGTGGAAGCCGACCAGGCTCGCGGTCAGCCGCCGCATCGGGCGCACGAAGAGATAATGCATGGCGAGATAGACGAGGCCGGCGGTCAGCACCGCGATGATCAGCGCGACCACCACGACGTTGCGGGAGAAGCGGTACATTGACTGCCGCAGCGGCAGCTCGTCGGTGACAATCTCCATGAACTGGGCGTTGCCGACGCCGGGCCCGACGATCCGGATGGCCTGGTTGCCGGTCTCCAGCATCATCCGGAACGAGCCGGTGATCGCCTCCCACGCCGTCATGTCGCGCAGGTCGATGTCGTGCTCGATCGCCGCGGGCAGATTGTCGCTGGCGAGCAGACGGCGCTGCTGGCCCATCTTGATGGCGACGGCGCGCGCATTGATGCTCTTCAGGATCTCGCGCGAGAGCGAATCGGGGACCATGCCGAGCGGCGCCGCATCGAGCACCAGCGCCGCCGTGTTGGCCGCGGCGACGCGGTCGTTGAGCCGGTTGACCCAGAAGTTGGCGATGGCCGGCACGTAGAGCAGGATGGCCGCGATCATCACCAGGGGAACGGTGAGCAGCAGCAGCTTGCCGGACAGCCCAAGCCCGCGCGTCCCGCGCGGCAGCGCCGCCGGCGGGTCCCGCTGATCCCCATCCTGGATCGGCTGGAGGTCTGTCGCTGCCACGAAATTCGCCCTCGCTGCCTTTACCGGATTAAAGATGTCGCCGGGTGAAGGGTTTTGGCGCGTATGAAGATGCGGCCCGCCCCCAGCGCGGTCAAATTACAGATCGTCAATCTGCCAGGGTCGGATGTAAGCGCAGATCTGGCGAGTCGCCACCTCAAGTGTTAAAAACCCCGCACGGACAGCGATATTCGCCAGAATTGAGCTCTTGTGCGGCGTTGACGAAAAGAAGGCGCTCGCATATAAGCCGGCCAATTGTCCGCGATGACCCGGTGTGACCGCCGGGAGCGGCTCTCTTGGGGCCGAAAAAGGCCCGTTTTGGGCAGCATCTTCCGGACTTTATCATCAATTCTACAGGCAAATTGCCCGGTCAGCGGAGAAAAACCCGTGAAGCGGACTTATCAACCCAGCAAACTGGTGCGCAAGCGCCGTCACGGCTTCCGTGCCCGTCTCGCCACGGCCGGCGGCCGAAAGGTGCTCGCCGCCCGCCGCGCCCGCGGCCGCAAGCGTCTGAGCGCCTGAGCCGGACCCCCTTTTTGGGATTTCATCATGGATCGGCTGAGGCAGCGAGCGGATTTCCTCGCCGTTGCCAATGGCGCGCGGGTGAGTAGTCCCGCGTTCGTCCTGCAAAGCCTTGACCGCCGAAGCCTTGACCGCCAAAACCTTGGCCGAGACGACAGCGGCCCGGTCCGGATCGGCTTCACCGTCACCAAAAAGAACGGCAACGCTCCCGAGCGCAATCGCATCCGGCGCCGGCTTCGCGAACTGGTGAAGCGGCTCGATCCGGTGTCGATGCAGCCCCATCATGATTATGTGCTGGTCGGCCGAAGGGACGCGCTCTCGCGCGACTTCGCCACCATGCTCGACGATCTGCGCATAGCGTTCGCGAAGCCCGCACGGCATACGCGCAAGGGACGCGGCTCAAAAAGCAGCCCAACAACCGACGGCTCAAAGCCCGGCCCCGCTCCTGCGACCAGCCGCAAACCGGATTGATGACGAGAGAATGATGACCGACAACCGCAATACCATCCTCGCCGTCATTCTGTCGGGCTTCGTGCTGATCGCCTGGCAATATTTCTACAACATGCCGGCGATGGAGAAGCAGCGCGCGCAGCAACAGGCACAGGCCGAGCTGCAGAAGACCACGCCGCAGCCAACGGCTTCCGCGACGCCGGGCGCCACGCCGCAGGCCGGCAGCACGGCCCAGCCGTCGACGCCGAGCGCGAACCAGCAAGCCCAGCCGGTCCAAAGCCGTGACAGCGCGATTGCAGCGAGCCCGCGCGTGAAGATCGAGACGCCGCGGATCGCCGGCAGCATCTCGCTCAAGGGCGGCCGCATCGACGATGTCGCGCTGGTGCAATTCCGCGAAACGGTCGATCCGAAATCACCGCCGATTATTCTGTATTCGCCCTCGGGGACCGCGGAGCCCTATTACGCCGAGTTCGGCTGGGTGCCGGCGACGGGCGTGACGGCGAAACTGCCGGACGCGCAGACCGTCTGGAAGCAGGACGGCAGCGGCAGCCTGACGCCGACCACGCCGGTGGTGCTGAAATGGGACAATGGCGAAGGCCTCAGCTTCCGCCGCACCATCGCGGTCGACGACCACTACCTCTTCACCGTCAAGGACGAGGTGAGCAATGTCGGCAACGCGCCGGTCACGCTCTATCCGTTCGCGCTGATCTCGCGCCACGGCACGCCGCAGGTCTCCGGCTACTACATCCTGCATGAAGGCCTGATCGGCTATCTAGATGGCTTGCAGGAATACGCCTACAAGAAAATCGACGAAGCCCGGACGGTGAACTTCAAGGCCACCAATGGCTGGCTCGGCATGACCGACAAGTACTGGGCCTCGGCGCTGCTGCCGGACACCAGTGCGCAAATTCAGGCGCGCTTCTCGTCGAACCCGAGCGGCAACGTCCACACCTACCAGACCGATTATTTGCTCGATCCCGTCACTGTCGCGATCGGCGGCTCCGCGACCGCGAACGCGCGGCTGTTCGCCGGCGCCAAGGAAGCCAGCGTCGTCGGCATCAACTTCCCGCTCGCCGGCCATGGCGGCTACAACAAGGAACTCGGCCTCAACCATTTCGATCTGTTGATCGACTGGGGCTGGTTCTACTTCATCACCAAGCCGATGTTCCTCGGCCTCGACTTCTTCTACCGCTTCTTCGGCAATTTCGGCATCTCGATCCTGCTCGTGACCGTGATCGTGAAGCTCCTGTTCTTCCCGCTGGCGAACAAGTCCTACGCCTCGATGGCGAAGATGAAGTCGGTCCAACCGCAGCTTCAGGCGCTGAAGGAGCGCTACCCTGACGACAAGGTGAAGCAGCAGCAGGAGATGATGGAGATCTACCGCAAGGAGAAGATCAATCCGGTCGCCGGCTGTCTTCCCGTGGTGATCCAGATCCCGGTGTTCTTCTCGCTGTACAAGGTGCTGTTCGTCACCATCGAGATGCGGCACGCGCCGTTCTTCGGCTGGATCAAGGATCTTTCCGCGCCGGACCCGACCAACCTGTTCACTCTGTTCGGGTTAATCCCGTTCGATCCGACCACTATCCCGGTGTTCGGCCACTACCTCGCGCTCGGCATCTGGCCGATCATCATGGGCATCACGATGTGGTTCCAGATGAAGTTGAATCCGACGCCGCCGGATCCGACGCAGCAGATGATCTTCAACTGGATGCCGCTGATCTTCACCTTCATGCTGGCGGGCTTCCCGGCAGGCCTCGTGATCTACTGGGCCTGGAACAACACGCTCTCGGTGCTGCAGCAGAGCTTCATCATGCGCCGCAACGGCGTGAAGGTGGAGCTGTTCGACAATCTCAAGGCAACGTTCGCGAAGAAGGCGACGTAGCGGTCGTCATTGCGAGGAGCGAGCGACGAAGCAATCCAGAGTCCCTCCGCGGACGCATTTCTGGATTGCTTCGCTTCGCTCGCAATGACGCGGACAAACAGAAAGCCTTCGCATGAATGACGACAAGGATGCGAAGCTGATCGAGGTCGGGCGGAAGCTGTTCACGCGCGACTGGCAGTTCATCTGGGCCTCGCCCTCGACTGAAACGCTGCCGCCGATGGCGGGGCTGGAGATCGCCTTTGCCGGCCGCTCCAATGTCGGCAAGTCCAGCCTGATCAACGCGCTGACCGGGCGCAACGCGCTCGCGCGCACCTCGCATACCCCGGGCCGCACCCAGGAGCTGATCTTCTTCGAGGTCCCCGGGAAAAGTGAACTGCGCCTCGTCGACATGCCCGGCTATGGCTACGCCAAAGCGCCGAAGAGCCAGGTCGCGTCCTGGACCGAGCTGATCCACAAATTCCTGCTCGGACGCGCCAGCCTCGCGCGTGTCTACGTGCTGGTGGACGCGCGGCACGGCCTCAAGGACGTCGATCTCGAAGTCCTGAAGACACTCGATCGCTCCGCGGTCAGCTACCAGATCGTGCTGACCAAGGCCGACCAGATCAAGGCCACCGAGCTCCAATCGCGCATCATCGAGACCGAGGCCGCGCTCGCCAAGCGTCCGGCGGCGTTCCCCAACGTGCTCGCGACCTCGTCGCGGAGCGCGACCGGCATGGCCGAGCTGCGCGCAGCGATCGCAAAGTTGCTGGAAGAGCGAACCTCGTAATGACGGCATTCCGCCTGCTGATCGGGCTTGCCGGCGTGATGGGCGCCGCCGGCGTCGCGCTGGCCGCGGCTTCCGCGCATGGCGGCGATGCGAGCCGGCTCGCCGCCGCAAGTGCCATGCTGCTGTTTCATGCAACCGCCATACTCGCGGCCGTCGCCCTGCTCGGGCGCGGCCTTCTGCACGACGGAATTGGCATCATCGCCGCGTCCGGCTTCGCAGCCGGCGCCGCGCTGTTCGCGGGCGACCTCACGTTGCGGCAATATGCCGGCCATTCGCTGTTTCCCTATGCAGCGCCGACCGGTGGATCGGTGATGATCTTGAGCTGGCTGGCGGTGACGCTCGCCGCGGTGGTGGTGAAGCGCAGTCCGTAGCCCGGATGGAGCGAAGCGCAATCCGGGAGAGCTTGCGCGGGTAGATTCCCGGATTACGCTGCGCTCCATCCGGGCTACGCGGCTGCGTGTGGGGGACGAAGACCACTTTGCGCCCCGCCCGCCAATCGGATAGAACGCGGCCCGAGTATCCCGCCAGCGAGATCCGCCTCATGACCGAAATCTCCCCGCTCGACCAGGCCCGCATCCTGTCCGAAGCGCTGCCGCACATGCAGCAGTATGACGAGGAAACCATCGTCATCAAGTATGGCGGCCATGCCATGGGCGACGAGGAGACCGCGAAGAATTTCGCCCGCGACATCGTGCTGCTCGAGCAGACCGCGATCAATCCGGTGGTGGTGCATGGCGGCGGCCCGCAGATCGCGACCATGCTGAAGCGCCTCGGCATCGTCTCGGAATTCGCAGCCGGCCTGCGCATCACCGATGCCGCGACCATCGAGATCGTCGAGATGGTGCTCGCCGGCTCCGTCAACAAGCAGATCGTCGGCTACATCAACGAGGCCGGCGGCAAGGCCGTGGGGCTATCAGGCAAGGACGCCAATATGGTGAAGGCGTCCAAGACGACGCGCACCATCATGGATCCGGACTCGCACATCGAGAAGGCGGTCGATCTCGGCTTCGTCGGCGATCCCGAGAAAGTCGATCTCACGCTGCTCAACCAGCTGATCGGCTACGAGCTGATCCCGGTGCTGGCACCGCTCGCGACCTCGAAAGAGGGACAGACGCTGAACGTCAACGCCGACACTTTCGCCGGCGCTGTGGCCGGCGCGCTGAAAGCGAAGCGGCTGCTGCTGCTCACCGACGTGCCGGGCGTGCTCGACAAATCCAAGAAGCTGATCCCGCAGCTCTCGGTGAAGGACGCACGAAAGCTGATCGCCGACGGCACCATTTCCGGCGGCATGATCCCCAAGGTCGAGACCTGCATCTATGCGCTCGAACAGGGCGTGGAGGGTGTCGTCATCATCGACGGCAAGATGCAGCACGCGGTGCTGCTCGAGCTCTTCACCAACACCGGCACGGGCACGCTGATCCACAAGTGATGCGAGAGGCGCCACGCATGAAAGCCGTCATGGCCGGGCAACAGCGCGAAGCGCGTCTTCGCGAAGATGCCCCGGCCATCCACGACCTTTCGTCCCGCGCCAAGAACGTGGATGCCCGGGACAAGCCCGGGCATGACGAGTTGAGGACTCGGCGGCATCGCCGCTCGACCTTCACACGCTTCCTGATGACCCTCCCCGCCGCGGCCGTCTCGTTCGTGTTCTCCTCCGCACCGGCCTTCGCCGACCTGAAAATCTGCAATCGCATGTCCTATGTCGTCGAGGCCGCGATCGGCATCGACGACAAGGCGGCGACCGCGACGCGTGGCTGGTTCAGGATCGACCCCGCCACCTGCCGCGTGGTGGTGCAAGGCACGCTCTCCGCCGACCGCATCCTGCTCAACGCCCGCGCGCTTGGCGTCTACGGCGCCTCCCCGATCCCGCAGAACGGCAGCGACACGCTGTGCGTCGCGCAGGACAATTTCGTCATCGCGGCCGCGCGGCAGTGCCGCAGTGGCCAGACCCAGGCCGCCTTCACCCAGATCACGCCGACGCAAGGCGCGGACGGCAATTTCGTCGCCTATCTCGCCGAGGACTCCGAATATGACGACGAGCAGGCTCGCCTCGCCGGCATCCAGCGGCTTTTGGTGATCGCAGGCTACGACGCCGCGCCAATCGACGGCGTCGACGGGCCGAAGACGCAAGGCGCGCTGGCCGCTTTCCTGAAGAGCCGCGGATTGTCGTCCGACATCCTGTCGTCGCCGAACTTCTTCAAGACCATGGTCGATGCCGTGCAGACGCCGTCTGCGACCGGCCTCACCTGGTGCAACGATACCACGCACAAGGTGATGGCGGCGGTTGCCACCGACGACGGCAAGGCGGTGACCAGCCGCGGCTGGTATCGCATCGACCCCAAGACCTGCCTGCACCCCGATGTGAGCGGCCAGCCGAAGCAGATCTTCAGCTTCGCGGAAGCCATCGACGCCGACAATCGCGTCGTCAAGCTGAAGGACAAGCCGCTGAACTGGGGCGGCGACAAGCAGCTTTGCACGCGCGAGACCAAGTTCGAGACCAACGAGCAGACCGACTGCGGCGCGCGCGGCTTCGCGGCCACGGGCTTTGGCGCGGTGGACATGTCGAGCGGCGGCAAGACGCTGCGGTTTGCGATGCCGTGATTGCTTTTGTGATCGTACCGGTGCCATGCACTCCGCTGTCGTCCTGGCGAAAGCCAGGACCCATGACCCCAGGATTCGGTTTGGCGAAGAACGACGACTAGCGTGCCCCAATGATCGGTCACGGAGTATGGGTCCTGGCTTTCGCCAGGACGACGATTGAGGGTGGGGCGCCACCGCGGTCAACGGATAGAGAGTGAAAATGAAATCCCCCCGCGCCTTCGGCCATGTCGACACCTGGGTGTTCGACCTCGACAACACGCTCTATCCGCACCACGTCAATCTGTGGCAACAGGTCGATGCGCGGATCACCGAGTTCGTTTGCAATTGGCTCGATCTGACAGCGGTGGAAGCGCGCAAGATCCAGAAGGATTATTACCAGCGCTTCGGCACCACCATGCGCGGCATGATGACCCTGCATGGCGTCCGCGCCGACGACTATCTCGCCTATGTCCACAAGATCGACCACTCTCCGCTAGAGCCGAACCCGGCGCTGGGCGAGGCCATCGCAAAACTGCCGGGACGAAAGCTGATCCTGACCAACGGTTCGGTCGATCATGTCGATGCGGTGCTGGCGCGGCTCGGCTTTGCGACGCATTTCGACGGCGTGTTCGACATCATCGCCGCCGAATTCGAGCCGAAGCCGGCGCCGCAGACCTACCGCAAGTTTCTCGCCGACCATTCGGTCGATCCGACCCGCGCCGCGATGTTCGAAGACCTCGCCCGCAACCTCACCGTCCCGCACGAACTCGGCATGACCACCGTGCTGGTGATACCGGATGGGACGAAAGAGGTCGTGCGCGAGGACTGGGAATTGGCGGGCCGTGATGCCGCCCATGTCGACCATGTCACGGATGATCTCGCGGGTTTTTTGAGCAG
Organism: Bradyrhizobium sp. MI1.11; assembly: GCF_055811255.1. Lineage (NCBI taxonomy): Bacteria > Pseudomonadati > Pseudomonadota > Alphaproteobacteria > Hyphomicrobiales > Nitrobacteraceae > Bradyrhizobium > Bradyrhizobium sp. MI1.11. The sequence goes on from NZ_JBVVPM010000020.1 coordinate 130,428, forward strand.
GCTGTCTCCCAAATAACCGCTGTCGTCCTGGCGAAAGCCAGGACCCATTATCCCAGGGTGGAATTTGGCGCGAGCTGATAACTACCAGCCTTCGCCAAACACCTCCCAGGGGTAATGGGTCCTGGATCGGCGCTCACGTTGTTCGCTTGTCCAGGACGACGATGGAGGACGACACTGAGTTTGCCTTGACTCCGTCCCCCCAAATCCCGAAAAAGCGCTCCAAATCACCGCAAATCCTGCCTTCCCGAGAGGAAATCCTGATGTCCCTGTCCGCCCTCGAATCCACCATCAACGGCGCCTTCGAGGCGCGCGATGGCGTCTCGACCTCGACCAGGGGCGAGGTCCGCGAGGCCGTGGATCACGCGCTGGAGATTCTGGACAAGGGCGAGGCCCGCGTTGCCGAGCGCGGCACCGACGGCAAGTGGAAGGTCAATCAATGGCTGAAGAAGGCGGTGCTGCTCTCGTTCCGCCTCAACGACATGGGCGCCATTCCCGGCGGCCCCGGCAAGGCGACCTGGTGGGACAAGGTGCCCTCGAAGTTCGACGGCTGGGGTGAGAACCGTTTTCGCGACGCCGGTTTCCGCGCCGTCCCCGGCGCCATCGTGCGCCGCTCGGCCTTCATCGCCCGCAACGTCGTGCTGATGCCGTCTTTCGTCAATCTCGGCGCCTATGTCGATGAATCCACCATGATCGACACCTGGTCGACGGTCGGCTCCTGCGCGCAGATCGGCAAGCGCGTGCACATCTCCGGCGGCGTCGGCATCGGCGGCGTGCTCGAGCCGCTGCAGGCCGAGCCCGTGATCATCGAGGACGATTGCTTCATCGGCGCGCGCTCCGAGGTCGCCGAAGGCGTGATCGTGCGCAAGGGCGCGGTGCTGTCGATGGGCGTATTCCTAGGTGCCTCGACCAAGATCGTCGACCGCGACACTGGCGAGATCTTCATCGGCGAAGTGCCTGAGTATTCGGTCGTCGTTCCCGGCGCGCTGCCCGGCAAGCCCATGAAGAACGGCCAGATCGGCCCGAGCACCGCCTGCGCCGTCATCGTCAAACGCGTCGACGAGCGCACGCGCTCCAAGACCAGCATCAACGAGCTGCTGCGGGATTAAGTTCGGCCAGCTGCGATCATCGTCGTCCCGGCGAAGGCCGGGACCCATACTCCCGCGCGTGGTTTGGCGAAGACTCGGAGTTAGCAGCTTCGCGACCAAATGTGTTTTGTGGTTATGGGTCCCGGCCTTCGCCGGGACGACACCGAGAGTCCGTCTCGTGGAAATGTTCATTGTCCCCGGCACCTCGGGCGGCAACCGGTTCGGCGCCGATCCGTTGGCTAGGGTGGAGAGCGGCTCCGCGCCCGCCCCGCCTGCGGCGAGAAGCTGGGACCAGCAGAGCGAGATCGAATTTGTCCCGCCCAGTGCTAGCCCACCCGGCGGCATGCATGTTAAGCGGGGCGTATGACCGATGCTCTCTCGATCGCCCGCGATCTCATCCGCTGCCCCTCGGTAACCCCGGCCGATGCCGGTGCGCTGGGCGTGCTCGAAAAAGCACTCACCGCAGCCGGCTTCACATGCCACCGCGTCACCTTCAGCGAGCCCGGCACCGCCGACGTCGACAATCTCTATGCACGGATCGGCACTGAGGGGCCGCACATCACCTTTGCCGGCCACACCGACGTGGTGCCGCCGGGCGACGAGAGCGCCTGGAGCGTCGGTGCATTCTCCGGCGAGGTGAAGGACGGCTTTCTGCACGGCCGCGGCGCGGTCGACATGAAGGGTGGCATCGCCTGCTCGGTCGCCGCGGTGCTGGAGCATCTCGCCGCGAACGGCGGCAAGCCACGCAGCGACGGCCAAAAATCGGGCTCGGGTTCGATCTCGTTCCTGATCACCGGCGACGAGGAAGACGTCTCCATCAACGGCACCATCAAGCTGCTGAAGTGGGCGGCGGAGCGCGGCGAGAAATTCGATCATTGCGTGCTCGGCGAGCCCTCCAACGTCGAGGCGCTCGGCGACACCATCAAAGTCGGCCGCCGCGGCTCGCAATCCGGCACGCTGTATGTCGACGGCGTGCAGGGCCATGTCGCCTATCCGCACCGCGCTGCCAATCCGGTGCCTGATATCTCGCGGCTGATCGTGGCCATCTCCGACGAGCCGCTCGACCATGGCAGCGCGCAGTTCCAGGCCTCCAATCTCGAATTCACCTCGGTCGACGTCGGCAACACCGCCAACAACGTCATCCCGGGCCAAGCCCGCGCAAAATTCAACATCCGCTACAACGACAACCACACCCAGGCGAGCCTGCGCGAGCTGGTCGAGACGCGGCTGACAAAAGCCTGCGGCAACCGCATCCGCGCCCGCATCGTCTGGGAGCCCTCGAACTCGAACGTGTTCGTGACCAAGCCCGGCCCTTTCACCGATCTCGCGGTGTCCGCGATCGAGGAAGTCACGGGCCGCAAGCCGGAGCTGTCGACCTCAGGCGGCACCTCGGATGCGCGCTTCATTTCGAGCTATTGCCCGGTGATCGAGTTCGGCCTGGTGGGGCAGACCATGCACCAGGTCGACGAACGCGTGCCGGTCAGGGATCTGGAGCAGCTGACGAAGGTGTATCGCGGGATTTTGCAGAGGTATTTTGGGTAGGCTCTTCTGCCCGCCCAAACTCCGCTGTCATCGCCCGACTTGATCGGGCGGTCCAGTATTCCAGAGACGGCAGTGACTGAGCCGAGAGGCCGCGGCGTACTGGATGCCCCGGTCAAGCCGGGGCATGACAGTGGTGAATGTAGCGAGAGCGCGCGCCCTCACCCCTCTCAATAATCTACCTGCATCAGATACAGTCCATCCGGCGGGGCGACGATGCCGCAGGCGGCGCGGTTGCGGGCGGCGAGCGCTGCGGAGAGATCGTCGGCAGTCCAGCGGCCTTCGCCGACCCACATCAGCGACCCCACCATCGAACGGACCTGGCTGTGCAGGAATGAGCGCGCCGAGGTGAGAATAATGATCTCGCGCCCGTCGCGCAGCACGTCGAGCTGATCGAGCGTCTTCTCCGGCGACCTGGCCTGACACTCGGTGTCGCGGAAGGTGGTGAAATCGTGCTTGCCGAGCAGGCGCTGTGCCGCCGCATGCATCGCATCGGCATCGAGCCGGCGCGGCACGCGCCAGGCATGGCCGGCATCGAGCGCGAGATTGGCGCGGGTGTTGACGATGCGGTAGCGGTAGTGGCGCTTGATGGCCGAGAAGCGCGCCTCGAAAGTCTCCGGCACGATATCGGCTTCGAGCACGGCGATAGGATGCGGGCGCAGATGCGCGTTCAAGCCGTCGCGAAAACGGCCCTGCGGAAACTGCTTGTCGATATCGACATGCGCGACCTGGCCGCGCGCATGCACGCCGGCATCGGTGCGCCCGGCGCCGTGCACGCGCGCATCCGCGCCGGTCATCGCCTTCACGGCAGCCTCCAGCGCGCCTTGCACCGAGGGCAGCGTCTCCTGCACCTGCCAGCCGAAGAACGGCGCGCCGTCATATTCGATGGTGAGCTTGTAGCGGGGCATCTTGTCCAGTTTCGCTGTCATCGCCCCGGCTCGACCGGGCGATCCAGTACTCCGCAGCCTATCCGTTCGACCGAGAAGCCTCGGCGTACTGGATACCCCGCCTTCGCGGGGTATGACAGCGTCAGGTGAATTTGGCGCCGGACTTCAGCGGCACGCCACGCAGGAAGTCCGCGGCCTGCATGCGCGCCTTGCCTTCGCGCTGGAGCTCGATCAGGCGGATTGCGCCCTCGCCGCAGGCGATGGTGAGGTGATCGTCGAGCACCTCGCCCGGCGTACCCGAACCCTTCGCCAATTCACAGCGCAGGATTTTTACGCGCGCGTTCTCGCTCACGCCGGTGAGCTCGGTCCAGGCGCCGGGAAACGGCGACAGGCCGTGGATATGGCGCAGCACCTCGCGCGCGGGCCTGGTCCAGTCGATCCGCGCTTCGGCCTTGTCGATCTTGGCGGCATAGGTGACGCCGTCCTCGCTCTGTTTCTTGAGCTGAAGCCCGCCGCGATCGAGCGCGGCCATGGCGCGCACCATCAGATCGGCACCGAGCCGGGACAGACGATCGTGCAGATCGAGCGCGGTCATATTGTCCGTGATCGCGAGCCGTTCCGCCATGGCGACGTCGCCGGTGTCGAGGCCAACATCCATCTTCATCACCATCACGCCGCTCTCGGCATCGCCGGCCATGATCGCGCGATTGATGGGAGCAGCACCGCGCCAGCGTGGCAGCAGCGAAGCGTGCAGATTGTAGCAGCCGAGCTTTGGCGCATCGAGGATCGCCTGCGGCAGGATCATGCCATAGGCGACGACGACGGCCGCATCGGCGTCGAAGGCGCGGAATTCTTCCCGCGCCTCCGGCGTCTTCAACGTCTTCGGCGTCAGCACGGGCACGCCGAGCTTTCGCGCGGCCTCTTCCACCGGGGTCGGCTGCAATTGCAGGCCACGCCGTCCGCCGGGCTTCGGCGCGCGCGTATACACGGCCGCGATCTCGTGGCCGTGCGCGACGAGCTCGAGCAGCGTCGGCACGGAGAAATCGGGCGTGCCCATGAAGATCAGGCGGAGGGGCATGACAAGGACTCGGTACGTTCCCTCCCCCCTTGTGGGGGAGGCTTAGGGAGAGGGGTGCCACACGACGCGCTCTCTCGGTTTGACGTTTCGCGGCACGCACCTGATTCAGATGACGGAGAGACTTCCGTCTGGGCTACCCCTCTCCCCCGCCCTCCCCCACAAGGGGGGAGGGAGCGCAGGGGAGCGTGGGGCAGCACCGAAAACTACTCCGCGCGCTTCGCGGCTTTCTCGAATTTCTTCAGCACGCGGTCGCGCTTGAGCTTTGACAGATAGTCGACGAACAGCACGCCATTGAGATGGTCGATCTCGTGCTGGATGCAGGTGGCGTAAAGGCCTTCGGCGTCCTCCTCATGCACCTTGCCGTCCAGATCGATGTAGCGCACCCGCACCTTCGCAGGCCGCTCGACCTCCTCGTAATATTCGGGGATCGACAGGCAGCCTTCCTCGTAGACCGACAGGTCCTCCGAGGAGGCGATGATTTCCGGATTGATGAAGACGCGCGGCTCGGGCTTGGTCTCGCCGTCCTGGTCGGGCTTGGCGAGGTCCATGGTGATCAGCCGCAACGGCTGCGCGATCTGGATCGCCGCGAGCCCGATGCCGGGCGCGTCGTACATGGTCTCGAACATGTCGTCGGCAAGCTTGCGGATCTCCGGCGTGACCTTCTCGATCGGCTTGGAGACCAGACGCAGCTGCTTGTCGGGCAGGATGATGATTTCTCTGAGGGCCATGGCCGCGATTTAAGCCGCGCGTTCGATGCGGTCAATGCGGCCGGGAACCCGTTAACCCTCCGCTAACCATAAAACTTCGGGTTTCGTTAACCATCAAAATTAACAGGGCGACTGCCATAAATGTTCGCTATTCGTTCGTGCGGGCGAGCGAATCGGCTAGAAGCAGGGGCATGAACGAGATCATTTTCACGCTCGGTGACTGGCCGGTGCGCACCGTGGACGCGCTGATCGGCTTCGGCGCGCTGGTCCTCATCCTGCTGGCGGTCATCGCCGTGGTGATTGCACGCTCGGGGCGGCGCGGCGCGGAACTCGCGATGGCCAACGCGATCCGCGCCGACGAACTCGAGGAGCGCATCAGCCAGATGCTGCATGCCCAGAGCGAGGCTTCGGGGCGGGTCGATGCCATGACCCAGACGCTGGCCGGCCGCCAGGCAGACATGGCACGCGCGGTCAACGAGCGGCTGGATTCGGTGACCCACCGGGTCGGTCAATCCATGGAGCACACCACCCGCAACACCATGGAGAGCCTGCGCGCGCTGCACGAGCGGCTCGGCATCATCGACAGCGCGCACAAGAACCTCACCGACCTCACCACGCAGGTGACGACCCTGCGCGACGTGCTCGCCAACAAGCAGTCGCGCGGCGCCTTCGGTCAGGCGCGAATGGAGGCGATCGTCCAGGACGGTCTGCCGAAGGGCGCCTACGAGTTCCAGTTCACGCTCTCGACCGGCAAGCGTCCGGACTGCGTCGTGTTCCTGCCCGACCAGCGGCCGCTCTGCATCGACGCGAAATTTCCGCTGGAAGCGATGACCGCGCTGCATGATGCGCGCACCGATGAGGAAAAGCGGATCGCCACGCAGCGGCTGCGCGGCGACGTGATGAAGCACGTCAGCGACATCGCCGAAAAATATCTCGTCGCCGGCGAGACCCAGGACATGGCGCTGATGTTCGTGCCGTCGGAATCGGTCTACGCCGAAATTCACGACGGTTTCGACGACGTGATCCAGAAGGCGTATCGCGCCCGCGTCGTGCTGGTGTCGCCGTCGCTCTTGATGCTCGCGATCCAGGTGATGCAGCAGATCATGAAGGACGCGCGCATGCGCGATGCCGCCGACCAGATCCAGACCGAGGTGATCAAGCTCGGCGACGATCTCGGCCGCCTGCGCGAGCGCGTGCTGAAATTGCAGAAACACTTTGCCGACGCCAACGAAGACGTCCGCCAGATCCTGATCTCCGCCGACAAGATCGAGAAGCGCGCCGGGCGCATCGAAGAGCTCGATTTCAGCAAGACCGATGCGCCCGAAGCCCCGCATCTCGTGGCCACCGGCGCTGCCGAACTGTTCCCGAGGAAGCTCCAGGCTGGGGAGTGATTCTACGCTGAGATGCGGTAACCTGCCGCCTCAATCTCGCTGTCGTGGGGGGGGGGGGGGGGGGGGGGGCGGGGGCCCCCGGGGCCGGGGGGGGGGGGGGGGGGGGGGGGGGGGGGGGGGGGGGGGGGGGGGCGGCGGCGGGGGGGGGGGGGGGGGGGGGGGGGGGGGGGGGGGGGGGGGGGGGGGGGGGGGGGGGGGGGGGGGGGGGGG
>NZ_JBVVPM010000021.1:0-36793 GCF_055811255.1 Bradyrhizobium sp. MI1.11
CGCCGCAGCCGACCAAATCATGAACGACTGTTACCCATCCATCCGGTCTGTTTTGTTACCCATCCATCCGCTGGACAGGAGAGGGGTAGCCACACGGCGTGCTCTGTCGAATGAAGCGAGACTCTGTTGCCGTCACTTCGCAGGTCGCCGACACCTTTTGCTGGGCCACCCCTCTCCCCAACCCTCCCCCACAAGGGGGGAGGGAGCCGAGCGGAGTGTGGAGCGCGGCCTTGTTCAGCAGCTGGAAGGACTCAAAACACCACGCCCACTTTCGTGCCGCGCTTCCACGCCACGCGGCAGCGCTTCTTGGTGTTGACATGCAGCAGCTCGAAGCGATCGGGAATCTTCACCTGGCCGCCGAGATCGACGCAGGCGCCGCCCGGCGAATAGTCGATCAGCGTGCAGGGGATCACCGGCGCGCGCGGGTCGGTGATGATCTTGGCCTGGCGGGACACGAGGCCTGCGGGTTTGACGCGGGCATGTCGGCGCGGATGCATTGGCACTCTCCTCCAATTTCCGCGGATGGCGCGGGTGGTTTGTCGATGATGCCAAGGAGTTGATTCGATCCGGCTAAGGCGGGGCGGAGAATTTTAATGAAAAGTATTGGCGAATGGAGAAAGCGGCGGTAGCGGGGTGCGGCTGCCATCAAAGCCCGTCCGTCATTGCGAGCGCAGCGAAGCAATCCAGACTTCCTCTGCGGAAAGATTCTGGATTTCTTCGCTGCGCTCGCAATGACGAGCGGAGTCACCCCACCACGATCTCCCCCGCCTCGCCTCCAGCGCCCACACCCGGCGGCACCGGCATCGGCACCGTCACATACTCCTTCGGCAGATTCACCGGCCGATAGCCCGGCTCCACCGCCATCCGCTTCAACACGCTCTCGTGCACATGCGCGCCTTCGGGGATGAGGCGCGGTTCGCAATCCGGGATGTAGAGCCCCATAAACACCTTCCGCTCCGGCCATTCCTTGTAGGTCGCGCTCTTCGGCAGATACTCCAGCACGCGCCAGGGCACCGTCATCGAATCATGCAGCTCGCCGGTCTTGCCGGTGGTAGCCGGCGACACGTATTGGAACGGCGAGTTCTTGCGCTGGATGCCCCAGGCGAGCTGGTTCACCGTGCGCGGGTTGAAGTTCAGCCCCGCCTTCGTCGCCTCCTCGATCATCCAGAGCAGCGGATATTTGGACTCGCCGCTCTCGGCTTCCGGATAGCCGCCGCCGACGTCGCAATGCACGCCGGCGAACCACACCTGCAGGATGTCCTGCGGCTCCTTCTTGTCGTCGGGCACGAAGCGGTTGCGCCAGTAATCCTGCGGCTCCTCATACTGCTTGAGGCGGAACATGCAGCGCCGCTCGTCGATGGCGATCGCCTGGCGGAAGATGTTGACGCTGGGATTGCGCAGCGTGAAGGCGAGCTCCTCGAAGCTCGGCAAATAGCCCCGGTCGGCGCGCGGCACGATCACGCTCGCCACCGTGTCCCAGACGCCGATGAAGCGGATGGTCGGCCAGCGCGACGAGGTGATGCGTGCGAACTGGGCGGCGAGATCGAACTTGTTTTTCGGCAGCGGCCCGCTGTCGTCAAAACCCTCATCGACGAGGTCGCTGACATCGTTGCCGCGCCCGGTGCCGGAATATTGCTTGTAGGCGACGAGGCCACTGCCTGCGAGGTTGGCCTGCTCCGGCGAGATCAGGCCGATCTTGTGGATCAGCCCCGCCAGCACGCGCACGGTATAGGCGCCGCGCGAGAAGCCGAACAGGTAGATCCTGTCGCCCGGCGCGTAGTGCTCGACCAGGAAGCAATAGGCCGACAGCGTGTTGTCATCGAGCCCGTAGCCGGTGGCGAGCCCCAGCACCAGATTGACGTTGGCTTTCCAGCGGTGCCACGTCGACGGCTCGGTCACCGTGCCGACCCCGGGATCGTAGAACACCATCTGCCGCGGCCGCGTCTTGGCGGTCTTGCGCAGGCAGCGATAGAGCTTCAGGACGTTGGAGATATTTTCGGAAATCTCGTTGCCGGTGCCGTCACAGCAGATGACGAGATTCTTCGGCTCGGATGTGTGGTCGGCGTTGCGCTCGTGCTCCACAGTACGCCCCTCCCGCTGATGCTACCCGGGCGAGTATAGCGGAAAAGCGCGGGGAGAAGGAGATGTATGGCCGGAAGTTCGACTGCGGCCGTCCTTCGAGACGCCCGCCTGCGGCGGGCCCTCAGGATGAGGGATGAGTGTGCGGTGGCATTTCAACGCAGATGAGTGCAGCCAAGCCTCATCCTGAGGAGACCGCGAAGCGGTCGTCTCGAAGGACGAGGCGCTCGCTCAGGCGCCGCTGAGCGTCATATGCGAGAGCCCCGCCGTTGTGAAAGAGGCCGCCCCGCTACTTCTTCTTCTGCCCGATCTCCGGCTGCCACGCCGCATCCTTGCGGCTGGGCGCTGCGGCGCTGGTCTTGATCTTGTCTTTCTTCGGCTTCTTGGTCTCGCGGTTGCTGCGTTGTTGTCCCTTGGCCATGACGTCGTCTCCTCCTGGGTTTCGAGTTCGCCCGCGTACGAGATCGGCGCTGCAATGGTCGCTGGGCATGACGACGAGACGCCTCCGCCCGAGCCATTGAAGATCGCCGCCGCGCACACGAGGCGCGAAAGATGCAGCGCAACATCGACGCGCGGCAATTGCGTGAGCTGCGCTGACGTGGTCGAGCGTACGCCCGCGTCCTGCCGATGGCGAGGACTAAAACGCCGCGTGCGAGCACCGCGCTTGCCGCTTAAGTCCCGGCCCACGCTGACATAATGCTGGCTATTGCCGGGTAACAAGCGCATGGTCGTGACCAGCTGGTGTCGGTTGGGGCCCCTTCTTTGCGAAAGGCAGGCGCGCATGACCATCCGCTCGCGGCGAGAAACCATCACCTTCAAGCATCCATTCCACATCCGCGGCCTCGAGCGCGAATTGCCGGCCGGCGCTTATGAGGTCGTCACCGACGAGGAGATGATCGAGGGCCTGTCCTTCGCGTCCTATCGCCGCGTCGCCACCATGATCACGGTGCCCTCCGAAGGCGTGCGCGGTGCGACGGAGATGCTGTCGATCGGCTCGGTCGACCTGGCGGATGCCCAACGTATCGACGCGAGTGCCTGAAATGACTGACATCCCGGTCGATCTCGACAGCCACCGCGGCATGGCCGCCCAGAAGGCAACCGATCTGCGCCGCGCGCTGGCCGATGTCGAGGCCCAGGTCAGGGAGCTGCGCGAGCGCGAGGCCGAGCTCGAAAACCGCATGATGTCGGTGCCCGCCACGTCCTGGCCGGAGGCCGCCGTGAAGGCCCGCCATCTGCTCAACCTCTATGCCGCGAGCCTGCCCACCGAGGACACCCGCCACCGGGCGCTGGTCGCCGCGCTGTTCGACGATTTCGCAAGGCTCAACGGCGACGGCTGAACGCGACCAACTCGTGGCGCTATAGCGCAGCGCTCGCAAACACAGGCGTCGTCCTGGCGAAAGCCAGGACCCATAACCACCGAAGCGCATTGTTGTGCACCCTCGTGCCACAGCCCGCTTCGATAACGCCGACCGGCGCCCCCGTGCGCATCGCGCACAAGGCCGGCACGACGCGCGGACGCAAAAGGAGTACCCCATGACGCTCACCACCAGCCGCTTCATCGCCCACGACCAGGACCGCGGCATCGTCCAGTTCTCGATGCAGGACGGCGCGAAGGAGATCGCCTGCGCGATCTCGACCTCCGCCATGGACGACCTCGAGCGCGGCCCGCGCGCCCGGCCCAGCGAGCGCGAAGAGCAGTTCACGCGCCTGCGCGAACGCATCGAAGCCTGCACCGGACGCAAATATCAGGCGACGGAGTTCGAAGGCACGCCGCCGGGGATCGTGCTGCGGAGCATTGATTTTCGGGGGTAGGGGGCGCGAGGACGCCTACTTCGCCGAACTAGTGCGAAGCCCAGTTCACCCGCCTCCGCCGAACAGCCAATGACCAGGTTTCGAATCAGCATTGGGTGGCTGGATCAAAGAACTAGCGTCATGAGGCCCACCGCAGATCATCACAATATCTAGAGATCGCGCTGCGTTAGTAGCCCGGATTCTATAGCGCCCGCTATGAGCCGACTCGGTCCCCTTGCCTTTTCTCCGAGGAGCTCAACTCGATAACGCGCGCGGCTTATCGCAACATACAATCGATTGTGAGACACGTAAGATAGAAAGTTTTTGCTGCTGAAATCTTCATCGCTGGCGGATGGCGGAACTCGCCCACCATCGACGCCGACGATGATGACTCCATGAAACTCCAGGCCGCCCACAAAATCGGCGTGACCAACAACCCATTGTGATGCATCGCGCGCCGCGCCAACTGCGGTAGCATCTCCTCGCCGAGTAAGAACAATTGCGGGCTTGTTTTTACTCCGAGCATATTCGGTCAATTCAGTGACAAGGTTGCCGCTCAGGCTGACGATCAGAATGTCGCTGCGACGGCATCCAAGGTCCTTCTGTAACGCTTCAGCGCGCTCAAAAGCGCCCTCGATTAAGGTCTGCTCATTTGCGGCATAGTAGTAGATTGGCTCAGCGCAGAGCCGTTCCTCGCCTTCAGTAAACCCTGAGGCCGCAGCTTCCATCGGGTTGTCAAAGTTAGTGAAAAGCGTTGCTCCAGAGGCCAGGACCGCGAATGCCAAATTTACAATGTCAGGCGAGGACCTAAAGACCGTTCTGACGAACTCGGCTTGTTCAGCCGCCCCTTGAGAATTTACAAGGTTGCTTGCGATATCCTCGGTACTCCATCCCTTATCTCCAACAGCCTGCGATCTATCGACCGAATATGCGATCGGATATGGCCCTTCGATCCGGGTGAAATAGTGAAAGAGCTGCAGCTCGTTGATATTGAACAGATGTGTTTCGTCGATAAGAACTGCATCATATCCGTCGCGCGTGCGCCGTCGTCGCCAGATCGGCGTGTCTAGCTGGCCAATGGTCGTCAATACGACGTCATCCGTGTCGAATTGACCGACTGAGCTTACCCTTGCTTCCAACGGGCGAGTTGCTGAACGCGCTGATCTAGCTCGACGAATTTTGTCTCGGTCCGCTTTAGTTTTTTTCCGCACCGTCTGCTCGAATATATGTTTCAAGAATCGAAGCCGGGGTCTGAGAAGTTAATATGCTAAGGGGCAGGTCGATTGTCTTCAGCGCAGACGCGGTTTTGGATATCAAATCAGCGGAAACTCTCGACAAGACTAACTCATAGCCGTCGACTTTTAGCCAGTCGCGGAGTGGGACAGCCGGGGCATAGTTGAGTACGTTATATTTGTCTTGCTCAAGATCGCACCGCGCGGTGAGCACCAAGCCGTGGACTGGGCAATTTGGATAGCGTTCTGCTTTTGCGCACGAAAAAATTGATCCCTGATTCATCTGCCCTAGCAGCGGTTCCTTGATCGTCATCCCATCCCACTCAGGAAATTTTCGAGATGGTAACGGTGGATCGATGCAACTAAAATGAGCAATAAGGCTTAGTTGCTCCCGTCGGTGGAGCCTACGTATGCCGCCAAAACAAAAACGGCCCGATCTTCCGATCCGGCCGTCACGCAAAACTTGATCCGGCTAAAGCCTACGCCACCCGACGCAAGCCTCCGCCCAATCCGAAAACTCTTAGCTCGCCTTCTTCGCCGGCGCGGGGGCCGGGCCGACCTTCTTCTGGATGGCGCGCTTCAGCTCGAGGGCGCGCGGCGACAGCACGGCGGCCTTGGCCTTGAGCAGGAAGGGATCGAGGCCGCCATTGTGGTCGACGCTCTTGATCGCGTTGGTGGAGACGCGCAGGCGCACGTTGCGGCCCAGCGCTTCGCTGATGAAGGTCACGTTGACCAGGTTCGGCAGGAAGCGGCGCTTGGTCTTGATGTTGGAGTGGCTGACCGTGTGGCCGACCTGGGGGCCCTTGGCCGTCAATTCGCAGCGGCGAGACATGGCAAAATCCTCAATCTTTCCCAACGATGTGCGGCCGCCATTCGGGGCGCCACGGGCAAATTCTCTGTCCTTGCAGGGAGCGGGCGGACGTATAGGGGGGAAGCGGCGGGACGTCAAGGTTTTGGGGCGGGTTTCGTGCTCCAAGGTAGGTGTCATCGCCCGGCTCGACCGGGCGATCCAGTACGCCGAGACGGCGCGGCTGACCAGAGGGGCCGCGGCGTACTGGATGCCCCGCCCCAGTGCGCAAAAGGCGGGGCATGACAGCGGTGGAGGTGGCGGGGTGAGGTGCGCGGTTCTGACCCGCCCCGATCACCAAAACGGCAATGATTATCGCGCCTTACCATCACATAAAGGGCGTATTCGCGCCCGAAGAGTCCAGTGGAGTTCCGGACGCGGAGTGGCCCGGACACATTGCTTGGCGCGCTATTTGGCTTAAGTAACAACCGTTCGCGCCCCGATTGGATTGTTTCGTGCTCACAACGTCTCATCTTGCGCCAAGCCTGCGCCCAAATGAGCTGCGCTCAGCGGAGCGGCGCGCAAGGAATCCACGCGTAAGTCATCCGCGCTCTGCCGGAAGCTGGGTCATGGCGGCCCTTTTCGGGCTGGTCTTGGCGTGGGCGGCGGAGCCCGCGGCGGCGCAAGGCAAGCTCGAGGCGCAATACGAGGCGACGCTGTCGGGCATTCCCGTAGGCCGAGGCGCCTGGAACATCGACATCCAGGACGATGTGTTCGCGGCCGCGGCCTCCGGCGGTACCTCGGGGCTTTTGAAATCGTTCGCGGGCGGGTCGGGCACCGGCGCCTCGCAGGGCCGCGTCGTTAACGGCGCGCTGGTCGCGACCGGCTATCAGGCCTCCACCACCACGTCGAAGAAGACCGAAGAGATCCGCATCACGCTCGACAAGGGCAATGTGAAGGATTTTGCCATCCTGCCGGAGCCGCCGGTCGATCCCGACCGCATCGTCGTCACCGACGCGCATCGCCGCGGCGTCTGGGACCCGATGACGGCCTCGCTGGTGCGCGTATCAGGCAGCGGCGACGTGCTGTCGCCGGACGCCTGTCACGGCAGCGCCGCCGTGTTCGACGGCCGCATGCGCTACGAGCTCAAGCTCGATTTCAAGCGCATGGAGAACGTGAAGGCGGAGAAGGGCTATCACGGCCAGGTCGTGGTCTGCTCGCTGTATTTCGTCCCCATCGCCGGCTACATCCCAGACCGTCCCGTGATCAAATATCTCGCCGCCCAGCGCAACATCGAGGTCGCGTTCGCGCCGATCGCGGGAACGCGCATCCTGGTCCCGTTCTGGCTGAAAGTGCCGACCCCGCTCGGGCCGGCCATGCTGGAAGCCACCAGCTTCATCACCACGGCCCAGCCGCCCAAGGTCGCGAAGACGCAGTAGGGCGCTGCAGTTGCCGCTGCCGTAGCCCGGATGGAGCGCAAGCGTAATCCGGGGTTCTTTGCTTGGCTCCCGCATTACGCTGCGCTTCATGCGGGCTACGGACCGCCCTTTTTGGCGAAAATAAACGCAAGCGATTTCAATGGCATGCCTACTGTGCATGGGGTTGTTTTCGCACTTTTTGTTTGGGAGGGCTCCAGGGCCGGGAATCCATTTGACTCCTCCCCGATTCTGATTCGACTCCGCGCCGTCCCCAGCTTTAACGAATCCGCCACCGAAACGTCGCTTGTGCGGCGGGCCAAAACTCCATCTAGTGCGAACCCAATAAGCCTCCCGCGACATCTTGCGAGAACGGAACAGGACTCAAGGGGGAGTCAGCGATTCGGCCGCGATTCGTTCTCAACTCGTTCCGAAGCTTAAAGCCAACGGGAAAAGCGTCGCAAAGTGAGACAGTTGCGCGAGGTTCGGGGAAGGGCGCCGCATTCTCCGCCGTCATGCCCCGGCTTGACCGGGGCATCCAGTACGCCGCGCCCTCTCGGTTTGATCTGCGCCGCCTCTGGAATACTGGATCGCCCGGTCGAGCCGGGCGATGACAGCAGTGTGTGAGGCCGGCCCTTCGCGCCACCGCCCCAAAACAGCACTGACATTCGCCCCAATCGCCATTACCTAATCCCCCAGATGCCTTTTTCCTCCTCCCCCTTCGCTTCCGAGCGGCTTCCCGGCGCCGGCGTCACTGCGGTGCTTGGTCCCACCAACACCGGCAAGACCCATCTCGCCATCGAGCGGATGCTCGCGCATCCCTCCGGCATGATCGGGCTGCCGCTGCGTCTGCTGGCGCGCGAGGTCTACAACAAGATCGCAGCAAGGGTCGGCCCCGACGCCGTCGCGCTTGTGACCGGCGAGGAAAAGATCAAGCCGAAATCGCCGCGCTACTGGGTCTCGACCGTGGAGGCGATGCCGCGCGATCTCGACGTCTCGTTCCTCGCCGTCGACGAGGTGCAGATCGCCTCCGATCTGGAGCGCGGCCACGTCTTCACCGATCGCATCCTCAACCGGCGTGGCCGCGACGAGACGCTGCTGCTGGGCGCTGCGACCATGCGGCCGATTATCGAGCGGCTGCTGCCGGGCGTCTCCATGATCACGCGGCCGCGTCTGTCGCAGCTGGAATTCGCCGGCGACCGCAAGATCACGCGGCAGCCGCGGCGCACCGCCATCGTCGCCTTCTCGGCTGACGAGGTCTACGCCATCGCCGAGCTGATCCGCCGGCAGCATGGCGGCGCCGCCGTGGTGCTGGGCTCGCTGTCGCCGCGCACCCGAAACGCGCAGGTTGCGATGTTCCAGAACGGCGAGGTCGATTACCTCGTCGCCACCGACGCGGTCGGCATGGGGCTCAATCTCGACGTCGACCACGTCGCCTTCGCCTCCGACCGCAAGTTCGACGGCTACCAGTTCCGCCGCCTGACGCCGTCCGAATTCGGCCAGATCGCCGGCCGCGCCGGCCGCGCCACCCGCAACGGCACCTTCGGCACCACCGGCCGCTGCGCACCGTTCGAGCCCGAGCTCGTCAATGCGCTGCAGAACCACACCTTCGATCCCGTGAAGGTTTTGCAATGGCGCAATTCGAAGCTGGATTTCGCTTCCCTCGGCGCGCTCCAGGTCTCGCTGAACCTGGCCCCCGGCCACGAGGCGCTGACGCGCGCGCCCATCGCCGAGGACATGCGCGTACTCGACCACGCCGCCCGCGACGCTGAGGTGCGCGATGTCGCGCACGGCAAGGATGCGGTGGAACGGCTGTGGGAGGCCTGCCAAATCCCCGATTATCGAAAGCTGTCGCCGGCCGCCCATGCCGAGCTGGTCACCACGCTGTACGGCTTTCTGATGCGGAAGGGATGTATCCCCGACGCCTGGTTCAGGACCCAGATCGACCAGGCCGACCGCGTCGACGGCGATATCGACACGCTGTCGGCCCGGATCGCGCAGATTCGCACCTGGACCTTCGTCGCCAACCGTCCCGACTGGCTGAAAGACCCCGAACGCTGGCAGGGGATCGCCCGCGAGGTCGAAAATAAATTATCGGATGCGCTCCATGAACGCTTGACTGAGCGTTTCGTTGATCGCCGGACCAGTGTATTGATGCGCCGCCTGCGGGAGAACACGAGCTTGAATACTGAAATCGGCAAGACCGGCGAAGTCATCGTCGAAGGCCATGTCATCGGCCGCCTCGATGGCTTCACCTTTGCACCGGATGCGGCGGAAGCCGGCTCCGATGCGAAAGCGTTGCAGGCTGCAGCGCAGGCCGTGCTCGCCGGCGAGATCAACGCGCGCGCCGAAAAACTGGGCAACGCACCGGACGAGCAGTTCGTGCTGACTTCGGAAGGCATCATCCGCTGGACCGGCGATGCCGTGGCGCGGCTGTCTGCCGCAGAGGACGCGCTGCATCCGCGCATCCGCATCATCTCCGACGAACGCCTCACGGGCGCCCCCCGCGACAAGGTGCAGGCCCGGCTCGAGCTCTGGCTCAAGACGCATATCGAAAAGCTGCTCGGGCCGCTGTTCGAGCTCAGCAAGGCCGAGGACGTCACCGGCATCGCCCGCGGCATCGCCTATCAGCTCGTCGAGGCGCTCGGCGTGCTGGAGCGCCCGAAGATCGCCAACGAGCTGAAGGACCTCGACCAGCCCTCGCGCGCGACCTTGCGCAAATATGGCGTCCGCTTCGGCGCCTATCACCTCTATTTCCCCGGCCTGCTCAAGCCGGCCGGGCGTGCTCTGGCCGCGCTGCTCTGGGCGCTGAAGCAGGACAATGTCGATCCCTCCGCGCTGTCGGGCGCGCAGCATCTGGCGAGCTCCGGCCGCACCTCGTTCCCGGTCGACAAGCAGCTGCCGCGCGACGCCTATCGCGTGCTCGGCTACAAGCAGGCCGGCGAGCGCGCCGTCCGCGTCGACATCCTGGAGCGCCTGGCCGATCTGATCCGTCCGGCGCTGGCCTGGCGCGAGAACGCGTCCGGCGAAAAGCCCGCCGGTGCGTTCGACGGCCGCAGCTTCGTGGTGACGCAGGCGATGACCTCGCTCACCGGTTCGGCCGGCGAAGATTTTGCCTCCGTGCTGCGTGCGCTCGGCTATCGCATGGACAAGCGCCCGCCGCTGCCGGCGAAGCCGGCCGCGCCTGTTGCCGAGACGCCTGTTGCTGAAGCCTCCAGCGAAGAGGCACCCGCAACCGAAACGCCGGTCGAGGACGCCGCAGTGCCTGCGGAAACCGCGATCGAAGCCGCCGCCGAGCCTGTGACCGTCGAAGACGCGCCCGGCATGGAGCAGCACGACGAGCCGGTGCAAGACGAGCCGGCGCTCGAAGCTTCCGTCACGCCGGAAGACGCTCCCGGCATCGCGCCACCTGCGGAAGAAGCTGCGGCACCCGTTGAAGCCGCCGAAACCGCTCCCGCCGAAACCGCACCTGCCGAGACCGCGCCTGCAGAGACTGCTGCAGCCGAAGCCGCTGCGTCGGCCGATGCGGCTGCGCCTGTGGAAGCCGCGGCAACGCCCGCCGAGCCCGAGCTCATCGAGGTCTGGCGTCCCGCCGGCCGTCACGATGATCGCAAGCCGCGCCACGAGCGCCATCGCAACCAGCGTCATCACCAGCCGCGTCCGCAGGCGGCCGCTGAAGCCGGCGCTGCGCCTGCCGAAGGCGAAGCCCAGCCTGCCGCCGACGGCGAGAAACGCGGTGAGCGTCATCGCCATGGCGGCGGTCATCGCCGGGATTCCGGCCGCGATGGCGGCAGGGACTTCCGCAAGCCGCGCGAAGGCGGCGCCGAAGCCGCGCCGCGTCCCGAGGGGCGCGACGACAAGAACCGTCGCTTCGAGGGCAAGAATGGCGGCAACAAGGACCGCGACAACAAGGATCGCAACAAGGGCAAGTTCGGTGGCGGCGATCGCGACAAGGGTCGCGACAACCGTGGCCGCGACCGCGACAAGGGCCGCGACCGCCAGGGCGGACCCTCGCTGCGTCCCTATGCATCGAGCGCCAATCCGCGCGAACGCGATCGTCCTGTCGATCCGAACTCGCCGTTTGCAAAACTCGCTGCGCTAAAGGAGCAGCTGTCCGGGCGTAAGGAGTAGCACAGCGTTTTCAAGCGAAGTGCGGAGCGGTTCGCGTGAAGAAAACGCGTCAGAGGGAATAGGGTCACGACCGAGCGGCAGCGCATCGACAAATGGCTATGGCACGCGCGGGTGGTGAAGGCGCGCACCTCCGCTGCCGAGCTTGTCGAGTCCGGCCATGTTCGCGTCAACGGTGCACGCGAGAAATCGCCGGGGCATGCGATCAAGATCGGCGACGTGCTCACCATCGCGCTCGATCGCACTGTGCGCGTCTTGAAAGTCACCGCCTTCAACGAACGCCGCGGCGATGCCGCCTCGGCCCGTGTGCTCTACGAAGAGCTCGGTGAAGGCCATCCGAATTCTCAGCGCAATTAATTGCGCTTTGAATTCATTTCTTGGTCGATCAAGCGCATAAAGCCGTCATGATCGGCCGTTCCTGAGCTTGCGGCGCCGGGCCATCCGCGCTACGCAAGCCGCGACTTTTAAAAGAGCTTTTCGGAGCGTTGGATGACTTACGTCGTCACTGAAGCGTGCATCAAGTGCAAGTACACCGACTGCGTCGAGGTCTGCCCGGTCGATTGTTTCTACGAGGGCGAGAACATGCTCGTCATCCATCCTGACGAGTGCATCGATTGCGGCGTGTGCGAGCCGGAATGTCCCGCCGATGCCATCAAGCCGGACACGGAACCGGGCCTGGAAAAGTGGCTCACGGTCAACGCCGACTACGCCAAGAGCTGGCCGAACATCACCCAGAAGAAAGAATCACCTGCCGACGCCAAGGATTTCGACGGCATGGAGGGCAAGTTCGACAAGTATTTCTCCGCGAACCCCGGCTCCGGCGACTAATTCGGGTCAAACTTAACCCTATTAGCGGCGTTACCGCCGAAAACCAGCCCTTAAGACCCTAAATCATTGATTTTTGCGGGAAATGTGCTATATTGGGCACATTGAGCCGAACCCTGGTTAGCCCCGTCGGCCCCGTTGGGTTCCCGTGAAACCAAATGTCGAACAGGGGCGTGGCAGTTTCCGCGCGCAGGCTGTGTCACAGAAAACGCGTAAAAAGAGTACTTCAGCGAAGGCTTCCCATAAGGACGCCAAGAAAGTCGCCGCGGCCAGCCGTAGCGCATCCAAGGGTCGGACCGCGACTAAGGCGCCGGCTGCAAAGTCCTCGAAGAACAAAAGAAGCGCAATGCCTAACAAGACTGCCAAGCCGGCCGCGAAAGCGACCGTTGCCAAGCCTGTTGCCGCCAAGCCTGCCGCCAAGCCTGCCGCCAAGCCCGCTGTTGCCAAGACGCCCGCTGCCAAGGCTCCCGCTGCCAAGCCCGCCGCGCCAAAGGCTCCTGTTGCGGCTGCTCCTGCCAAGGCTCCCGTCGCTGCCGCCAAGCCGGCCGTGAAGCCCGCGGCTGTTGCGCCGAAGGTCGAGGAAAAGAAGGTCGTGACCCAGCGTCAGGGCTTCAAGGCCAACGAATTCGTCGTCTATCCCGCCCACGGCGTCGGCCAGATCCTGGCCATCGAGGAGCAGGAGATTGCCGGCGCGAAGCTCGAGCTGTTCGTCATCAACTTCATCAAGGACAAGATGACGCTGCGCGTGCCGACCGCCAAGGTCGCCAATGTCGGCATGCGCAAGCTGTCCGAGCCCGCGCTGGTGAAGCGTGCGCTCGAGACCCTCAAGGGCCGTGCCCGCGTCAAGCGCACCATGTGGTCGCGCCGCGCCCAGGAATACGAAGCGAAGATCAACTCGGGCGACATCGTCGCGATCGCGGAAGTCGTGCGCGACCTCTATCGCTCCGAATCGCAGCCCGAGCAGTCCTACAGCGAACGCCAGCTCTATGAAGCCGCGCTCGACCGTCTCTCCCGCGAGATCGCGGTGGTGCAGCACTCGACCGAGACCGAAGCGGTCAAGGAGATCGAGGCCCAGCTCGCCAAGAGCCCGCGTCGCACCGGCGCCAAGTCCGAAGCCGCCGAAGGCGAAGCCGACGCCGAGGGCGATAGCGACGAGACCGAGGGCGGAGCCACGGTCGCCGACGAGGCCGCGTAAGCGGCTCGCGCGTCGATCGCAACAGATCAAAAGCCCGGCCGTTTGGCCGGGCTTTTTGTTTGGGGCGCCGGATGATCTTGCTCGGTCCGTAGGGTGGGTTAGCCGAAGGCGTAACCCACGATGCTGCCGCAAAGAAGTGGTGGGT
Source organism: Bradyrhizobium sp. MI1.11 (assembly GCF_055811255.1). Taxonomy (NCBI): domain Bacteria; kingdom Pseudomonadati; phylum Pseudomonadota; class Alphaproteobacteria; order Hyphomicrobiales; family Nitrobacteraceae; genus Bradyrhizobium; species Bradyrhizobium sp. MI1.11. Next base: position 13,598 of record NZ_JBVVPM010000021.1, read on the forward strand.
TACGCTTCGCTAACCCACCCTACAAAGTTAACCAACCTCACTTCACCGGCCGCTTCTCGAGCTTCCGCGCCAGCGTCCGCCGGTGCATCCCGAGCCGTCTTGCCGCTTCCGAGATGTTGAAATCGGTCTCGATCAGGGTCTGGTGGATGCGTTCCCATTCCAGCGTCTTGATCGATGTCGGCCGGGCGTCGAGCGCAACCTCGGCATTGCCTGCGGCCTTGTTGAAGGCGGCCTCGATGTCGTCGGTGTTCGACGGCTTGGCGAGATAGTGGCATGCGCCGAGCTTGATGGCCTCGACCGCGGTGGAAATGCTGGCGAAGCCCGTCAGCACCACGATCAGCATCTCCGGATCGTGCGTGTGCAAGAGTTCGACACAGGCGAGCCCCGAGGCGCCGCCGAGCTTGAGGTCGACGACGGCATAGCCGAACGATCGCTCCTCCAGAACTTTCCGCACGTCCTCGATCGAGGCGGCGAGCACGACCTCGTAGTCGCGGCGCTCGAACGAACGCTTCAGGGTGCGGGCGAAGCCGGCATCGTCCTCGACGACGATGAGCGAACGGTCAGGCGTCAAAGCTGCCTCCGATCGCGAGCGTGGCGAGCGGCAGCGTGAGGCGGACCGTGGCGCCGCGCTTCCTGTGGTTCTCGGCAGTCACGCTGCCGCCAAGCTTGCGCACCACATTCACCACCAGGAACAGGCCGAGCCCGCCGCCGGCGCGGCCCTTGCTCGACTGATAGGGCTTTCCGAGCTGTGCCAGCATCTCCGGCGCAAAGCCGGGGCCGCGATCGCTGATCGACAGCACGAGATTATCGCCCTCGCGCTCGGCAACGAGCTCGACCCAGTCGCGCGAGACCTCGTAGGCGTTGTCGAGCACGTTGAAGATCACCTGTTTCAGCGCGACGTCTGAGGCGATCGCGACGTCTTCGCCGAAGGTGTTGACGAAATACAGCGTGCGCGCCGAGCGCGCGTCGCGCCACTCTTCCACCAGCGCCGTGACGAAAGCCGCCACCGTCGTCGGCGACGATCCTTCGCCGCGGGCTTCGCCCGCCGACACCAGAATGCCTGTCACGATCGACTTGCAGCGTTGCAGCGAGGTCTCCATCTCCGCGAGGTCCTCGGCCAGCTCCTGATCGGCGGCAAGGTCGGGCATGCGGCGCCAATCGCCGAGGATGACCGAGAGCGAGGCGAGCGGCGTCCCGAGCTCGTGAGCCGCGCCGGAGGCGAGCAGGCCCATGCGCACGATATGATCCTGCTCGGCGGCATGCTGGCGCAGCGCCGCCAGATGCGCGTCGCGCTCGCGCAAATTCCTGTTGATGCGGGTGACGAACACCACCAGCAGCACGGCGTTGAGCACGAAGCCCAGCAGCATGCCGGCAACCGTGAGCGTGTAGGTCTCGCTCAGCGGGTTCGGCGGCAGATCGAGCGGCCGATAGGCGACGGTCAGCCAGACGAAGCTCGCGCAGGTCAGCGCGACCAGCGACCAGGTCGAGCGGCCATCGAGCAGCACCGCGCCCAGCGTCACCTGGAGCAGGAACAGCGAGGTGAAGGGATTGGTGGCGCCGCCGCTGAGATAGAGCTGCGCGGTCAGCGCAGCGACGTCCAGCATCAGGGCGACCAGCAGCTCGTTGTTGGTGATCGCGGCGCGATGGCGCACCCACACCAGGCTGGAGACGTTGAGAAATATCAGTGCGCCGATCACCGCGCCCATGCGGGTGAGAGGCAGGGGAATGCCGAGCCAGACATGCACGCCGCCGATGGTCACGATCTGCCCGACCACTGCCGTCCAGCGCAGCTGGATCAGCAGCGCCATGTTCTTGCGGTTGGTCTCGTCGTCGGTCGGCGCAGCGCCGATCAGCTCGCTGCGCGCGTCCGCCTGCGATTGCAGCGTGACGGCGACATGCGTTCTTCCGTCGTCAGGTGGGCTCGACGATCGTTCCAGCATCTGATCCCGTCCTGCGGGCGTCGGCATCGGAGCCGTCGGCCGCTTCGTGGACGAAGCCGCTCCAGGGCTTCCTGCGGCGGAACAGCCCGCCGCCGAATGTGACGATAAGTCTGCCGGCTAGCATGAAAGCCAGGGCAAACCACGTCAGCGCGTAGATCAGGTGGTTATTGGGAAAGCTGATCACGGTCAATCCGCCGATTGGGCCGCCGCCGGATTGTGATCCAGCGTCGGCATCGACGAAGAAGGGCGCGACATGGTCGAGGCCGCGTGCCGCCGCAATCGCGGTGACATCCCGCGAGTACCAGCGATTGTGCTCAGGCACGTTGGTCCTGAGGAATCCGCCTTTTGGCTCGGTGACGCGCAAGAAGCCGGTGATCTCGACCTCGCCTTGCGGATTGCCGTCCCGGCGCGTCGACGCGTCGCGCCGGTCGGACGGCACGAAGCCGCGGTTGACCAGTACCAGCGTGCCGTCGTCGCGCCTGAGCGGTGTCAACACCCAATAGCCCGGGCCTTCTTCGGTAACGGCCTGAACCAGCGTCTCACGGTCATGCATGAAACGGCCGCTGACGCTGACGTGCCTGTATTCGTCGTTTGCGGCGGAGACGGTCGGCCATGCCGCTGGCGAGGGGATCGGCTGCGCCGGGGCATGAACGCGCTGCTCGACGCGGTCGATCAGCGCCAGCTTCCAGGCGCGGCGTTCGATCTGCCAGACGCCGAGCGCGATCAGAAGTGCAATGGCCGCGAGCGAGAGGACCGTGAGCCACAAGGACGGGTGCGCAGCGTCGCGGCGCGCCCCGTTTGCCTTGCTCGTCTCGGTCCGGATTTCGTTCATTTCATCCCGTTCATCTGGTGGATCGGCATCATGTTGCTGTTGAGATGGTTCATCACCCACAGCGAACCGGACAGGGCGATCACCACCATGACGATGGTGAAGATCAGCGCCATCATACTCCAGCCGTTCTCGGACGTCGTGTTCATGTGCAGGAAGTAGATCATGTGCACGACGATCTGCACGACCGCGAAGGCCATGATCACGAGCGCGGTGATCTGCTTGCTCGGAAGCGCGCCGCTCATCACCAGCCAGAAGGGGATCGCGGTGAGTACGACCGAGAGCACGAAGCCGAGCATGTAGGTCGAGAACGAGCCGTGCGCGTTGGCATGGCCGTCACCATGGTGATGATCGTCCGCGTGGGCGACGTGAGTATCGGTGTTCATCGCAGAACTCCCAGGAGATAGACGAAGGTGAAGACACCGATCCAGACCACGTCCAGGAAGTGCCAGAACATCGACAGGCACATCAGGCGGCGGCGGTTGGCCTCGATCAGGCCGAACTTCCAGACCTGCACCATCAGGGTCACCAGCCAGATCAGGCCGCAGCTGACGTGCAGGCCGTGCGTCCCGACCAGGGTGAAGAAGGCGGACAGGAAGGCGCTGCGCTGCGGCGTCGCGCCTTCATGGATCATGTGGGCGAACTCCGACAGCTCGATGCCGATGAACGCGGCGCCGAACAGGCCGGTGATCGCCAGCCAGATCTGGGTCTGGGCGATCTTGTTCTGCTGCATCGTCAGCATCGCAAAACCATACGTGATCGACGATAGCAACAGCATCGAGGTGTTCACCGCGACCAGCGGCAGCTCGAACAAATCCTTCGGCGCCGGACCGGCGGCGTAGTTGCCGCCGAGCACGCCGAAGGTGGCGAACAGGATCGCGAAGATGAGACAGTCGCTCATCAGGTAGATCCAGAAGCCGAGCGAGGTGCTGTAGCCTTCCGGATGCGGGTGTTCGTCGGCGAGGTAGAACACCGGCTCGCCGGTTTGCGTGGGATTGACAGCGACAGTCATTTACTTGGCTCCGGCGAGCAGTTTGGTGCGCGCGTCCTCGGCCCGGATGACGTCCTCGGCCGGAATGTCGAAATCGCGGTGATAGTTGAAGGTGTGACCGATGCCGACGGCGAGCATCGCGATGAAGCTCGCGGCGGCCAACCACCAGATGTACCAGATCAGGCCGAATCCCATCGCGGTGGCAAGGCCGGCGAGGATGATGCCGGTGCCGGTGCTGCTGGGCATGTGGATCGGCTTGAACCCGGTGAGCGGGCGCTGATAACCGCGCCTCTTCATGTCCCACCACGCGTCATTGTCGTGAACGACAGGAGTGAAGGCGAAGTTGTAGGCCGGCGGCGGCGAGGAGGTCGCCCATTCCAGCGTACGCGCATCCCAGGGATCGCCGGTGACGTCCTTGAGCTGCTCGCGCCTGAGGAAGCTGACTGCGAACTGCATCAGCATCGAGAGGATGCCAAGGAAGACCAGGAAGGCGCCAATGCCGGCGACGATGAACCAGATCTGCAGGCTCGGATCGTCGAACACGCGGAGGCGGCGGGTCACACCCATCAGGCCGAGCACATAGAGCGGCATGAAGGCGAGATAGAAACCCGTGACCCAGAACCAGAACGACAGCTTGCCCCAGAACGGGTCGAGCTTGAAGCCGAACGCCTTCGGGAACCAGTAGCCGATACCGGCGAACGCGCCGAACACCACGCCCCCGATGATCACGTTGTGGAAGTGCGCGATCAGGAACAGGCTGTTGTGCAGGACGAAGTCGGCCGGCGGCACCGCGAGCAGCACGCCGGTCATGCCGCCGAGCACGAAGGTCAGCATGAACGCGATCGTCCACATCATCGGCAGCTCGAAGCGGATGCGGCCGCGATACATCGTGAACAGCCAGTTGAACATCTTCGCGCCCGTCGGGATCGAGATGATCATCGTGGTGATGCCGAAGAAGGAGTTGACGCTGGCGCCCGACCCCATCGTGAAGAAGTGGTGCAGCCAGACCAGGTACGACAGGATGGTGATGACCACCGTGGCGTAGACCATCGAGGTGTAGCCGAACAGCCGCTTGCCCGAGAAGGTCGAGGTCACTTCCGAGAAGATGCCGAAGGCGGGGAGAACCAGGATGTAGACCTCGGGATGACCCCAGATCCAGATCAGGTTCACGTACATCATCGGGCTGCCGCCGAAATCGTTCGTGAAGAAGTTGGTGCCGACGTAACGGTCGAGAGAGAGCAGCGCGAGCACGACGGTCAAAACCGGAAAGGAAGCGACGATCAGCACGTTGGTGCAGAGCGCGGTCCAGGTGAACACCGGCATCCGCATCATGGTCATGCCGGGGCACCGCAGCTTGACGATGGTGCAGATCAGGTTGATGCCGGACAGTGTCGTTCCGACGCCCGCGACCTGTAGTCCCCATATGTAATAGTCGACGCCGACATCCGGACTGTAGCCGATGTTCGACAGCGGCGGATAAGCGAGCCACCCGGTGCGGGCGAATTCGCCGATGAACAGCGAGGCCATCACCAGCACCGCGCCGCCGACCGTCATCCAGAAGCTGAAATTATTCAGGAACGGGAACGACACGTCGCGCGCACCGATCTGGAGCGGCACGACGAAGTTCATCAGGCCGGTGACCAGCGGCATCGCCACGAAAAAGATCATGATCACGCCGTGGGCGGTGAAGACCTGGTCGTAGTGATGGGAGTTGAGATAGCCCTCCGAGCCGCCGAAGGCGAGGGCCTGCTGCAACCGCATCATCAGCGCGTCGGCGAAGCCGCGCAGCAGCATTACGATGCCGAGGATCATGTACATGATGCCGATGCGCTTGTGGTCGACGCTGGTGAACCACTCGCTCCAGAGATAACCCCAGAGGCGGAAATAGGTCAGGCCGGCAAACATGATGAGGCCGCCGGTCGCCACCACGGCGAAGGTGCCGACGACGATCGGCTCGTGCAGCGGCAGCGATTCGAAGGTGAGCCGGCCGAAGATGAGCTTGAGAAGATCAGGAGACATGCGGGATCTCTTTACGAATCTGACTTCGGACGTTGTCCGAGGAAGAAGGACGAGGACTTCAGCGGCGTGAAACTCGGCCGCTTCAGGCCGGCGCCGAGCAGCGGCGCGGTGTCGAGAGGCGCCGTGATGGAGGCGGTGGTCCTGCCCTGCGGCGCATCGGGCGTGCAGGTGCCGGCGACGAAGGTCGGCTCCGGCCCAAGCGCCGTGCCGCGGCGGGCGTACTTGTCGTAGGCCAGCGGCAGCGTGTTGTTCAGGCCCTCATGGCCGAGGCCGCCCTTGGCGTCGATTGCCATCATCTCGCTCTGGCACATCTTGCCGGTCTCGACGCACATGTTGAGGATCAGGCGGTAGAGATCGGAATCGACGGTGCCGTAGCGCCGCACCGGCTCGTTCTGGCTGGGTTTTTCGAGCTGGAGATATTCGGCGCGGCCGAGCGAGCCGCCGCCGGACTTGGCGCTTGCGATCCAGGCGTCAAAGCCCTTGTCGTCGAGGCCCTGGAAGTTGAAGTGCATGCCGGAGAAGCCGGCGCCGCTGTAGTTCGCCGAAAAGCCCCGATAGGTGCCGGCGTGGTTCACGACGGCGTGGAGCTTGGTCTCCATGCCCGGCATCGCGTAGATCTGGCCGGCCAGTGCGGGGATGTAGAACGAGTTCATCACCGAGGACGCGGTGATGCGGAAGTTGATGGGACGATCGACCGGAGCTGCCAGATCGTTGACAGTGGCGATGCCGTAGTCCGGATAGATAAAGAGCCACTTCCAGTCGAGCGCGACGACGTCGACCTCGAGCGGGGCCTTGGACTGGTCCACGGCGCGGTCGGCATGGATGCGGCCGAGCGCGCGATAGGGGTCGAGCAGATGCGTGCCCATCCAGGTCAGCGCGCCCAGGCAAACGATGATCAAGAGCGGCGCCGACCAGATCACCAGCTCGAGGCTGGTCGAGTGGTCCCATTCCGGCTCGTAGCGGGCGTCGGTGTTAGACTGGCGATAGCGCCAGGCGAACAGCACCGTCAGCGCCATCACGGGCACGACAATCAGGAGCATCAGGACGGTGGAGATGATGACGAGGTCGCGCTGCTGCGCTGCGATATCGCCGGCCGGCGCCAGCACGACGTAGTTGCAGCCGCTGAGCGCAACCGCCAGGGGTAGCAGCGCTAGAATCTTGAAACGGGACAAGGGCCGAGCCTTATGAGAATGAGTTTCTTTTGCGGGGCCAAGGGGTAGCTGCGGCGCAGCAATCCGGACATTGGACAATTTGTCCAATGTTGCACTGCGGGATGTTGCGCCAGACAGGGCTGGATCGCTTGGCGCCTCGCCGGGCGGTCGGCTTTGGTTTTCAGGACGTTAAGGGCGCACGAATGGCGATGGCACAGACCCCCGCAATGGCAGACCACTCGGGCGAGCACGGCCACGACCAGGCCAGTCCCGGCGAGATCGCCATCGGCGTCATCATCGGCCGCACCTCGGAATTCTTCGACTTCTTCGTCTTCGCGATCGCCTCGGTGATCGTCTTCCCGCGCCTGGTCTTTCCATTCACGAGCGAACTGACCGGCACCCTCTGTTCCTTCATGATCTTCGCGCTGGCCTTCATGGCCCGGCCGATCGGCACCGTCATTTTCATGACGGTCGACCGCGGGTACGGCAAAACGGCCAAGCTGATCTCGGCGCTGTTCCTGCTCGGCACCGCCACCGTCGCGATCGCATTCCTGCCCGGCTATCACGAGATCGGCGTTGCCGCGATCTGGCTGCTGGCGCTGGCGCGTATCGCACAGGGTCTGGCCTGGGGTGGCGCCTGGGACGGCATGGCCTCGCTGCTGGCGCTGAACGCGCCGCCTTCAAAGCGCGGCTGGTACGCGATGGTGCCGCAGCTTGGTGCGCCGCTCGGTCTGATCGTGGCGAGCGGGCTGTTCGCCTATTTCGCCGGAAATCTCTCGGCCGACGACTTCTTCGATTGGGGCTGGCGCTATCCGTTCTTCGTCGCCTTTGCCATCAACGTCGTGGCGCTGTTCGCGCGCCTGCGCATGGTGACGACGGAAGAATATGCCTCGCTGTTCGAGACCCGCGAATTGCAGCCCTCGCGCATCTCCGAGACGGTGGCGCGCGAAGGCCAGAACATCATGCTCGGTGCGTTTGCGCCACTGGCAAGCTTCGCTCTGTTCCATATGGTCACGGTGTTTCCGCTGTCCTGGGTGTTCCTGTTCACCCGCGAAAGTCCGGTGCGCTTCCTGATCATCGAGATCGTCGCCGCCGTGTTCGGCGTCGGCGCGATCGTGCTCTCCGGCGTCATCGCCGACCGCGTCGGCCGCAAGTCGCTGCTGATGGGATCGGCGATCGCGATCGCGATCTACAGCGGCTTCGCCCCGCAGCTGCTCGATGCCGGCGCGTTCGGCGAGACCATCTACATGGTGATCGGCTTCATCCTGCTCGGTCTGTCGTTCGGCCAGTCGTCGGGTGCGATCGCCTCGAACTTCAAGCAGGCGTATCGCTACACGGCTTCGGCGCTGACCTCCGACATGGCCTGGCTGTTCGGCGCCGGCTTTGCACCGCTGGTCGCGCTGTTGCTGGCGACCAACCTTGGCGTCATCGCCTCGGGTGCGTACCTGCTGTCAGGCGCGTTCTGGACCTTGCTCGCGCTCTGGCTCAGCGGCCAGCGCGAGGCCGGCGATATGGACGCGGGGCGCTGATCGGGCGGAGCTTGTAGGCTGGGCAAAGGCGCGTAAGCGCCGTGCCCACCATCTTCCAATAATCCTGATCGGGAATGGTGGGCACGCTTCGCTTTGCCCACCCTACGGCAGTTTAGCGTACGTCAATCCGCCACGACCTTCACACGATCGCGCACTTTCACCTGCGCGTTGCGATCGAGCCCGTTGAGGACGCGAAAACGCTCGGCCGGGTGATCGACTCCGGCCATGCGGTGGGAGAGCGATTCCACGGTGTCGCCCGGCTGCACGGTGATGACCTTGATGCGCAGCGGGCGCGCGGCCTGGATCTCGTCGAGCGTCAGGCGGCGGAATGAACCGACGGTCTCGCGCGCATTGCGCTCGCTCTCGGTCGACTTCTGCCGTGCCGCGAAGATGAAGCGGTAGACGTCGCTGCCGAAGCGTAGCGCATAGACCTTGAACTGCCACTGGTCGCCCTTGGCGGTGGCGGACGCAGCCGGAAAACCGTTGATGGTGATGTCCTCGGTGGAGGCCTTCTCGACGCCCTCCATCCAGCCGGAATTCAGGTAGTCGCCGAGCGACTGTTCCGCCGGCACCCGCACGACGTCGAACCGCATCGCCTGCGAGCCGCCGTCGCGCACGCCGATCACGGCCTGCGCAGTGTTGTCGAGCGTAAAATTGTCCGGCGCCTGGAAGGTGAAGCCGAGCTTCGGATGCAGGAAGCGCCGGCCGCGGACAAAACCTTCGCTGGGGTCTTCGCCGTAGACGAGATTGTCGATCGCGGCGAGATAGGTCTCGCGGTCGCGCTCGCCGCCCTCTGGCGCTGCGTATTGCCGTGCGATGGTCTGCGCGTTCTGCACGCGCTCGGGCGTTGCCGGATGCGACGAGGTGAAATCCTGCGCGCGCGGATCGAGCGAGGTCTTGCCGACCTTCAGTTCGGCATTGCGCTCCATCGCCGAGAGAAAGCGTGCGGCACCATAAGGGTCGAAATGGGCCTTGGCGGAAATGCCGACGCCGACGCCGTCGGCCTCGAACTCCTGATTGCGCGAAAAGCTCGCCATGGTCAGCTTCGTCTTGGCGAGCGCGAGCGCGGTGAGATCGGGATCGTTGCTCATGTCGGTGACGACGCGGGTGACGATCGCGGCCTGGCGGGCCTGGTCCTCGCGCATCGCGGCGTGCTTGGACAGCACATGCGCCATCTCGTGGCTGAGCACGGAGGACAATTCCGACGTATCGCTCGCCAGCGCAAGCAGGCCCCGCGTGACATAGAGCTGGCCGTTCGGCAGCGCGAAGGCGTTCACCGCGCCGGAATTGAGGATCGTGACCCGGTAACCCTGGTCGGGCCGATCGGACGCAGCGACCAGCCGGTCGACGGTCTTGGTGACGAGCGATTCGAGCCTGGCGTCGTCGTAGGTGCCGCCATAGCTCGCCAGGATGCGCTCATGCTCCTTCTCGGTGGCGGGGGTCTGGGCGACGGCCGGCTTCGGCTTGGGCATCGCGACGGTCGGCGGGGCCGCCGCGGTCTGGAAGCGGCCCATATCGCCGCAGCCGGCAAGGGCTGAACCCAGCACGAGGCATAGCACAGCAGGCGCTGCCCGCAGGCGGCGTTCACCTTGTCCGTGCCGTCCTAGCACCACATTCACGTCGCTTAACCCGTGCCTGGCCCTTTTTAGGGCCTTACCCCTGTCGGCTCGTTTGCGCCCAGCAACTCGATTTGTCCTACGAGGCGTATATCGATACGCGGCCCCGTATTCCCCTCAGCCCAGCCTCGGACACGAATACGTTTATTTTCCAGAGACTTAAGAGCGATCCCGGCGCTTTCGAACGCGGGTACCATGCGCTTTGAAATAGTCACGGCGAAGCCGCGTGTCCAGTTTCGTCCGAAGTTGAGGTAGGTCATTGCCCCAGCTTGCCGGACCGACAGGACTTTGCCTTCGACCACCACAAAACGCCCGATCCCCGCCAAAATATCGTCCGGACTTTCCGCGTTTTTTATGGCCGACGGGTCAGCCCAGCTGCCCTTTTTTTGGCGCCTCGCCTCGGCCTCCGACGCCATCAGGGCCGCCGCGCAGTCCTTATCGGCAATCTCGGCGGAGACGATGGCGTCGCCCTGGGCGAGGAGCGTCGCCTGCACGGAGATGTCGCTCTCGCCGACAAAGACCAGCGCGCCCTGGCGGCCATAGCGGTCAGGCGTGTCGTCGGCGCTGCGCAGGATCACGTCGTGCCCGACCAGCAGCGAGGTCAGCGCCTGCTTCGTGGTCGCGGTCGGCTCGATGCCGGTCAAGCGGATTTCCCGGCCGTCATCGAGCCGCAGACTGCGCGCATCGATCGCGGTGACGCGGCCTTCGCCCTGGGACTCGAACTGGCACGGGCTCGCGAATGCGCTCTGCCCCGCGACGAGAAGGATTGCGATCAGCTGAAGCCGTTGCGTCACGTTGCCCGGTGAGGTTGCGTTGCGCTCCAATTATAACTCAAGCGTGGTGGGGCGCGAAGACTGTTTGTTCATACTCCGTCATTGCGCTTTGCGGAAAGCGCGTGTTGATCGCTCATCTGCATCGTCCCGCGCGCTTGCTGCGCTGTCGCGCATGCGGCATGATTGCGGCAACACCAATAACCAAGCCGCCATCAGAGTACGGCGCGATAAGGGAGGTCTTTTTCGATGAAGCATGTTGTGTCGGGCATTTTTGCTGCTGCGTTGGCGCTCAGTGCAAGTGCCGTGCAAGCCCAGGACAAGCCGCCACTGAAGATCGGCGGCATCCTCGACATGTCGAGCCTGTATGCCGACATCACCGGCCCCGGCAGCGAGACCGCGGCCAAGATGGCCGTGGAGGACTTTGGCGGTGAGGTGCTCGGCCGCAAGATCCAGGTGCTGGCTGCCGACCATCAGAACAAGGCCGATCTCTCCGCCAATATCGCCCGCGACATGCTCGACAATCAGGGCGTCGAAATGATCTATGACGTCGCGGCGTCCGCGACCGCGCTTGCCGCCGGCGAGATCGCGAAAGCGCGCAACAAGATCATCATGTTCAACGGCCCGGGCTCGATCCGCCTCACCAACGAGGCCTGCGGTCCCTACACCATTCACTATGTGTTCGACACCTACGGCCAGGCCAATGTGACCGGCCTTGCGGCCGTGAAGTCGGGCCTCGACACCTGGTACTTCCTCACCGCCGACTACGCCTTCGGCCAGGATCTGGAGAAGGACACCAGCGCCGTCGTGACCAAGACCGGCGGCAAGGTGCTCGGCAGCGTGCGCCATCCGCTCAACACGTCGGATTTCTCGTCGTTCCTGCTGCAGGCCCAGGCCTCGAAAGCAAAGGTGATCGGGCTCGCGAACGCCGGCGGCGACACCGTCAACGCCATCAAGCAGGCGGCCGAGTTCGGCATCACCAAGGGCGGCCAGAAGGTCTCGCCGCTGCTCGCCTTCGTGACCGACATCGACTCGATCGGGCTCGAGACCGCGCAGGGCCTGTTGCTTGCGGAGGCCTTCTACTGGGATCTCAACGACGACACCCGCGCGTTCTCGAAGCGCTTCCAGGAGCGCATGAAGCGGCCGCCGACCTCGGCGCAAGCCGGTGTCTATTCGTCCGTGACGCACTATCTGAAAGCAGTGAAGGCGGCCGGCACGACCGATGCCGCGACGGTGATGAAAGTGATGAAGGAGACACCGATCAACGACTTCTTCGCCAAGAATGGCAAGATCCGCGAGGACGGCCGCATGTTGCACGACATGTACCTGTTCGAGGTCAAGAAGCCGTCGGAATCCAAGGGCCGCTGGGACGACTACAAGCTGCTCGCCACGGTGCCCGGCAGCGAGGCGTTCCAGTCGCTGGAGCAGTCGCGCTGTCCGCTGGTGAAGAAATAAACACCGTCATTGCGAGGAGCGAAGCGACGAAGCAATCCAGGCTGTCTCCGCGGAAACGCTTCGCTCGCAATGACGAGTGTGGTGATAGATCAAGCAAAACAACGACAAGGGAGAAGCCCCATGAGTAACGACATGGTCCTGCAAAAGCTCGAAGGCGGGCTGCTCACCATCACGATGAACCGGCCCGAGCGGAAGAACGCGCTCAACCCGGACATGGTCGCCGGGCTGGTCGTGGCGGCACGGCGCGCGGCTGATGATCCCGAGGTGCGCGCGGTCTTGTTGAAGGGCGCGGGCGGCTCGTTCTGCGTCGGCGGCGACGTCAAGTCGATGGCGGAGGGCCGGGCGCCGCTGCCGTTCGAAGTGAAGATGGCGAACCTGCGCCGCGGCATGGAGGTGTCGCGCATCCTGCACCAGATGCCGAAACCCGTGGTGGCGCAGCTCGATGGCGCGGCGGCCGGCGCGGGTCTGTCGATGGCGCTGTCGTGCGACCTCCGCGTCGCCTCCGAATCCTGCAAGATCACGACCGCGTTCGCAAAAGTCGGCTTCTCCGGCGATTACGGCGGCACCTATTTCCTCACCCAGCTGCTCGGCAGTGCGCGGGCGCGCGAGCTCTATCTGACCTCGCCGGTGCTGACCGCGAAGGAGGCTCATGCGATCGGCATGGTGACCAAGGTCGTCCCCGACGCCGAGATCGACGCGGCCGCGCACGAGCTCGCGCTGTCGCTGGCGCAAGGCCCGTCGATCGCGCTCGGCTTCATCAAGCGCAACATCAACAATGCCGAGCATCTCGCGCTGGAGGATTGCTTCGACGGCGAGGCGATCCACCACACCCGCTGCAGCGACACCGAGGATCACAAGGAGGCCGCAAAGGCGTTCGTCGAGAAGCGCAAGCCGACCTTCAAGGGCGCATGACGATGGCGCCCTATATGCGGTTGCGGCAGATCTGCCTGGTCGCGCCGCAGCTCGCGCCCGTGATCTCCGACATCGCTGATATCATGGGCCTCGCTGTCTGCTACCGCGACGGCAATGTTGCGAAATACGGCCTGGAGAACGCGCTGCTGCCGGTCGACACGATCCTGCTGGAGGTGGTCGCGCCGTTCAAGGACGGCACCACGGCCGGCCGCTTCATCGAGAAGAGCGGCGGGCGCGGCGGCTACATGGCGATCTTCTGCTGCAACGATCCCGACGAGCGCGGTCGTAACGCCAACGCGCTGGGCGTGCGCACCGCCAACGTCATCGACCACGCGCCCTATCACGGCGTGCAGCTCCACCCCCGCGACTGCCGCGCCGCTTTCATCGAGTTCAACCACACCGAAGGCAGCGACGACATTTTGGGGCCGTATCCACCTGCCGGCCCTGACTGGCAAAAATTCATCCGCAAGGACGTGACGCAGGCGTTGACGAGCGTGGAGATGCAGAGCCCGGATCCGCAAGGGCTGGCGGAGCATTGGGGCAAGATCGTCGGCGTCGCGCCGAGTGGCGAGGCGGAACTGAAGCTGCCCAATGCAACATTCCGCTTCGTGAAGGGCGCCAGCGAAATCATGAGCGCGCTGGAGTTTCGGGTCACTCATGTTGCCGGTGTGCTGCATGCTGCGAGGGCGAAGGGACATGCCGTGGCGGGCAACGAGTTCTTGCTCGGTGGGGTGACGTTCCGCGTCAGTTGAGTGCTTGGTAGTGATCCGTCACCCTGAGGTGCTCACCTCTTCGGCGAGCCTCGAAGGGCGACGGCCACCGGCGGGGCCGCTCATCCTTCGAGGCTCCCCGCACGGTGCTATGCACCGCGCGGCTCGCACCTCAGGATGACGGTCTGGATACGGCGGGTGCACGAAGAATAAGAAGGGGATCACTCCATGCCGCATCCGCTCGATAGCTTCTTTGAACCCGCCAGCATCGCGCTGATCGGTGCCTCGCGCGATCATGAGAAGATTCCGGGGCGGCTCTTGTCGATGTTGCGCAAGAACGAGTATCCCGGAAAAATCTATCCGGTGAACTCGAATTACGCCGAGATCGACGGCCTCATTTGCTACAAATCGATCACCGACATCGGCACGCCGATCGATCTCGCAATCATCCTCATCCCCGCCCGCGCGGTGCTTGCCGCGCTCGAACAATGCGCAGCCGCCCGCGTGAAGAACGCCCTGATCATCTCCTCCGGCTTTGCCGAGGAGGGTGGGGAGAGCGCGGCGATGCAGGACGCGATCGCGGCGCTGGCGAGGCGGACCGGCATGCGGATTTCCGGTCCGAACGCCGAGGGCTTTTTCAGCCAGATGCAGCGCGTGGCGGCGACGTTCAGTCCCGCGGTGGACATCAAGCCGGGCGTGGTGCCGCTGGTCGCCACGACGAAGCGCATCGGCATCGTCGCGCAGAGCGGCGGCATCGGCTTTGCGTATTATCACCGCGCCAGTGCGCTCGGCATTGCCGTGAGCTATGTTGTGAGTGCCGGCAACGAATCCGATCTCGGGGCCGGCGAGTACCTGGATTACCTGGTGCAGGATGCTTCCACCGACGTGATCCTGCTGTTCATCGAAGGCATTCGCGACGTCGACAAGTTTCTCGCGGCAGCGCGGCGGGCCGCCGAGCTGAAAAAGCCAGTCATCGTGACGAAAGTCGGTCGCTCCGGCGCCGGGATGCGCGCGGCCGCCTCGCACACCGCGAGCATGGCCGGATGGTCGGCGGCCTACGACGCGGTGTTCGCCAAATATGGCTTCATTGTCTCCAACGATCTCGACGAGGCGCTGACGATCGCAGCCGTGCTTGCGAGCAATCCGTTGCCGAAAGGCGATCGCGTCGCCGTGGTCACCGTCTCCGGCGGCGCCGGCATCTGGGGCGCCGATGCCGTGGCGCTGCAAGGCTTGCAGGTGCCGGAGCTCTCGGAAAAAATCCAGGCGGAGATCAAGGCGCTGATGCCGTCCTACGGCACGGCGCGCAATCCGATCGACGTCACCGCGCAGGGCGTGACCTCGGGCGGCTTGCAAAAGAGCGTCGATGTGCTCACCGCGTCCGACGAGATCGACGCAATCCTTGTCGTGCTGTCGCTGTCGAGTGAGGTCCGCAAGCCGTTCAAGGAAGCCGAGCTGACGCCGGTGCTGGCCGCGCAGCGCAAGCCGGTGGTGTTCTATTCCTACACGGTGCCGTCCGATTTCGCGCAGCGCGAGCTTGCCAAATCCGGCGTCGTGGTGCTCTCGGGCCTCACCCATGTCGGCGTCGCGATGCGGCAGCTCGTCGACTACGCCAACTTCAAGCTGCAGAAGCCTGCGGACCGACCGCGACTGCCGGTGCGGGACATCTCTGCGCAGCTGAAATCGCCGGCTCTCTCGGAAGCCGACAGCAAGGCGTTGCTCCGCTCCGCCGGCATCGCGCTGCCGGACGAAGTGCTGGTGAAGGACAAGGGCGAGCTCGACGCAGCCGTCGCCCGCGTCGGCTTTCCCATGGTGCTGAAGATCCAGTCGCCGGACATCGCGCACAAAAGCGAGGTCGGCGGCGTACGCGTCAACATCACCACGAAGGGTGAAGTGTTTCTGGCGTTCGAGGCGCTGCTCAACAATGCGCGCAAGCACAGGCCTGAGGCGGCCATCCAAGGTGTGCTGGTCGGCCCAATGGCGAAGCAGGGTGTCGAGATCATCATCGGCACGATGACGGACAAGACGTTTGGGCCGATGGTGATGGTGGGCCTCGGCGGCATCACGACAGAGCTATTCCGCGACGTCGTCTACCGCCCGGCGCCGGTCGGCGCAGAAGAAGCCGGCGCGATGCTGGCACGCTTGAAAGCCGCGCCGCTGCTGACAGGATTTCGCGGGGCGGCGATGGCGGATGTTGCAGCGGCGTCGCAGTTGATCGCCGACATCTCCCTGCTTGCCGCGCAGCATGCAGAGGAGATCGCGGAGATCGAGCTCAACCCGGTGCTGGTGCATGCCGAAGGGCAGGGCGTGACGATCGTGGATGCGCTGGTGGTGGGGAGGAGTTAATCCCTCTCCCCTTGTGGGAGAAGGTGGCTCGCCGCGAAGCGGCGAGACGGGTGAGGGGTCTCTCTCCGCACGCACAAGCGCAGGAGAATGGCTTGCGGAGGCAACCCCTCATCCGGCGCTCCGCGCCACCTTCTCCCACAAGGGGAGAAGGAAGAAAGGACCTACCGCCCCCTGAAATTCGCCACGCGCCGCTCCTCCGTGGCCTTCACGCCTTCCTTGAAGTCTTCCGTCGCGCGCAGGCGCGTCTGCTCCTCGAGCTCGTGATTGGTCGCCGCCATCACGCGGTCGGCCAGCCCGGCGCGCATGGTGGCGCGGGTGGAGACGAGGCCGAGCGGGGAGCATTCGGCGATTTCGCCGGCGAGCTTCAGTGCGGCCGCCTTGACCTGGTCCTGCGGCACCAGTTCGTTGGCGAGGCCCCATTTGAAGGCCTCTTCGGCGGTGACGCGGCGGCTGGTGTAGAACATCAGCTCGGCGTTGTTCTTGCCGATCAGCTCGGGCAGCGTCACGGTCAGGCCGAAGCCGGGATGGAAGCCGAGCTTGGTAAAGTTCGCGGAGAAGCGCGCTTCGGGGCAGGTGACCCGGAAGTCCGCCGAGACCGCGAGGCCCAATCCGCCGCCGATGGCGGCGCCCTGCACGGCCGCGACGATCGGCTTCTTGGCGCGGAAGATGCGCACGGCCTGGATGTAAAGATGGTTGATCGCCCCGAGGCTGTCGGCCGGATCGCCCTTGGCCGTCTTATCGGCTTCGCGCGCCTCTTGCGCCTGTCGTGCCGGGTCCTGGAAATTGGCGCCGGCGCAAAACGCCTTGCCCTGCGCCGACAGCACCGAGGCGCGAATCTCGATGTCGCGATCGAACTCGTCGAGCGCGTCCGCGATCTGGTTGATCAGCGAAATGTCGAAGAAGTTGAGCGGCGGGCGGCGTATCTCGATGGTGCCGACGTGACCAACTTTTTCGACGCCGATATCTTTATAGGTGCTCATGATGTCCTCGAAGAGTTAGCGCAAACCAAGCCCGCGGGCGATGATGCCGCGCAGCACCTCGGTGGTGCCGCCCTGGATGGTGAGTTTCGGCGCGGTCTTGATGGCGAAGTCGAGCTGCCGCTCCAGCGTCTCGCGGTTGGTCGCGGTCTCCTCGACGAAGGCGGCGAGATCGCGCACGCGGTGCGGCAGCTGCTGCTCCCACACCGTGCCGATGTCCTTGACGATGGAGGCTTCGACGACCGGCTCCTTGCCGGCCTGCAGCATGCCCGCGACCGAGACCGACATACGCCGCATGGTGTGGAGCTGAGCCACCAGCCGGCCGATGCCTTCGGCACTGCGGGTATCAGGATTGGGGCCGACCGCGCGAACCAGCTCGGTCAGCACGTAATAGGTCTCCAGGAAACGCTCGGGGCCCGAACGCTCATAAGCGAGCTCGCTGGTGGCCTGCTTCCAGGCGCCGTCGACCTCGCCGAGCACGTGATCGTCGGGCACGAAGAAATCGGTGAAGACGACCTCGTTGAACTCGTACTGGCCGGTGATCTGGCCGATCGGGTTCACCTGGATGCCCGGCTGCTTCATCTTGACCAGGAACTGCGTGAGGCCGTGACGCCGGTTTTCCTTGGTCGGCTGCGACGTCCGGAAGATCGCGATCATGTAGTCGGCGATATGCGCCGACGAGGTCCAGATCTTGGTGCCATTGATGAGATAGCCGCCGTCGGTCTTGGTTGCGCGCGTCTTCGCGGCGAACAGGTCCGAGCCGGAGTTCGGCTCGCTCATGCCGATCGCGAAGCAGATCTCGCCGCGGCAAATGCGCGGCAGGATGTCCATCTTGATATGCTCAGGCGCATACTTGATCAGCACCGGCCCGCTCTGGCGGTCGGCGACGAAGAACCGCCGGGTCGGCGCGTTGGCGACGCGCATCTCCTCCGTCACCACATAGCGTTCGAGGAACGAGCGCTCCTGGCCGCCATATTTCTTTGGCCAGGTCATGCCGAGCCAACCCTTGGCGCCGACCCGGCGGGAAAATTCCGGCGCGTCGGTGTCTTCGCGGTTGGGCTTGTGCGGATCGAAGGTGCCGGCAGCGATTTCCTCGGCGAGGAAGGCGCGCACTTCCTTGCGCAATTGCTCGCATTTCTCGGGCAGGCGGATCGGATCGAAACGAAGGGCAGCGGTCATTGTTGTCTCGTCCCTGATCAGCGTGAAGCCACGAGCGGCCATAATTCGTCGGCGCCGCGGTTGGCAATGAGCTTGCCGAGCTCGACGGCCCAGTGGCTTTCCGAACCGAAATCGTCGCGCCAGGCCAATGCCCGCAGCGAATAGCGGTGCAGGATGTGCTCCAGGGTGAAGCCGATCGCGCCATGGACCTGATGCGCAATGGCGCCGCCCTTTTCCGCGGCTTCCGCGCAGCGGATCTTTGCCGAGGCGGCTTCGAGGTAGACCGCGTCGTCGAACGATCTTGCGTTCGCGATGGCATCGGCGGCCGAGGTCGCCGCGGCAAGAGCGGCAGCCGACTCGCCGGCGAGGCGGGCGAGATTGTGCTGCACCGCCTGGAATTTGGAGATCTTCTTCTCGAAGGCGACGCGCTCGTTGGAATAGCGCACGGAGATGTCGAGCATCGATTCCAGTGCGCCCGCGATCTGAAGGCTGCGCGCGACGCCGCCCATCAGCATCATTGTGGTCTGGTCAAAGCCCTTCGGTGCGGGCTTGATGGCGACGGGCTGCACCTTGTCGAGTGTGACGGTGTCGCTGTGGTCGTAGCCGACATTGAGTCCGGTCTCGATCCGACCCTTGCTCGCGTCGACCAGCGCGATCGAGGCGCCGTCCTTGCCGTGGGCCAGCACCGCGAAGTGCTTTGCCGCCTTTGCGAAGGGCACGCCGCGGGCGCGGCCGGAGAGCGCGCCGTCGGCATCGCGGGTGATGCGATCCTTCGGCGACGCCGGCAGCACCGTCATCTCCCCCTCGGGGGATGCGATCTTCGCCTGCGCCAGCAGCCAGCCGGCCAGCATGGTTTCGGCGAGGGGAACCGCGACTGCGAAACGGCCGGCCGCGTTCAGCAGCGCAAAGCCGTCGGCAAGGCTCGCGCCGGAGCCGCCGAGATCGTCCGGCACCCAGGCCAACGGCAGGCCGGCTTCGCTCAGCGCCTGCCAGAGCGGCGCCTGCCATGAATCCTTCTTGTCGTTGTTGACGGTCTGCGGATCGGCGAGATCGGCGAAGATTTTCTCCGCAGTCTCGACGACGATATTGTCACTCTCCGCCACAGCGTTCCCCGTGTTTTGCCATTGGCACTTCCCGCCCCCGTGGGGTGGGCGCGCAGGTTCTTCTTGCGCCCGATGATCCGAAAAAGCCATGGCCCTGACAAGCGTTGATCGCAGGTCAACCTGCGGCGCGGGCATGGGCGCAAGGGACTATAGAAGGCTAATTCCGCTTAGCGGAGTTTGCTCGATTTGCAGGGCGCGGCAAACTCGCTAAACAGGACGTCGATATTCAATCAAGGGGAAGGAAAGCCGGATGGCAAAGGACAGTTTGTGCGCAATCGTGACGGGGTCCGCCTCCGGCCTGGGTGCTGCGACCGCGGAAATTCTCGCACGGAGCGGGGCGCGGCTCGTCATCAACTATTCCTCGAGCGAGAGGGAAGCGGAGGCGACCGCGGAGCTTTGCCGCAAGGCGGGCTCACCGGAAGTTCTGGTCGCGCAGGGCGACGTCTCGAAGGATGACGATTGCCGCAAGATCGTTGCGGCAGCTGGCGGCTGGGGCCGGCTCGACGTGCTCGTCAACAATGCCGGCACCACCAAGCATGTCGCCCATGCCGATCTCGACGGATTGTCTGCGGAAGATTTCCAGCGCCTGTACGGCGTCAACACCATCGGCCCGTTTCAGATGGTGCGCGCGGCGCGCAGCCTGCTCGAGGCCGGCGCCAAGGCCTCTGGGCGGCCGTCCGCCGTGGTCAACATCTCCTCGGTCGCCGGCATCAGCGGTGTCGGATCGTCGATCGCCTATGCCGCGAGCAAAGGCGCGCTCAACACCATGACGCTGTCGCTGTCGCGTGCGCTGGCGCCGCTGATCCGCGTCAACACGGTATGTCCCGGCTATATCGATACGCCCTGGTTCACCAAGGGCCGTGGCGAGGCGGGCGCCAAGCAGGTGCGCGACAGCGTCGTGGCGAAGGTGCCGCTGAAGGTCGCATCATCGGCGGAAGACATCGCCCAGCTCGTCTGCTTTCTGGCGATGCCGGCCTCCAGCAACATGACCGGCGAGGTCGTGCGCATGGATGCGGGGATGCATTTGGTGACGTGAGGGCACGCGGCAAATACAACTGTCGTCCCGGCCTAGTGCGCAATTGCGCACGGGGGGCCGGGACTCATAACCACAAGAGGTAGTGAGGCGCGAAACCGGGAATTGCCAGTCTTCGCCAAACCAAATTCGGTGGCTATGGGTCCCGGCCTTCGCCGGGACGACGCCGAACTTGTTGATCGACCACACCGCAAAGCGACTGTGGTCTACCCCTTGATCACGCCGCTCGCCACCAGCCGGTGCCAGATAAACAGCACCACCACGGCGCCGATGGTGGCCATGATGAATCCCGCGCCCTGGTCGGGACTGTAGTGCCCGATGGCCTGGCCGATGAACGTCGCGAGAAACGCGCCGGCGATGCCCAGGATGGTGGTGAGGATGAAGCCGCTCGGATTGTTCGGTCCCGGCGCCAGCCAACGCGCGATGAGGCCGGCGACGAAGCCGACGACGATGATCCACAACAAGCCACCCATGCTCATGTCCGTGCTCCCCTCGTTTGACTAAACTAAATCAGACTCTGCCCGCGATCTCTTGCTCGGTCGGCAGCCGTCCGTCCGGCGTCAGATGATCGACCACCTGCGGCAGATATTGGCTGAGGCCGGAGAGCAGCTCGTCACGCGACAAGCCGCTCTGGGCCGACAGGCTCTCGATCTGGTCGGCGCCGAGCGCATTGGCGAGATCGCCTGGTGCGATCGCCTTGTTCTCGCCCTTGCCGACCCAGGTATTGGCGGCGTCGCCATGACCGCTCTGCTGGAGCTGGTTGAGGAGATCGCCGAGACCGCCGCTGAGCACGCTGCCGGCCGCGCCGCCCGCGAGCAGGCCGCCAAGGCCACCCTTCAACAGGTCACCGAGGCCGCCGCCAGCGCCTGCATTCACCGACGGGGGGAGATGCGTCGGCGTCGGTGCCGGGGACGGCTGCGGCGCGCTGCCGGTTTGGTTGCCGCTCAAATGCTTGAATGCCTTCCAGGCGAGCAGGCCAAGGAGCGCCATGGTCATTGGCGACATGCCGCCGCTGGATGAGGATTGTGAACTCGGCGTGCTTGGGCCGCGCGGGCCGTTCTGCATGCCGTTGAGGACGTCGAGCAAACCCATGGCGTTCTCCCTTGGCGCTTTCTTGCTGGTAACAAGCCCCGATCGAAAACATATGAGGCCGTCATGACGGTTACAAGGCGATTGCGCCGCAACTGCGGGAATGGGCAGCAGGCAGCGCCTCTGCTATCGAGGGCAGACCGTTAAGGAGACAAGCCAAGGTGGTTACGGATCGACCGATCGTGGTGGCCGGCGCAGGCGCCATCGGATGTTTCGTCGGTGGCACCCTGGCGGCTGCCGGCCGCCGCGTCGCGTTCCTGGTGCGGCCGCGGGTGAAGGCCGAGATCGAGCGGTTCGGCCTGCTTCTGACCGATTTCGACGGCTCCGAGAAGAAGATCGGCGCGGGCCAACTCGCGCTGTCGCAAAATCCCGCGATCTTCCACAGCGCCGGCATCGTGCTGGTCACGGTGAAGAGCGCCGACACGGCCGGTGTCGCAGACCAGATCGCGCAGCATGCGCCGCAGGACGCCGTCATCGTCTCGCTGCAAAACGGCGTCGGCAATGTCGCGGTGCTGCGCGAGCGCCTCGGCGACCGCCGCGTGCTCGCCGGCATGGTGCCTTTCAACGTGGTCGGGATGGGCGAGGGCCGCTTCCACCGCTCGACCTCCGGCGACATTCATGTTGGTCAAGATGATACGAACACGGCCGCAGCGCTGTCGGTGCCGGGGCTCACCATGCGCGCGAGCCGCGACATCATCGGCGTGCAATGGGGCAAGCTGATCATCAATTTGAACAACGCGCTCAGCGCCTTGTCCGACATGCCGCTCGCCGCGCAATTGGCGAACCGCGACTGGCGACGGCTGTTCGCCGATCAGATGGCGGAGGGGCTGGCTGCGATGAGGGCCGCCGGCATCACGCCGGTCTCGGCGACGCCGATCCCGTCGTCCTGGACGCCCACCTTGCTGAGACTGCCCGATCCGATTTTCAACCTCATCCCGGGAAGGACCATGAAGATCGATCCCGAGGCGCGTTCCTCGATGTGGCAGGATTTGAAGCAGGGCCGTAAGACCGAGATCGACTATCTCCAGGGTGCGATCATCGCGCTCGCCGAGCAGAACAGGATCGACGTGCCGCTGTCGCGCCGCATTGTTGCGCTGATCAAGGAGGCGGAGAGTGCGGGCAAGGGGCCGCCGCGGCTGACGCCGCGGGAGGTTCGCGGGTAACGCATGAGTGCAGGCTGCGCGACGGGAGGAGCAACGATGAAGCGTCGTCTGATGATCGGATTCGCGTTGGCCGCGCTCTGCGCCGCGTCCTCGGTCGCGGAGGCCCGGCCGCCGACGGTCATGAACTCTCCCGGCTATGACAGGCGATTGCAGGAGAGCAGGTCGCAGTTGAGCAGTTCTCCGACGACAACGGCGCCTGCGAATTCCCCGGTAGCTCAACCGAAGCGCAGCAAGAAGAAGCCTCTGAACTGAGGATGTAAGCGCGGTCTCCATCACACCCGTCATTGCGAGCGCAGCGAAGCAATCCAGAATCCCCACGCGGAAAGACTCTGGATTTGTTAACGGGGCGGCCCAAGATGGTAGATTTGGCGGGTGCGCCCAACCATCAAGGATGGATGGATTAGCACA
>NZ_JBVVPM010000021.1:36803-128800 GCF_055811255.1 Bradyrhizobium sp. MI1.11
CCACCCCCCACCCGATTCGTCTCCCGCTCCCCACTCCACCCACCCCCCGCCGCTCTTCTCTTTTGGTGGTTCTGCGGCCTCGCCCGCCGAACCCAACGGCGGTGACTCAGCCCTTCTTCGCGGGCTTGCTCGGCGTCGGGCTGAACAGCTTTTTGATGTCGTTCAATCCATCCGACAGCCGCGGCCATTCGCAGGAGAACGAGCCCTTGGTGCACGGGGCGCCTTTCGGCCGCGGTCGCGCGTCGCCGATGGCGGCCTGCTGGACCTTGGGCCGCTCGACCGGCACCGGCACGCGCTCGACCTCGGTTCGCAACGCGACCCGCTGGAGCTGCTGCACCTGTTGTTCCTGCTGCTCGCGCTGCTGGCGCGCGGTGGCCTGCGCGGCTTCATTGCTGCGGCGCTGATTTGCGAGATAGGCGGTGTAGGCTTCGTCGATCTTCTTCTGCTCCTCCGGTGTCGGATTGGGGCCGGCGATGTCGAAGGTGCGGTCCTGGAGGAAGTCGTAATAGGAATAGCCGCCGCCTGCCTTGCGCCGGCCGGCGAATTTGGCGTTGCAGTCTGCAAGCGCAGCCGTCTTCTCGGATTTGGTCGTCGCTTTCTCGGCGGCGTCGGCGCAGGCCTCGAAGTCGACAGGCGCGCGCTTCCACCATTGTGCCTGGGCATGCGACGGCGCCAGCAGGAAAAATCCTGCTGCGGCAGCGACAAGCGCCGCACGACGCGATGCAACTACGTCCGACATTCTACGAGAGCATTCCTTGCAAAACTCAACCCGAACTGAGTCGGACTGATTTTTGCCCCTTTATGGCCGGCTTGTCACCCATGGAACCCGGGAATTTCATGGCTGCGATGCTGACATTTTTTGCTTGACGTGGCGCAGGAGTCACAGCGTCACTTCATCCTGCGCTCGCCTCATTGGCGACGCCAAGAAAACGAAGTGGAAACGCCTGATGCTGCTGCCCCTGTCCGATGTGCCGCGCTGGTACGCCGAGCGCAAACCGCAAGGCACGATCGCCGTCCGTCACGGGCAGGATACGCTGACATGGGACGCGCTCGAACGCGGCGCCAACCGGCGCGCACGGGCGTTCATGGCCAAGGGCGTCAGGCCCGGCGATTTTATCGCAATCGGTTTGCCCAACGGCAATGCGTTCTTCGAGACCTCGTTTGCGGTGTGGAAATGCGGAGCGACGCCGACCTCGCTGTCATGGCGGCTGCCGCGCGGCGAAGCCGCCGCGGTGCTCGATATCCTGAAGCCGGCGCTGGTGGTCGGCGGCGAAGCCGATTGGAATGCGCCGAACCGTCTGCCCGCGGATTTCATGCCGGAAGGGTTTTCGGACGAGCCGCTCACCGCACCAGTGGCGCGCTATTGGAAAGCGATGACCAGCGGCGGATCGACCGGGCGGCCGAAGGTGATCCTCGATCACCAGCCGGCCGTGATCGACACGGTCGCCGCGCCGCCGCTCAATATTCCCTTTGGGGTCTCGCTGCTCAATCCCGGTCCGCTCTATCACAATGCGCCGTTCATCGTGTCGCATTACGCGCTGTTCACCGGCGGCCAGCTCACCGGCCTCGTCAAGTTCGACGCCGAGGAGGCGCTGCGACAAATTGCGCGCGAGCGCGTGCAATGGGTCAATTTCGTCCCGACCATGATGCACAGGATCTGGGCGCTGCCGGAGCACGTGCGCAACGCCTACGACGTGTCGAGCCTGCAGACCGTCTTCCACATGGCCGCTCCGATGCCGCCCTGGCTGAAGGAGAACTGGATCGCCTGGCTCGGGCCTGAGCGGATCTGGGAGCTCTATGGCGGTACCGAGCGACAAGGCTCCTGCATCATCTCCGGCACGGAATGGCTGACGCACAAGGGCTCGGTCGGCAAGATCGGCGAGATGGCGCGCTTGCGCATCATCGGCGAGGACGGCAACGACGTCGCGCCGGGCGAGAGCGGCGAGATCTATTTCCTCAACAATGACGGCAAGGATGCCACCTATCACTATCTCGGTGCCGAGCCGAAGCGCCGCGCCGACGGCTGGGAATCGCTCGGCGATATCGGCAGACTGGATGCGGAAGGCTATCTGTATCTCGGCGACCGCCTCGCCGACATGGTGCTGCGCGGCGGCGCCAACATCTATCCGGCCGAGGTCGAAGCTGCCGTCTCCGCCTGTCCGGGCGTGCGCTCCTGCGTGGTGGTGGGATTGCCCGATCCGGAATTGGGCCAGCGCGTGCACGCCATCATCGAGCCGGATTGCGATGCGGACGGTCAGGCCATCGCCGACGGCATGGCGGATTTCCTCAAGGACAGGCTGAGCCGCTACAAGCATCCGGAGAGTTTCGAGATTGTCAGCGCCCCGCCGCGCGACGATTCCGGAAAAGTTCGCCGCACGCTGTTGCGCGACGAGCGCGCAACATGGATGAAGGAGGGGCGCGCCTTCCGGATTTTGCCGGCAAGGGCGCGGGCGCACGCCGATTAAGAGAATTCACGGGAAGGACTGAGATTATGACCATCACCATCGCCGCGAACGCCGTGCCGAAGCCGCCGGCCGAGATCATCGAGGGTTTTCGCGGTGCGCCGACCTCGGTCATTTCGGACAATCTCGGCCGGCTGCCGGGCGCGGTGGGGCTCAAGCCCTATCATCGCGGCGCCAAGCTGGTGGGCACGGCCTTCACGGTTCGCACCCGTCCCGGCGACAATCTCGCCATCCACCGGGCGCTCGAACTGGTGGGCCCCGGCGACGTCATCGTGGTCGATGGCGGCGGCGATGAGACCCGCGCGCTGGTCGGCGAGATCATGAAGAATATCGCGCAATGGCGCAAAGCCGAAGGCTATGTCATCGACGGCGCGATCCGCGATGTCGCGGCGTTCGCGGCCGATGACTTTCCCTGCTACGCTCGCGCGGTGATCCACCGCGGCCCCTACAAGAACGGCCCCGGCGAGATCAACGTACCTGTCACGATCGGCGGCAGCGTGATCTCCCCCGGCGACATCGTCGTCGGCGACGAAGACGGCGTGGTGTCGTTTGCCGCCGCAGGTGCCGCGGCGCTGCTCGACGCCGTGCGCGCCCAGGTCGCGCGCGAGGAGGAG
Source organism: Bradyrhizobium sp. MI1.11 (assembly GCF_055811255.1). NCBI lineage: Bacteria > Pseudomonadati > Pseudomonadota > Alphaproteobacteria > Hyphomicrobiales > Nitrobacteraceae > Bradyrhizobium > Bradyrhizobium sp. MI1.11. Next base: position 39,880 of record NZ_JBVVPM010000021.1, read on the forward strand.
ACGCTGAAGGCGATCCGCGAGGGCCGTTATCAGGGCTCGTATGGCAAATCCTGATCAGCAAAAAAAACGAGGAGAGAATAGCGTGAGCCAGAAGGACGAATTCCACAATCTCGACGATACCGGCGACGGATTGTTTCGCGAGCTCGCGGCAGGGGTGACCACGCGCATCTTCTCCGGCGAACAGGCGATGCTGTCGGTGGTGACGCTGGCGCCGCATGCGCAAGGCACGCTGCATCATCATCCCGAGGAGCAATGGGGCGTGCTGCTCGACGGCTCCGCCATCCGCGTCCAGGGCAGTGAGGAGATTGCCGTGAAGAAGGGCGATTTCTGGCGCACGCCCGGCAACGTGCCGCACACCATGCGCGCCGGCCCCGACGGCGCCCGCGTGCTGGACATTTTCAGCCCGCCGCGGCCAGAATACAGAAAAGCGGGATCCGGTTTCGGAACGACCTAAAGCGCCAAGAGCAAAAGCCGGGCGCGAGAAAACAGGGGAGGGGACCATGACGATCACACGACGCGCGCTGCTCGCAGCGCCGGCTATTCTCGCGATGACGCCGGCGTTGGCCCAGGCCGGGAAGATCACGCTGGTGGTGCCGTTTCCGCCGGGGGGATCGACCGACGCGATGGCTCGGCTGCTCCAGAGCCATCTGCAAACCAAGCTCAACCGCATCGTCATTGTCGAGAACAAGTCGGGCGCCGCCGGCGCGCTCGGCGCGGCGCAGGTCGCCAAGAGCCCGCCTGATGGCTCGACGTTCCTGGTCACCTTCGATTCACACGCGGTGATCCCCTCCATCCTCGACAAGCCGCCCGTCGATGTCGAGCGCGAGCTGATGCCGGTGTTGCTGGTCGGCACTGCGCCTTACGTGATCGCCGCCGGTGCCGGCCGTCCCTACAAGAGCTTTGCCGACGTGGTGGCGGCCTGCAAGGCGACGCCCGGCGCGGTGAAATATGCCTCCGTCGGCATCGGCACGCTCGGCCATCTCGCCATGACTGTGCTCGGCAACAAGGCCGGCGTCGAGATCATGCACGTGCCCTATCGCGGCGGCGGCCCCGCGATGAACGACGTGCTCGGTGGCCATGTCGACCTGATCGCGGGATCGGCGGCGCTGGTCGCAGCCCAGCTCGGCACCAACATGCTGCGTCCGATCCTGCAGCTCGGCCGCGAGCGGCTGCCCGGCCTGCCGGATACGCCAACCGCGATCGAGGCCGGCTTCCCGGATTTCGAGACGCTGGCCTGGTGGGGCATCTTCGCGCCCACGGGCACGCCGCCGGACATCGTCGCGGGCCTCGCGGCGGCGTCCAAGGAGATACTGAGCGAGCCCGCGACCGCCGCCCAGCTCAAGGAGACGCAGCAGATGACGCTGCTGCTCGAGGACGGTCCCTCCTTCAAGACCTTCTTCGACAAGCAGGTTGCCACTTGGGGCAAGGTGGTCCGGGACAACAATATCCGGGCGTAAGATGACCGGCAGCCCTCCGCATTGAGCAACGCGTAGGGCTTCCGATCTCCCCTCCGCTTTGATATGAAGCCCCGGTAGCCCGCTCTGCGGGTTCCGCGGTCCCGTAGCTCAGCCGGATAGAGCGACGGTTTCCTAAACCGAAGACGGCCGTTATTCAGGGTAGCTCACTGTTCAACATAGTGCCCTTAGCCTTTTGAATCCTCGACAGAAATTGCGTTTATAGATACTCTCTGTGCACCACCCCAGCACGAGCTTTGGGAGTGCCTAGGCAGTGCCTAAGATCACGCTCACCGATGTAAACCTGCGGTCTCTAAAGCCACCTCCGAAGGGGCAGGTCGACTATTGGGACAGCTCCTTTCGTGAGGGCGCTTTCGCCGTTCGCGTGTCTCAGGGCGGCTCCAAGACCTTTGTGCTGAAGCTCGACAACGCACGTAGGGCAATCGGCCGCTACCCCGTCCTGACGCTCTCAGAAGCTCGCACAGAGGCGAAAAGGATATTGGCTGAGCGAACCCTCGGTCGCGTGCGTCCCAGCTCGATCTCCTTCTCTGCAGCTGTGGAAGTCTTTCTAGAAGAGAAGCAGGCCCGCAGGCGCGAACGTACTGTGGCGGATCACAAACGTCACCTCGATCTCCTGGGCTTCAAGTGCCAGCTTTCAGACGTGATGCACGGCGACCTCGAACGGAAGCTCAAGAAGCTCCCGCCGTCAGAACACAATCACCGGCTCGCATGCGCCAAGACCTTTTTCACATGGGCGCACCGCAAGCAGTACATCACCGACAATCCGATCATTGGGCTGTCTGCGCACACCAACGTCTCGCGCAGCCGCGTGCTTACTGACGAAGAACTTGGTAGAATATGGAGAGCTTGTAGTCAGTCGGGGGGAAGTGACAAAAGTAGCACGTCCGGTAAGCGCGCCTCGAACCCGGAAAGTGAGGCTCCCTCTCCCCGCCTGCCCGCAAACTACTGCAAGATCGTGCAGCTCCTCATCCTCACCGGACAGAGGAAAAGCGAAGTTGCGTCACTTCAAGCATCATGGATATCAAAACACTCGTCGCAGCAATCGCCGTCGCAACAGTCATTTTTACCGCCCGCATTAACATTGGATACTACCCTTATCGAATCGTTCGGTACCGCGAATGACCTATGGACAATCACCCTACCAGCGAGCGTGACGAAAAACGGGAGACTTCATCACCTCCCGATTGGCCCTATGGCCTCGCTGCTGCTCTCGGAGCATACACAGCAATCGCAATCCTCATTATTATTTCCCGCGCGTGGTAAGCCCGACAAACATATAAACGGATGGTCGAAGAGCAAGACAGCTCTCGATAAAGCGTGTGGCGTCGAAAATTGGACGCTCCACGATCTCCGTCGCACATACCGCACCATACATGCACGCATCGGCACACCGCCTCACATCGGCGAGCGCCTGGTCAATCACATCAGCTCTCAAAGCGCGATGACCGAAATCTACGACAGACACACTTACCTACGCGAGATGAAGCTGGCACAGCAGAATTACGAGTCCTACCTCCTGCAGCACGTGATAAGGTAGCTCGTCGGCTGATCAACCCTGCCGTCGCGACGGCTCCCACAAAGGAGTCTGAGCGATGTCTGAGAAATCAGTGGTCACATTCAAGCGTCTGCGTCCCGATTTTGGAATACCTTATAGTCGTACTCACCTTGACCGTTTGGAAAAGGCGAAAAGGTTTCCGCGCAGTTTCAAACTCGCGCCCTATCGCGGTTCCCCGCGCGTCTGGTGGTCACATGAGGTGACTGAATATCTGGAGAGATGCGCGAGGACCAGATCCGACGCTCCGTAATGAGGAGCGGGCGGGAGCATCCAACACTCCCGCCTTCCTCGGGAGGTTCGCATGGACCTACTTCGATCACTCACCGGACTTCTAGGTTTTGTCGTCGCATTCATCGGTATTGTGAACCTGACATACGCTTGGATAGATCACACCTCAGCTTTTTTCCCATGGGTCACCTTCGCAATCGGCGTTCTCATGTGGATACAAGTTCTTCCCGTTTGGGCTGCCGCTCAAAGAAAATATATAGCGAAGCGCATATTTGAACAGAGGAATAAGTGATGGCCACTCCCTCTGAAGATAAATGCCTGACTTGCGGCAATCGCGCCCGACCGCAAGCTCCGCTCAAGACCATTTCCTATCTCGTAAACGACCAGGGGAAAATTCTCCAGCTCCCGTACTGGTTTTGCTCAGCCAAGTGTCATCAAAAAGCTGTCTCTCCTTTCATCGAAGACAAGCGGTATGGCTTTGACGCCGATCCCTTTGAAGACCCGGAATGCAAGAAGCTTCTCGATGAAAAACACCTAGAGTTCATCGAGAAAACGTGTGGCGGCATCATTGCAAACCTTTTCAATCCAATCGCGGGGATGTCTCCGCAGCAGTACATCCAACCATTCTATGACGACTTTGAGATGGAATTCCGTAAGAAGCAAATCGACGTTATTTTTGCGGCAGAAAGCGTTTTGGCTGATCGCCTCACCGCAGAATTCATCCATCAGCTCGATGAAAAAATAAGTGCAGAGGTAGACCAAGAACATAAGGAAGCTGAGCAGCAACGAAAAGAAGACGAGAAGCAGCGCAAGCTCAACCAGGAGCAGCTAGTCCGTGAGGCAGAAGAGGCACGTTGGCAACCGAAACCATTTGATGTGTCATGAACCCCGAAACACGATTTTCAAGCCAATGGGTGGTCGCGCTCCACGGAACTGGTAAGTCGAATGCGCTTCTGCACATGATTGCGGCTGATCTGGAGAAAGACGCTTGTGTCATCGTGATCGACCCGAAAGGGGATATTGCAAGACCGATCAGCGAACTTTTTCTTCTCGATCGCGAGTATCAGCATCGCCTCATAACCATCGACCCTTCAACTGTCCCGTTTGCTCTCAATCCACTTGACGTACCTAAGTCTGACACCAAGCGTGCGGTGGATCAGGTCGAATACATCTTCGGCGCAATATTGGATGCTGAGGCAACACCGAAGCAAAAAGCACTCCTGCGGTCCCTGTTACGAGCTTGCATCATAGGAATCCCTGACGCCACTCTCCTCACAATCCAAGACCTGATCACCAAAGGGCCGGAGAATTACCGCGCGTACATCCGAAATCTACCTGACGATCTTCAGCATCTTTTCGATACAAGTAAGAAAGGCGAGTGGGCCGACTACGAAAAGACCTGTACTGAATTGAAGTGGCGTCTCCGATTGCTCATGGAGATCGACATAATCAAAACGATGTTTATGTCACCTAAGACACGCTTCAAGATGGGTGAGGCGATGGACACGGGTAAGGTCGTCGTCATCAACAATTCAGTAGAACATCTCCACAAGGGGGGCTCTGCCTTTCTCGGGCGCTATTTCATCTCGCAGATTTGGGCCGCAGCCACAGCACGATCATCAAGACCGCAAAATCAGAAAAAGCCCGTATACGTCTACATTGATGAAGCCGACAGTATGCTCGACTCCACAGTGGCTGAGATCATAGATCGGTGTCGGTCTCAGAGAATTGCGCTCATCATGTCCCATCAGCGAACCTCCCAGATCAAAGATCCGAACGTGCTCAGTGCCCTGGAAAACTGCGCAATCAAAATGGTGAACGTGGACGCGGAAGCGGCCTACTTCAGCAAGCTGCTACACATACCCGTGGAGCGCATGAACAATCTGCCCATCGGCCAGTTTGCTCTCCATGCGCGAGGAGAAGGACCGTCGATAGTTTCGGTCCCTATTGCAAAACTACCGCATAGCCGTATGCAGCGACAGGAAAAGCAGTTGCATCAAGAACGTATGCAGAAGCTGTATGGGATTGAAACGCAAACAGCACCCGTGAAGAGTGCTGAAGCGCCGCCCGCTAAGGTAGCTCCCATTATAACGCACGGAGGCCCGAGCAAGCCCGAGCCTTCACGCGTCCCTCTTCAAAAACCAGCCGAAGCTGATCCTGAAATTATAGCATCACGCGATAAAAGCACCTTCGTATCTCATGAGCCAATTCTACCACCTATCTCTGGTGAACTTCCGCCGCCAGGGAAGTGGAAGCGGCCGAATTAATTTTTAGCAACGTGCTCCGAACATAGCGCAGCCACGTAGTGTATAGTTGCACATAGTACTCCATCGTTGCCGCTAGACCGCTTATTAGCTTGGTCTTATTTTCTGTGTATGAACTCACGATGGACAACTGACGCAGTCAAACGCAACGGCAAGGCCGTTACCGTACGGGCCGATGCTGCTGGCAATATTGAAATTCTTAAAGCTCTTGCGCGCTATCCGGTTCTCACCGTCCTGGATATCGCTGGTCTCACAAATCGCTCGTATGCGGCAATTGTGGAACGCGTGCGCTTCCTCAAGCGCGATCCCCACAAGCTGATCCAGGTGCACAAGTCGCAATTGGACCAAAGCCGCCTCCATCGGTCTACAAGGTTAGCGTACCACCTCACTCGCAGGGGTGCAGCCTACCTTAAAGAAATGGGTGTCGATGTTGAGTATCGAGAGCCCGCAATACATTTCGTACATCAACTGACGCAAAGCCAAACCGCCGCTTCTTTTGAAGTGGGTGCACGAGCTGCTGGCCTTGAGCACGTGGTTCTTCCCCACACTGCTATTCCAGTGACCTTTTCATGGAAAGGGCACACGTACGATCAGCACAAACTGACACCGGACTTGGGTCCAATAGGAATTGGCTACGGCAATGACCTCTACAGATTTGTCGTTGTGGAAGTCGATTGCGCTTCAGAACCCTTGGAAAGCTCCAACCGCGACAGGCAGGCGATTGAGTCGAAACTTGCAGCGTATTTAACGGTGCTCGATCAGCGCCTGTATCAATCTCATTGGAAGATTCCAAATCTGTTCGTGCTCTTCACCTCTACGACGCCGACGCGTGTCAACAACATGCGCAAGCTTTTGCATCAAATGACCGATCGGTATCACAACTGCTTTCGTTGGATCGTATTCCCCACGATCCTTCAAGGAATCCCCCAGCTACGGCCAGGCTGGGCGATAACTGACACTGGCCTTGATAGGAAAAACGGAAATGAATGACAGAGTAGCGCGAATTACAGAACTAAAAGCAGAGCTCAAACTTCTGACCGAAGCCGTTAAGGCGGAGTCGGCGGCCCTGAAGACCCCACGTAAACCGAAAGAAAACAAGGAGAAGACATGAGTGAGTATCGGTGTCCCAACTGTCTCACCACTGTAGAAGACGCCCAGGCGGATTGGTGTCTCCTCACACCCTACTGTTACGAATGCGGCGCTGAACTTGAAGAAGAACCTTCGGACTCTTTCGTCGTCGACTACAAGGAGATTGATATCGGCGACGTTGGCGATAGTGGGGGCGACGGCGCTGAGGTTGACGAGGGCGAGGACGTTGGCGACGCTGGTGACGATTCTGGCGAGGACTAAAGGAAAAGGCCGCGAGAATGCGGCCTTAGTTTTTTGGCAACTACTTTGTAGAGATAAAGTGCTCTGCTCTTTGAAGTACCAGGATCGCGTTCGCGATATCTCCGTGTCCGAGTGAATCGCTGTTACGCCACTCCTCACCCTCTTTAAACGCCCGCTGGATTGTAACGGAGAAGAATTCGCCATTTTTCCAGACTGCGGCAGTCACGTATCCCACTCTGTATTTGGCAACTGGTTTCTCACTCATTCGCTCTCTCCTTTTGGCAACCCCGCAAGTGTACTTGCATTCGCCTCGCATGCAACCACTGCGTGTGGTACGCTGTAGCTACGTTGCCAATAGAGGAGGAATGAATGACGTTTACAGATTTTGCCGCTCTCAAGGAGAAGGTGAAGATCGAAGATGTCTGCACCCTCTACGACCTCAAGCAGAAGTGGAAAGGCCCTCAAGGACGCGGGCCGTGCCCAGCTTGTCCGAAAGGAGACGATCGCGTTCTAGCAGTACATACAGGCAGGGCGTCATTTTACTGCTTCAGCGCGCGCACTGGCGGCGACCTAATTGCCATGGTCGCCCACACGCAAGGTATATCACAGCGGGATGCCGCTGCTGAGATAGCGAAGAAGATCGGACTCGACAGTTCCCCTACAGCTCCAAAGTCGCCCCCCGAGAAAGAGCCCGATCTCTACCTCGAAACTCTCAAGGACATGATCGAAGACCTGGAACAGCGCGTCACCGCGCTGGAAGAGGCCAAGGTCGTAAAGCTGAGGGCCACATGAGGGTGACTTTCATAAAGGACGACGACTCGTACACCTGTGGCTTCTGCGGGGGCAAGTTCGCAGAAGAGCGGCCCGGTATTGGCGTCGCGTGGATCTGTAAGACCAACATGCTCTGCTGCACCGAATTCTGTGCGCGCGTGCATGTACTCGATCCCAACCGACCTAGCTTCATCGACGACACTTGGCTCAATGAGGAGGATTGAAATGACCTTGATGCTCCACAGCGGCGCGACACCCGCTACGTACGACCAATTGCGCGCGATCACAACACCAGGCGGTACGGACACTCATCTGCCCGTGCCACATCATGAGCTCGTAGAACTGGTCCGCTTCACGCTCAGCTTCTATCAGCATGTTATAGCTGAGGAGCACCACGCTATAACACCCGACGGCGCCAGGTACTTCGGCCTTCTCTCGCTTCGGAGTCCGTACGGCGAGTACACGGATACGTTGGGACTACGCAATAGTCACGACAAGAGTTTCCCGATAGGCATCGCGTACGGCTCAAGAGTGTTCGTATGTGACAATCTTTCGTTCGCGGGAGATCACGTCATCAAGCGCAAGCACACGGTCAAAGCTAAGAAAGAACTGCCTGGTCTTGTAACTGAGATCATCCAGCCTCTTCAGGCGCAGCGAATAGCGCAAAATCAGAAGCTCCTGACGTATCAGCAGATGCCACTGTCCGATATGCAGGCGGATCACGCGATCATGGACCTTCATCGAAAGGACGTGATTGGTGTCCAGGCTATCGGACATGTCCTAAAGGCCTTCGACGAACCTCCTCATGATTGGGGAGATCGCACAGCTTGGCGCCTCTTCAACGCAGCCACCTTTGCCTTGGCTGGTAAGGTCGCAGAACGGCCGGACCTGACAAAACGGCTTCATCAGGTGATCGACTCAACGTGTGAGGTCATCCAATGAAGATTAAAGTCGTATGCGCCAAGTGTGGCAGTGAGGACGTCTGTAAAGATGCTTGGGCGAAGTGGGACACGGAAAAGCAAGAATGGGTGCTCGAAGATATCTTTGACTACCTGTTCTGCGAAACGTGCGAAGAAGACGCCATGGTCCTTGAGGTGCCCTGTTCGGTTCAATAGCTCTTTTGTTCTTTCTTGTCCCCACTCTGGAATACGGGTGGGGACTTTTCTTGTGTTAGGATTGAGATACGAAATTAGAATATGGACTGGTTGAAAACATTCATCAACGTCGCACTACTCGCAGCCGTAGTGACTTTCATATGCGTCTCGACGCACCGTGAGATCACAATAATCGACACTCAGATCCCGACGAAAGCAGAGCAGATGCGGACGCCGCCCCTAGTGAAGCATTGGCGCTGCGTGCTCGTTGAGTCATGCCCGTCAGTCGACTGGCGGTATTTTGATCCTAAAGAAGTCTGCACATACGCTGAACCCTTCAATGTCTGGTCTGCCGACAATTTTGCGGATGCCACGGCTGCATATGGCTCTACCTGTCAAGAGCTCGACGTGAAGGGGTGATCCCTATGTATGAAGGAAACGGAAATACAGGCCGCCATCTGCGACTACCTCGCGCTCAAGAAGGTCTTTTTCTGGCGGAGCAACAACACACCAATTTATGACGGGGCGCACCAGACGTTCCGATCAATGCCCAAGTACGCCCTGCATGGCATTCCTGACATCATCGTCATCCGTGACGGTCGGTTCATCGGGATTGAGGTCAAGCGGCCGTCTGGCAAACTCTCCGAGCACCAGATCGAGTTCGAGCGACGCTGTGTTCTCGCAGGAGGTGATTATCTGGTAGCGCGTAGCATCGACGATGTAATTTCTTTCGGCCTATGATCCTCCCTCTCAAAGTAATCGGTTGGAACAACTTCAGCCTCGGCAACCTCGAGGATTGGGTAAAGCTCTATCTGCCGAAACAGATCGAGATGACGGATCAGCAGTACGCCCACTACGCTACTCTCTGTGGCAGGAACAAGCGTGACTTCAATAAGATTCCAATCGTCTTTGTTGACGCTCCGAAAGTATGAAGCGGATAGGAAACAAGAAGAATCATCCGACAGTACCGAAGCATCCGTGGCGATTTTCGCGTTTCGGCTCTGCACAGAAGAAGCTGTCACCGGCCTTTAAGGAACGTGCATGAACAACTCACGTCGAAACTACGTGGCGCCGGAACAAGGTAGTCTCTGCCAGTATTGCGGCAACGACGGAAGCAACATCATCACGTGCGATCACTGCCAGCCGCCTGTGCGCTACGTTGTCCCCAGCGAGTTGCACAAAGACGAAAACGCGGTATGATTCTGTGTATGACAACTAAATATGGGGCAGTCGGCGCGTCGCTTAGTATAGCTGTGTTTTCATTCTTTCCAGTTTTCGCTTCGGCGGCGTTTATCGACAACTCCAATACTGCACGTGCCGAGATCCAGGCAACCTCACCACAGCAACTCGACAATTTGAATACCAGCGTCTTCAAGGATGCGTGGCTCGCCGCGAAGATCGTCGGATACAATCGATCAGAAATCGATGAGATGAAAGCGGATATACAGCAGCTGAAGCGGGAGAATGCGCAGCTTCGAGATCAGCTCAGCAGCCGACAATTGACAGTCTCCGCGGCGCCAGCACCGTCTTATCAAGCAGAGGCGCGCATGACGGCGCTTGAGAAGAAGCTCGATAGCCTGCAGGGCACGCTCAGCGCGGTCGTTGGTATGCTCACCATGCTCTTGGGCAAGCTATAATTCAGAGATGTACATCGACGGCCGGAAAGTATCCAAGGGACTTACGGAAGAGCGAATCATAGCCGCACTCGCCCCAGGCTGTAGGCTCGTTCGGATCAACTGGAAAAAAGGCAGCATTCACGTCGTGAACGGTTTCGGGAAACTGACGGTCCTCTCGCTCGGAAGTGTGGCGAAATGATCGGTCTACTTACCGGCGGTCGCAACACATTTCAGATTATACAAGTCGTAGCCGCACTTATCGTGATCTCGAGCCCATAGGTGAGCCAGTTGCTTTTGAAGCTCGCCGCATTTACTCGTCGCATATGAAATTACGTCTGTCCCGCACGATACGAAAATGCTGCCTTTCGGGCATCTACCTTTAGGATAGGGGTACTCCCCGACACATACTTGATAGGTGACTTCCATCTTTAATGGTGGCTCTGATGGCGTATTCACCGTCACGCTGTTTTCGTTTTTCACTGTCGGTGACACGTTGAAAGTGGGGTTTGCCTCGATATGAGGGGCCACGTTGACCGAGGGCTTGTTCTCGACGGTTTGATTGACCGTTGCTGGAGGCGACGGCTTCTGCTCAGCGTGACTCTTGTCGAAATAGGTGAAGCCAGTCCATAACCCGCCAACGATTAGACCGATCGGAGTACCTATAAAAGTCAGAACCTCTCTCCGAGATCGGTTCGACAGCCATCTATAGATTCGATTGAAATGCATTGCCCCTCTCCGTCGTCAACCAGGGGGAATATGAGGTGCTATAATACAATCACTAACGCGCCATGGCCAGCAGAAAGGAAAACAAGGGAGAGCAGGAGCTCAAAGCGAAACGTGAGCTATTCTGTCGTTTCTACACCCAGAGCGGCGACATGTTTGGCAATGGGACACATGCCTACGCTGAAGCCTATGGCTATGAGCTCGATACCTTATCGCGTGAGGCTGAGTATGATGAGGACGGTAAAAAGATTGAAGATAGCGAGTACGATAAGTCCTGCCAGGTATGTGCAACAGAGGCAGGTCGTCTCCTTAGAAAGCCTGAGATACAGGCACGTTTGACGGTTCTCCTCAATGAGCTCCTGAAAGACGAGATCGTAGACAGTGAACTGGCGAAGCTCGTCACTCAGAACCACGACAACACCGCCAAGATCGCAGCCATCCGAGAGTTCAATAAACTCCGTGGTCGCATCATCGACAAAACCCAGCAGATCAACCGGCTCCCGTTTGGTGAGACCGACCTGTCGACGGTGATCGCAACGCTCCCACAGGAGCGCCAAGACCATTTCTATGCAGAAATCAGCAAGCTCATCGCAGAGGCCGAGCTTCTCAGAAGCGCTAGCTCGTCTCAAGGCGGCGGCACTCGGTAACCTCGACGACATACGCAGGCGATACGGGGAGAAGCCAATACAGCTTCTCCGGTTCATCGATCCTACGATGCGCTTCCCCAAGAAGATCCGCTACATCTTCGCGCTTATCTGGCTCGGGCAAGATCCACAGGGCAATGCCGCCACACGCTTCATTATCAAAGGCCCGCGTGGAGGAGGTAAGTCAAAGAGCCTGGGCGCACTTGGCTTCGTCATGTGGTTCCTCAAGCTGCTCAGCATCGTAGACATGGGCGGATCGCTGCAACAGGCGCAGGGCGTCTATAACTATTTCGTCAGTCACATCTATGCGTCTGAGGCGATCGTAAACGCGCTCCCCGACGAGCCGACAATGAAGGAGACCAAGACTGACAAAGGGAACTATTTCAAAGCAGTCGCGGCGTCGCCAAAAGCCGTGCGCGGCCCGCACCCTGACGTGCTTTTCATTGACGAGGCGTGCGAGACGAAGGATCAGCTCATCCTAGACGCAATGCCGATGGTCAACACTTCCGCGCATTCGCTCGTCGTCATGACCTCGACCTTCCACAAAATCTTTGGTTATTTCCAGGAAACGTGGGACCGCGCGGACGAGCTCGGGTGGGTCCGCCTGTCCTGGGACAGCTTCGATGTATGCCGTGAGTTTGATCATGCCATCTGGCGCGACGAGAAGCTTGTGCGCGAGATCCCCGACCTTGCGCAGCTCGAGAAGCGCGCAGGAGGCCGCACCGGCGATCCGGAGGGCTGGATACCGGTAGAAAACATCATCCAGGCATGGCGCGAGAAGGCGTCAGTCGACTATTTCGATGTTGAGTTCATGGGCACCAGGCCAAGCGCTGAGGGCATGGTCAACGACCCCGAGGATGTGGATGCATGCGTAATCGACGAGTTTGGCGAGGAATACGCGCACCGCACTGGAGTCGACGCTGCAGGTGGGCTCGACTGGGGTTTCTCCGGTCAGACGTCGTGGGTGTGTGGGTACGCTCATAAGGACAACGTAAAGGTACAGCTTGAGAACCGCTTATGGACACAGGTGCGCAGCGGGGTAATCATCGCGGACATCGTAAAGGACGTGCTCAAGTACCGGCTGTCCATGATTCATGCCGACGCCTCACATCCGTTCGAGAACGCGGACCTACGCGCCGAAATTAGGAAGGCTATAGACTCCCTCCCACCCGAAAAACAATTCAGGTGCAGTGTCGTCGAGGTGCCATTCGGTCGCCCGTACCAGATCGCCGCCAATGAGAAGAAGACCGACAAAAAGAAGGAGCTTTCGAAGAATCTAGGCACTGAGAAAGAGGTCATGCTCGGTAACTACCGCACCTATTTCTCCCGCCGCCTACTCCGCATCCTACGCGCATGCAAGACCGGTATTTGGCAGCACAAGCGATATCGATACCAGGAAGGCAGCGATAAGCCGCTCAAAGAGGACGATCACGTGCCGGATAGCACCATGCTCTGGCTGCGTCGGTGGATGCTCGGCAAGACCGCCCAACAGCTACCGCCTGAACAGACCGAGAAGGAGAAACGCACATCCACAGTCACCGGTGGATTGATGAGCAGGCAGTTTTAAGGGTGCTATTATTACAGCATGAATATCTTTGGGCGAGATTTTTCGCTCCCTCGATTTGCTGCCGAAAAGAAACCCAACTCACAATCGAAACCAATACGCGCCCTGGAGATTGGCGACACCGGCACACATATTCTCAATGGCTTCATCAACGAGGAATACAACACTGAGCTTCAAGGCGTTAAAGCGTTTATAAAATACGACGAGATGCGCAAATCAGATTCTACTGTGCGCGCTGCAGAGCTCGCCGTCACGCTCCCGATTCGCGCAGCAGAGTGGTATGTCAAACCAGCCAGCGAAGAGAAAGCAGATCAGGATATTGCAGACTTCGTAGAGCGGTGTCTCTTTAAAGAACTTTCATTCGATGATTTCCTGAGACAGGCGCTTCTCTCACTTCCGTACGGTGTATTGCCGTTCGAGAAAGTGTTCGAGACGCGCGACATCGACGGCAAGCAGCGCATCGTGTGGAGCAAGCTCGCACCTCGTTTGCCACGCTCAATTCAGCGATGGGCTATTGGTCCTACGGATACGCCGGGTATTACGCAAACTCGATCAGACGGCAGTGTCGTTGATATTCCAATGGATAAGCTCATCGTGTTCGTCCACGAAATGGAAGGTATGAATTGGAACGGCACTTCTATCTTTCGTGCTGCCTACAAGCACTGGTTCATGAAGAATGTTTTCTACAAGATTGACGCGATTGCATTTGAGCGTCAGGGCCTCGGCATTCCTTCCGGTCAACTTCCTGACGGAGCGACGAGCCGGGAGCGCTCGACGATGGAAACCATTCTCAAAAACATACGCGCAAACTCGCAGGCGTACGTGATCAAGCCCGACGGATACACTGTTGAATTCATGGACATGAAAGCCAACACCACGCGCGATCCTCAGAATTCCATCGCGCATCATGACCGCCAGATAATGAAAGCAGTACTCGCGCAATTCCTCGAGCTGGGCTCATCCGGTGCTACCAATTCAGGTGGCGGCTCGCACGCCCTCTCTGCGGATCATTCTGCTCTCTTTCTCCAGTCCATAGAGTCAGAGGCACGCTCAATCGCTTCCACAATCAATAAGCAGGCGATCAAGCAGCTCGTCGACTTGAACTTCGATAATGTGACGGAATATCCGGAACTCGAATTCGAGGGCATAACAGGCGAGGACGTAAAGGCGCTTGCCGAGACATACTCTTCACTCAAAACATCTGGTGCACTTACCGCCCAGGATGCTGATGAGGCGTCATTCCGCGAGAAGCTTGGCCTGCCTGAGCTCGATGAAAGCGGCATACGCGAGACGGAGCCGGTAGACCAGAACAATCCGGAAAATAAGCCGGTCCCAGACAAGAAGGCGCACGAACACGGTGGTGTAAAAAAAAAGTTTTCAGAATTTAAGCCGTGGCGAAAGCTCACGTTTGCGGAGGACAAAGTAGACTTCGAAAAGCTCGCGTCCAAGATGGACGAGCTCGAAGGCCAGTTTGACCAGGCTACCAAAGACCTTCTGCACGGCGCACGCGACGCGTACATGGCCGCATTTACGAAAGCGGCACATGCAGGTGACACTGCTGCGATCAAGGAAGCCACCCTGAAGGTGCAGAGCGATTACGCCAGGATCATAAAGAACGCTCTCAAGTCAGCATTTGAATACGGAAAGAACAACGCAGCAAAAGAGATCGGTGCAGCAGCCCCAGCGAACCCGAGCGCAATACTACAGCAGATCGATATTCAGTCGGATGCAATTGCTGAGCATCACATCGCAGAGATCACAGTTGATAGCAAAAATGCATATGTCCAGGCTTTGAACAAAGGCGAGTCAATCGCAGTGGCGCTCGGAGCAGCGGACGCAGCAGCAGAGGCGACGATCGATGCGCTCACGAGCGACATGTCCGCGATCGTTGTCTCCGGTTACATTAATCACGGACGTGGCGTTGTCTTTGATCGCAACGGTGACGACATCCACGCACTGCAGCGCTCTGAAATTCTCGACGAGAGCACGTGCAACTATTGTCTTTCGATCGATGGTCGCATTGTAGAGAAGGATGACGCGTTCGCACAGAACACCATCTTCCATTCAAACTGTCGCGGCATATGGGTCGCAATTCTCAAGGACGAGGAGGAGCTGCCGACAATCGGTGGCATCCCGCAATCGTTGCGCGACCGGTTTGGCGATGCGGTGAATGATCTGATTCAACCTAAGAATCCAATGCCAAAGAAGAGGTGACCGCACTACCGCTCTGAAAATTCCTTCTCGAGCGCCTGGACGTCATTGAAACTACTTCTGACGTGCGCTGCGTAGTAGAGGTTCGCAAGAAGAGCGAACAGATATACGGTGACTAACGCACCTGCAAAAATGAGCGTGTCGTCAGTCGCCCTTCCAACGAATTGAATGTATGCTCCGCGATACTGTACAGCAACTCGGTCTGTATTAGAGAGCAAGCCGGTAAGAATGGCTGGTCCTGCGATGACGACGCCCAGCAGAATGAAAACTCTGCGGAGCAACCGCTTCTTTTGACGTTCGAAGAAATCCTTAGGACCCAAAATCCGAGAACGTAAGGCCTGAACTAGCGTAGCTATGAGAACTTCCTTTGTGTCCGCCATCTCATTTCACCTTAGGCGTAGCGTCTTGGGAGCTGAACGTGGAAGAACTCTTCCAGGTAGTCTCTCGTCTCGTTGTAGGTGAATTCCAGCGACCTCTCTAAATTCAAATGGATGTACGCAATGATATAGACGCAAACAGAAATCGAAGCGATTGCTGCTAGCCAAAATACTACTTGAACGATCAGCAAAGAAGGCCCTGCGCCCGAGATTTCTCCAACTGTAAGGAAAAAGTCCTTTTGGAATGATCTTATTGCCCAAATGGAAATAGTGCCCACTAGTATAGTCGCGATAGAGGAACCAATAGTCAGATGGTTCGATGCAGTAAGATACCTCTCTTTCTGCAATGCAGTAAAATGGGCCACTATCTCGTAGGTGCGACTTGCACCAAGCTCTGCATACAATCGATCTGCAGAATCAACGCCGTACGGCTCTTCGTTAGCGCTCATTGAAAGCTCCTGTTCGGGTCGTTGTGGGTCCAAACTAAGACAAGAGCATGTACCCAAGTCATTCGCCAAACAAGCAGCAATTGCAGCCTAAGGATGCTCTCTCCCGGCTCCACTTATCAACATAGGGCCGCTCCCATTCCGCAGCAGCGTTCGCGTGTGCGGTATGATGAATGCATGAGCAAAGATCAGCGAGATAGCAAAAAGCGAGTCGCGTTGGTTCAGCTATTTGCAGAACGGTCGGGTTCTGCAGAACTACCGAGTGAGATCCATGTCATCCCAACAGGTGAATGGGCTCACCCGATGTACGGCCCCATGATAATCACAGCGGGCGATATCACGCAGTTCAAAAAGAACTTCGATGACAAGATCCGCCGTGAGATTCCAATCACGCAGGGCCACGACAACGGCATGAGCGGTGGAGAGTTGCCCGCAGTTGGATGGTTTAAAGAAGCCATCGATCGCGGTGTCAACGGACTCTACTGCACTGTCGAATGGACACCGGAAGGCGAGAAATTGCTGACCGAGGGTTCGTTCAAGTACCTCTCGCCCGAATTCTATGAAGTGTACGACGACCCGGAGACGCACGACATCCGCAAGAATGTTCTTGTGGGCGCCGCGCTCACCAATAAGCCGTACTTCAAGGAGCTCGAGCAGGTGTACTCATTTAGTGAAGATATTAGTAAGCAAATAACATTCCATATGAATTTACAGTCCATTCTTGCGAAGAAGGCTTCCGAGCTTTCCGCAGAAGAGAAGACGTTCCTCCGCGCGAATAGTGAACAGATGACGGCGGAACAGAAGGAGACGTTCAAGGTAGTGTTGGCATCCGAGCCAGCCCCGGAGCCGACTCCTGAACCTGAACCGACTCCCGAGCCAACCCCTGAGCCAGTGATCCAAGCCAGCGAAAAGGGCAAGGTCATTACCATGGATGCGGTGGAGGTCGCGGCACTCCGCGTCGCAGCGGAAGCAGGAGCAAAAGCACTTCAGAAAGTGGAGGCGTCTGAGCGCAAAGAGGTTATCGCCAAGTTGACACTCTCTGAGTCCAACAAGGCCGGTCACTTCCTTCCTAAGCAGAATGAAGCTCTCGAATCGTTTCTTAAGACGCTCTCAGAAGCGCAGCGCACTCAGTTTGTTGCCCTTATCGGCAATATGCCTAAGGCTGACGCATCGATCTTCGGTGAACTCGGCGACGGCGGCAATGATGCCAATGCTGGTGCAGAAGGCATTGCAAAGGAAGTCCAGAAGCTCGCCAGCGAGAAGATGGCATCTGATAAGTCACTCACCTACTCGAAGGCCGTCCTCGCAGTGTTCGCAGAGAAGCCTGAATTGAAGGCCGAATACGATAAGGCGATGGAGTCGGGTACGTCCAATTAATCATATAAATCTATAGTCTATGTCTCAAGCAGTAAGGGATTTTGAAAAGACACTCGTTGCTGACGCCGCGATCACAAAGTTTCTCGTAGTCAAGGTGACTTCGACAGGCGTTGATGTCGCAACAGCAAACACCGACGCAATGGTCGGAGTATCGCAGAACACGGCGGCAATTACAGAAGGATGCACGTTCCGTTTCCTCGGCACAACCAAGGTAACAGCTTCGGCAGCAATCTCGGCAGGGGCGCGCCTCACGGCCACTACGGGCGGTAAAGTCGTTACGACGACGACCGACAAGCAAGCAATCATCGGTATCGCATTAGAAGCGGCAGCAGCCGACGGCGATTACCTCGAAATGATGCTCACGCCGATGGCGATGATCTCAATCTAATTACTCACGTAATTCTAATTCTCTATGTCTACTAATCGTTATCAAGTCGTCGATCCAGTCCTTTCGAATATTTCGATTGGTTACCAGAACGACGCATACATCGCGGATCAGGTGTTTCCATCGCTCCCCGTTGCATTGCAGTCCGGTAAGCACTTCATGTACGACAAGGGTATGTTCACCAACACGCCGAATCGTCGTGCTGCTGGCTCCAACTCGAATGAAGTCGATATCAAAGTAACTAGCGGTCTCACGTACTTCTGCGAAGATCACGCTCTCAAGCAGTTCGTTCCAGATGAGGATCTCAAGAACGCTCCGGCTGGTATTGACCCAATGGTCGATGCTACCGAGAACGTCACCGAAATGAATTTGGTCGCGCGCGAAGTCGAGCTCGCCGGTATTGTCACGAGCACCGCGAACCTTACCCAGAACGTCACACTTTCTGGTACTGACCGATTTGATGATTACAGCAACAGTGACCCGTTCACAAAGATCGAGACGGGCATGCAGACCGTTCACGCTTCGATCTTCAAGCGCCCAAACACGGTTATCATGGGCAAACAGGTATGGGACAAACTTAAATTCCATCCTGCTTTCCTTGAGCGCATCAAGTACACGCAGCGCGGTCAGGTAACTCCTGATTTGCTCGCGGCGTTGCTCGAAGTTGATCGCGTACTCATCGGCGCAGCAGGTAAGCAGACCGCCAACGAAGCCCAGACCAACGCCACCTCATACATTTGGGGTAAGGACATGGTTCTTGCCTTCATCAACCCTCGTATTGGTCAGAAGACCGTCTCGCTCGGTCTCAACTACACCTGGCAGCAGCGCCAAGTCGAAAGACTCCGCGGCACCGATGAAGAGGACCGTAAGGGTACGTATGTGCGCGTAGGTAACTGGTACTACGACCAGAACCTCGTATCGGCTTCGGCTGGATACCTCCTCAAGACAGTCGTTTCCTAATTACTAGGCGTCTAGGCCCCGCTTCGGCGGGGCCAGGGCGCATAATCAAAATCATTTATGGCAGGAACAGTAGAAAAGAAAGATCTGGCCATCTCGGCGCCTGACTTCATCATCCAGAACAAATCTGGACAGACGGACACCAAGCGCGTGGGTACGGTCGCTCGAAGGCTCGCAGTTGCGACCTTTGACACGGCAGCGAATGACAGCTCCGGCGTAGCGAATACGACCACTGCGGCCCACGGCCTCGGAGTGTATTTGCCGACCAAAGCGATCATCACCAAGGCATGGGTGGATGTCATTACGACATTCCAATCGACGGCCGGTGGCACGGACCTCGCGACGATCGCTCTCTCGGTACAAAGTGCCAACGATCTCGTATCTGCGATCTCGATCGCAACTGCGGGCGACGTCTGGGATGCGGGCATTCACGGATGTCTGCCAGGCTCGTACGCTGAAGCTACAGTAGCAGGAGACACAGCCGTCCTCGATGCAGCTCGTAACGCAGCATCCTTCATCAAGACCACAGCAGTAAGGGAGATCACCGCGACAGTCGCAACTGCGGCTCTCACGGCCGGCAAGCTTAATGTCTTTGTTGAGTACGTCATCTCCGAATAAGGCATATGGCGACTTACTACGTAAAGGGTAATCTCAGTCACGACGGAAAGGACTATAAGCTCGGTGATACCATTGAGCTTGCAGGCGCAGCAGCAGATGACCTCGCCTCAGCCGGCCTCCTACAGTCCGAGCCGATCAGTGCTCCCGCTCCCGTGCAGGAGCCTGCGCATGCGGAGCCAGAACGCCAGGAGGCGGTATCTGGCGGCGAGGAGATCAAGACAGGCGAGCCCTCATTGGATACTCCAGATAGCGCAAATGCTTCAGGGGAAGCGAAGGACATCACCGTGGTCGTTGACCCGGTGACGCGAGCTCCCGCTCCCGTACAGGAGCCTGCGCATGCGGACCAGCCCACTAAGACAACGATCTCCCGCAAGGGCCGCAGCCTGTCGCCTAGTAAGGAGAAAGACCCATCCGCTAATCTGTAATCTATGTCAAAATCAATAATCCAGCTTCGGGGCCTCATCATGATGGTGGCGCTTTTCGTTGCATTCGCATTCGCAAGTGTGGCACACGCCAACCCATCATTCTTCGGTATTGGCGTCACAACCAATAGCGCAGCAAGTACGTCACCCGCATGGATGACGCCTGGTACGGGTACGAGCACCACACCGGTCTACAACGCACTCGCGCAGACAGTCGCAGGGGGTTTTACCTCCAAGACTGACTTCGTGGGATTGCTTGTACGCTTCTGTGCAAGCTCGACGCTCACCACCCTCAACATCGCTCAGGAGCATTCAGCCGATAACATCGACTACTACCGTAACTTTGTCGTCGATCCGATGACTATCTCTGCGACCACAAGTAATCCCGCGATTTTGGGGACGCCGTTCTCCACCAGATGGCCGTTCGCGACATCGACGCTCGCTAGCGCAGCTACGACGACACCAGTCAGTATTTGCTCTACCGCATCGCTCGTTATGCCGACCCCATTCCAGTACACCCGCTTTGTTTCCTCGATCACGGGAGCCAACGGTTCTGTCTGGATGCAGGTCGTGCCAATCAAGCAGCAAAAGTAAGCAGCCAAAGCGGCCGGAGGACACCGCCACTCCGGCCGTAGCGACCAGGCGGCATTTTCATGACCCTAGATCCAACCAAAAACTTTGCAAAATGCACCGTGAGCACAGGGTATGACGCGTCCGCTACTTCGATAGCGCTCTCGTCAGGCCATGGAGCGAGACTCCCCGATCCATCATCGGACGGGGCTTTTAATCTCGTTTGGTGGGATTCCACCACATACGGCGACCCTGCAGATGATCCCAATGTGGAGATTGTGCGCGTCACCGCGCGCTCGAGCGACACACTCACGATCACTCGCGCCCAGGAGAGTAGCAGCGCTAGCACGAAGAATACGGCCGGCAAGACCTATAAGATGGTTTTGGCGCTTACCCAGAAGATGATCATCGATATCGCGGCGAGCTTCTTCCCGAAGGAGATCCCCACTGGCACCGTTAACGATTCGAACGTGACATTTGCCTTTACCGCGCAGCCCCGCGCGGTCGTCATCAACGGCAGCACGTATTTCTCTGATTCAACGGTCGGCGGCGCAGCCGTATGGACCTGGAGTACTCCCAACGTGACACTCTCATTTCCCGTCGGCATCGGAGGTTCAATCCATGGGATAATGTAACTATGCTGCTTCACCGTTTCATATCAATACTCGCAGCCACAGCCTTCGCCTCGATTGCAATCGTACCAATCGCATATGCGCAGTCGACGGTGCCGAGCGGCGGCACCGGTCTGACAAGCGTGCCTGCCGGGGCATTTCTTATCGGCAACTCACAACTTCGACTTGCCGCCACAACATCCCCGACCGCCGGATACTTCACTGCTACATCAACGACAAACGCCTCGACATTCCCATATGCCTCTACAACGGCAATCTCAACGGGCACATTGTGTCTCAATGGCACGTGCTACACCTCTATAGGGGGGGCGAGCGGCACCTTTTCCACGACATCGGCTGATTATTGGAAGGGCACCCGCGATTTCTTCTCCACCACATCGACAGACGCGTGGGACGCGACCAAGTGGCGTTGGGCTACGACCTCTTCAGATTATTGGAAGACACAGAACAACTTCTTTTCTACTACATCTGCCGAGGCCTGGGATCTTACAAAGGTGAGGTGGGCTACCACATCGTCTACATATTTCCTCGCACAAAATCAGGGACCAGCATTCTCCACATCGTCGGCATCCTACTTCCTATCACAGAACCAAGGTTCTGCGTTCTCTACGACCTCGGCTGACTACTGGGGCACGAGTAAGGGGTACATCACTGGTATTGCGTGGGGTGCAATCACTGGGACGCTCTCGAGCCAGGCTGATCTCAATGCAAGCTTCTCTACTAAGATCGGCACCTCGTCCGCCATAACGGCAAATCAACTTATTTATGCGACCGGACAGAACACAGTCGCATCGGTCGCCACATCGACCCTGACACCTGCGTCACCTCTCGGTGGCTCTCTCACGCAGATTGGCTCCGGCGGATCGATCACAATTCAACCTGCAACCGCTGGGCAGGCCGGCTACGAAACGCAAAATGAATTTAATTACGTACACACCGCGACCACGACGTTCTCAGGAGCACTCGTGTGGAGCGGTGCAACCAATGCAGTCACCTGCACAGCAGCTACTGCCTCGGTGCCAGGCTGTATAGCAGCGGCGGACTTCGCCACGTTCGCAGCGAAAGTGACCCTCAGTAATCTATTTGTTTCGCTCTCAACCTACGCCACGACGACACTTTCAACTACGACACCAATCTGGATTCGCGGTCCAATCTTTGCCTCATCGACCGCTCAAAATCCCGCTGTGTTCGACAATTTCACTGGGATAAACAGCACGACGACGAGCGCAACAACCACAACTCTCGGTATTCGCGGCATCGCCTCGGCGCTCCTTCTCGCTGGATCGACAGGCGGTGTAACGGGCTACACCGCACCATCAGCATGTTCTAATCAGTTTCTGAGAGCGATCTCAGCCGTAGGTGCTTTCACATGCGCAACTGTCGCCAATACTGATCTCGTAAACTCGACGATCAATCTCTCGTATAAGGGCTTGTCCGGTGATGCGAGTGTGGCCCTCGGTGGTACTCTGACCATTAATGCTTCGTCATCCCCAAGTTTTGGTGCAGTGTTTGCCACCACAACGTTCGCCTCGCAATTTCCGTACGCTTCGACTACCGCCCTTTCGGCGACAACGGTGTGTGTAAGTGGTGATTGTCGATCTGCATGGCCCAGCGCGGGATCTTATCCGTTCACACAAGCCTACAACGGCACCTCGACGGTCGTTAATTTTAACGGTGGCATCACCGTAAACGCCTCATCAACCCTTGGTACCGACACCTCTACGACTACGATACTCGGTGGATTGATGGTCGGAAAATTCGCTAACAGCGGAATGCTGTTCGGCTCAACGACACTGTTTCAGTCGTCCGGCAACGTGAATAGCTACGTGCAAGATATAACGTCAAATACGAATGCAGGAACCAATGCATCGGCTTGTAAGGTTGTAAAAAACAGGCTCTCCACGGATACGTCTTACTTTGGAGAACTGTGCCTCAACGGTGACGGATATAGCCAGGCGCTCTTCTCAGGCCAAAGAAATAATGACCTCTCGCTTCTGTCAAGCGATGGCGGCCTTTCATTCACGACCGCATCCTCGACACTCTCGGATGCTTCATCGACCATAGACTTTTTCACCAAAGGGACACTCTCATCAAATTTGCGCGGCCGGCTCACCAACAGTGGTTTGTGGTTATTCGGCACATCAAGCCCTGCATGGTCACTACTGACGATTGCCACCTCGTCTCGCCCACAGCTCGCGCTCTCGAGCGGTAATCCCAATGACTTTCAGTGGACGATGCGATCGATCTCGAGCAACTTCTACTTCGCGACCTCCACGAATCTGAGCACATCGACCGTAGCATCAATAATGATGAACGGCAGAACAGGAACGGTGAACTTCCCGCAAGGGATTTTCGTGAACGCGTCATCGACCTTCCAAGCCCCCTTATGGAGCGCTATTTCGTTTGGTATAGCGACAACAACACTCGATAGCTCGCGCGGTATAGGTGTATCCATTGCAACGACAACGCTCTTCGATGCCGCAGTAGGTAGCAATATTGCTTCATCGAGTGCTGTTGGAGGCCCTCTGCTGAATATCGTGTGGACTCGAAACTACGTCCGCGTGCTCGCAACATCGACCCTCACATTACAGCTCAATTCAACATCTTCCCGGCCAATCGACGGATTCAAATATTTGCTCGAAATCTGCGAAGACGCGACCGGCGGGCGCAATGTAGCGTGGGACAATTTCTCATCCGGCTTTATCATATCGTCGATGGGCACACCCACTGTAAGCACCGTTGCGGGGAGATCTACGATTTTCGGATTCATCTATTCGGCAATGGCAAATAGTCCCCTCGGTGGTCGCTATCTACTTTTGTATGCATCAACCACGCCCAAGGGCACATGCTTACCGTAATATGCGACGACTGCTCACGCTTTTTCTCATTCTGTCAGTCTTTGTATTCTTCAATCCGCATCCCGTATTTGCATCGACGATTGCGTTTGATGTCAGCGTTACAGGCAACGGGAATTTCCCCACCGTTACCGTCAACAGCGGAAATACCTCAGCAAGCGCAACGGTTGGTGTTGTATTTCTTCAGCAAAATGGAGCGAGTGACACTTCTTCGGGTGTTACATGGGACGGTCAAGCGATGACATTCATTGGAAATGTGAATAATACTCACGGCAGTATTGCATTATGGGCGATTAAAAGTCCTCATGCGGG
Source organism: Bradyrhizobium sp. MI1.11 (assembly GCF_055811255.1). NCBI lineage: Bacteria > Pseudomonadati > Pseudomonadota > Alphaproteobacteria > Hyphomicrobiales > Nitrobacteraceae > Bradyrhizobium > Bradyrhizobium sp. MI1.11. Next base: position 64,305 of record NZ_JBVVPM010000021.1, read on the forward strand.
GATTAAGAGTGTTGTTGCGAGCGGCACGGGGGTTGAGTCAGTGATTGTATTCATGGCGTCGTATACAGGACAAAATGCGCCAACACTCCCTACAACATTCATTTCAAATACTGGCGGGCCAGGAGCCGCTTCAATATCCCAAACACTCACGACTGTTGCTGATAATAGTTGGGTCGTGGAGATGGCATACAATGAATCAAGCAACGGATGGGCAACAACAGGAGCAACTGGGAGAGTGGATAACTCTGGAAGTGTAGGCTCCGCGTCGCGTGAATACGGCGACAGTAATGGCGTCGTGCATCCAGCGGGTGGTTTCACTGCTACCTATTCGAAGGCGGCTGCAATCGCAAGTGTCGGTATTTTGATGGCTGAATTGCCTGTGGGAGTCGCTGTAACATCCGCCGATCCATACTCTGACAGCAGCGCGGCGTTTCCATTCTTTTTTCCATAGTATGACGCCCACGCAAAAAGGAATTGCAATAGTCGTCGGCGCCATGACCTTCGCCAGTGCAGCACAAATATTAGGAAAAGCGGGCACGCCATTGGATTGCACAGGGGCGGTTACCAAGAACGTGTACGACACACCATCAGGCAGTCTCGATGATGGCTACTACGATCCAATGAATAGGATCGGTAGTCTACCTTCTGCAACTAGCGGTAAGGTTTCGATCGTTGCTAACATCATCGGGTCGCAAGATTACGAGGTGTGTCTGGATCAAAGCGGAACGAGGTTTGAATTTCCAATCACAAAAGCGGAATCAGATATTTACAAAGCGAATGGGCCGTTGCCTGCAAAAAGTATCTGATACACTAACTATATGTTCGGCAACGCTTCATATGGCTCAGTAGCATACGGATCGATCATAGGAACGCAGGCGGTCCAGATCACAACCACCTCAGGCCGGCCAACGACCATTCTTCTTACGCGGCGCGCGTCCTCTCCGCTGATGACCTCCCGTTTCCCCACAAGCACGCTCTTGACCTCGAAGGCACATACTGCCGTGCTATCCTAAAGGCATGAGAGCTCTCCAGGCGCCGACAGAGGATTTCATAAAGGGAGAAATGGGTATTCTCGATGCCGACGCAACTGCCGGATCGAACGTGACCCTTACATTGGTCAACAACAACGGTCTCGCAAATGCAGCGTTTCTAGCAGTCGGCCATGAAGGGAACGAGCTCTGTGAACTCGCGCAGATCAATCAAGCGGTCTCAGGAAGCACCAACATCCGCGTAGCAACACTGAAGTTCAATCATTCGAAGGGCGAGCCGATCAGGCTTTATCGGTACGACAAACGCAAGTTCTACGGCGCTACATCGGCTGCTGGTAGCTTCACAGAACTGACTGCAGAGGGCTCTCCGGTTCTCATCCAAGTCGACGACCCGATGGGTACGACACTCGAATACACCGGGAGCACGTACACCTATTTCAAAGCCACCTATTACAATTCGACGACTGCCGAGGAGACGGATGACGACGATGCTGAGGCGGTACTCGCGGATGAGAGTCTACGCTACGCCTCTCTCTACGCGATCAGGAAGCATGCGGGACTGGCGGGTAATCCACGCTACTCAGATGCACGTCTGGAAGTGAAGCGCAAGCAGGCTGAGAACGAGATCAATAGCGCTCTTGCAGCGAAGTATGTTATGCCACTTGCGGAGGTACCGGCGCTTCTCGGTCAAATCTGCGAGCTGCTTGCGGCGGGATATATCGACTACGAAGAATTCGGCAAAGACGGTGAAGGAGTGAAGTGGCTTGGCGAAGGTCGCGCGCTCATCAAATCAATCGCGAAAGGAACGCAAATCCTCATCGGCGCAGACGGTACAGAGCTCGAGCGTAACACGAAGGTCGGTGTACTGGACGGCTACCCGAATGACGAAGACACTGACGAGGCTCAATTCTCAATAGGCGACAGATTTTAATATGTATGGCATTTCAACTGGAATGGCGCATCGAAGGGGACAAGCAGCTCTCTCGAGTTCTCCTCGGTTTGGGATCGAGCATCAAGGATTTGTCCTATCCGTTCAAGGAATCTGCTCAGTATCTGAAGACTGTCTTTGCGCGGGATGTTTTCGAGTCACAAGGCGCAGCGATCGGCGAGAGATGGCAACGCCTCTCACCGTACACTGTTGCGCAGAAAGCGCGGCGGGGCTTTCCATCCACGCCTCTGATTGCATCGGGGCGGATGCAAGGAAGCTTTCAAGCGATAGTCTCGACGGACCAGGCGGTCATCTACAACACCGCTCCATACTTCAAATATCACCAGAGCAACAAACCGCGAGAGAGATTGCCACGTCGTGTGATGATGAAAATCGGGCAGTCTCAGCGCGAAGAAATAGTGAGATTCTTCCAGGCGCACTTACAAGCAGGAATGCATAACCCCTAATCTATGTCCGACTACTCAGACCCAGTAATTGAAAAGTACATCGCCCTCCTAAAAGCAAATGGCGCGTTGATTAAGACGTATTTCCAGGGCGAACCGATCAGGGTGCCCGGTGTCGATTTTCCGTACGCGATGATCTCGAAAAGAGAAACGCGCGTGGGCACGTTCACCAATACTGAGGACGAGCACGGAATAAGTATGTCCATCACCGTCGTGGCCGATATTCGCAATGACTTGTCCACAGATGAGAACGCGGGTGCGGTCAACGCCGGGATCGCTACATTGTACGAAATTATCGAGGGCCGCGACGCTGATTACAGCCTCAAAGACAATTCGGTGCTGTCGATTTTACGGCATAATACCTTGCTGGATTCGACATATGGCCTTCGCACTGATCTCGGCACAGTCACCAGAGTTGACTACGGTCTCACCCTGCAAAATCGCGCGCCCGAGCAGTGGTCGGTAGAGGCACGTGTGGATTTCGTCGCGACCTTCCACCAAGTGCGGTAGAATATACGTATGAAAGTGACTTCACGACGCTCCATTGATTTCCCCGGATTCGGATGGGCCATCTCCGCCGGAGAACATCGCGAGCTTCCTGAAAACAAAGAGCACCAAAAGATTATCCTCGCACATCCCCACATTACGAAGGTGGAGGATAATAAAAAAGCAGTCATCAAATAATGTATGGCAATCACCAGCGGAACACAGACCAATGTAGGCATCGGCATCGAAGCGACCGCAGGAACAGCAGTCGCTGCAACACACTTCCCGAAGTGGACTGAGCTTTCGCTGCAAGGGGTGTCCGAAAAAGAAATGCTCACATCCCAACGAGGTGTGCGCAACATGTCCTCCGACAGTATGATCAAGCGCAAATTCTCGCGCGGATCGATCGGCATAATTCCGAACGGCGACATCGCCCCGATATTCTGCTATCTCGCTCTCGGCAGTAAATCCACATCTGGCCCAACGGATGGCACCTACTCGCATACGTTCACTGTCCAGCAGACAAACGCCTCAATGAAAACGGCAACCATTCTTTCCGAGGATGGATCGATCGTCACCGAGCGTTTCGCGAATTGCGTCGTCAACGAGCTCGACCTTTCTGTTTCTGACTCATGGGCAAAGATGACTGCCCAGATACTTGGCGGCTATCCTGATACGGGCTCTGTAACGGAGTCATTTGCCCAGGAGAGCGAATACGCCTATCACCAAATGACGCTCAAGCTCGGCACATCTCTTTCTGCAGCAGCAGGAAATTCCGCTACTGCGATCAAGTCTTTCAATCTCAACATCAAGAATAACGTGCTCGTGGATGAGGCGTTTCTCTCAGGTAGCAACCAGCCGACCGCGTGGATTGCTGGCCGCTTCGAAGCCACAGGCTCCTACTCCCTCCAATTCTCAAGCACTACGGAGCTCGACAAATACAAGGCGAACACGAAGAACGCCGCTATCGTCACTTTCACCGGAGCCGTAACAGGTGGCGGGACTACGGCAGAAAGCATCACCATCAAGCTCGGTCGTCTGGTCCTTACCGGCGAGCCTATCGTTCATAACCTCGATGGCATCATCGTCCTAAATCAAACCTTCACAGTCGAATACGAGGCCACCGATAAAGAAGTTCAGGTCGTAGTCGTCAACGACACCTCGAGCTACGCATAATATGGCGGATCGACCAACACGAATAGTCAACACTGCAGGAGGGCACGAGATCGCTATGTTCACCTACATGACCGGGGGTGAATTCGAGCAGGTCCAAGACGTGTTCCTCAAGAAGATGGAAGTCGGCAGAATTGAGCGTGATGCTGCTGGCGGCGCGTCCGCCCAGCTCAGCGGCGTCACCGCTTCTATGGCCACGGAGTCTAGCCATCTTGCGATCAAAACCATGGTCGTTAGCGTAGATGGCAACAGAGACAATGTACTCGACGCAGTGCTCCAATTGCCGGTCAGCGATTACCGCGAAGTCGTCGCGGCCATCGACGAAGCGACCGGTGATAAAAAAAAATAGCAGAATCAATCGCGAGCTACGCGTCAGGGCAAATCAAAGGCCCCATGTTGATAGCGTTCATGTGTGAGCGCATGGGTTGGGATTTCACAACCTACTCGGCGCAGCCTAAGTGGTTTATAGACCTCCTCATTTCCAAGTACGATCTCGACGCGAAAAAGGAGAAGCAGGCCCGCGATCAGTTACAATAGACATATGTCCCTATTCGGATCATCCAGCGAGCAAGAAATACAGATCGTAATCAAGGCGCGCGATGAAGCCAGTAAGGCCTTGGATGACGCAAACGAGAAACTCAAGAAGATGAGGGGTAGTTTCGAATACGCCGTTTCCGCTTCCACGAAGTTCGCTATCGGTATCGGTGCTGCCGGCGTGGCCGTCGGAGCGTTTGGCGTTGCAGCTGTTAAGGCGGCAGCGGATGCGGAGACCAAGATAGCTAAAATGGACGCCACGCTTGCGACCATGGGTAAGACTGGCCTGGTCGCCCGCGATTCGATCCTCAAGGCTGCTGCGGCAACCACAAAGCTCGGCTTTGATGACGAGGATGCCGCGGTCTCTATTGCTAACCTCCTTCAGCGCACGGGCGATTTGAACGAAGCGATCAAGCTCAACGGCCTCGCAATGGACCTCGCGCGCGCGAAAGGTATTGATCTGGCGGACTCGCAAAAGCTCATCAGTCTGGTCATGTCTGGCAACCAGCGTGCTCTAAAGCTCTACGGAATTGAGATCAGCGACACCCTTACGCCGATGCAAGCACTCGCTGAGCTGCAGAAGAAGGTATCGGGCCAGTCCGAGGCGTTCGCTAATACGTTCCAAGGCCAGGTACAGATCTTTCACAAGGAGTTCGAAAACCTGGAAGAAAGCATCGGAACCCGCCTGCTGCCACTACTCACTGCGTTTTTGAAAGCGCTGAATCCGATCATTGAGAAGATCATGGAATGGGCCGATAACACGGCAGAGCTCGTTAAATGGCTGCAAAAGCACCAGACAATTCTTCTCATAATCGCAGGCGCCATTACGGGCGCGCTCATACCAGCCTTCATAGCCCTTGGCATCACGATTTGGACTGCTCTCATTCCGGCGATCGTCGCCGCGGCCATTGCGCTTGCGCCCTTCATCATCGGCGGCGCAATCGTCGGCGGCATCGTTGCTGGCGTACTCTGGATTATCAAACATTGGGACATGCTCAGGGACAAGGCCCTCGAGGTGTTCCAGCCGATTGCCGATCGGATACAGCGGCTCATCGATCTCTACAACAAAGCCAAAGGGATCATCGAGAAGCCGTTCCAGTTTATCGGTGACATTGCTGGTAAGGTCGGCTCGGCCATCGGAGCACCTGCGACCCAGAGTACCTTCCATGCTCTACCTAGCTTTGACAAAGGAGGCATTGTACCCGGTGCGCCTGGTATGCCCGTTCCGATTCTCGCGCATGGTCAGGAGCGGGTGATCCCTGTTGGAAATTCCGGCAGCTTGGGAAACACCTACCATTTCAATTTCAATGATGCCGTCGTTGGCGACGCTGGCATTCAGACGCTGATCAAGCAGACCATCGACACTATCAATCGTCAGAGCTCCCTCCGCACTGCAGGAGCATAGTACAATTGGCATATGGCATCGATCCAATTTGACGGAACAGAAATACTGACCTCCGCCTATATGCCGCAGTTCGTTAAGCACGAAACCGTCGCGGATCGATCAATAATCGCGCTGCCGCAAGCTCGAGATGACGGTGATATTTTCATTTCAGAGCGCTACGGAAGGAAGACCGTTAGGCTGCAGGGAACGCTTACAGCCGCCGACCAGGCAACGCTCGATGCCAATATCGACTCTTTCAAAGAGTTGTTCTCACGCCCTGAAAAGAACCTGGATGTTTCGTGGGGTGGTGGCACGATGCGCTTTGTTGCCACATGCACATCGCACGCGTTCGACCGAGACCACTACCACACCAATGCGGTTCCTTGGACGGCCGAGTTCACCGTCTCGTCCGGTGTAGGAAAAGACACGGCAACGACCACAGCCGCCAATGGCGTTGCAGTAGACACCACACGGCCCGTGGTGATGACGCGTTCGACAGGGGCTACGACCGCGGTAGATACACTCTCCCACGTCATTACATTGCCTTCTGGAATTCTCGAGAGTGAGATTCTTTTGTTGGTGTTCACGGTGGATGGAAACCCCACGTGCACCGCGCCGGCCGACTGGACAAAACTTGGACAGACGACAGATGGCACGAGCGCTGTGACGCAAGCCATCTTTTGGAAAGCGGCAGAGGGCTCAGATACCTGCACGATAACGACCAGTGCATCAGAACAAAGCACGCACGTAGTACTCAGAATTGCAAATGCCAACACACCGACGGGCACAGCGAGTACGGGAAATTCCACCAATTCAAACCCACCAGCACAGTCCGTAACGACTTCCGATATCCATATGTGGATCGCAACTCGTGGCGGCGACGCTCAGGTCGTCGCCACCGTTGCTCCCGCTGCATATTCAAACCTTCAGACTTCAACAGCCGCAGGCGCAAATGGCGCCAGCACAAATACAGCAGAACGCCTTCTGAATCCCAACCCCACGCTCGATGAAAATCCGGGCACATTTACCAGCAGCACCGAACAGTGGGTATCCTATACGATTGCCGTGCCCCCGCGAAACTTTTTCGCCTGCGATAGTGATCAGCAGTTCACCTTAGCCGGAAGCGCAATACCAAAGCCCGTCGTGACGCTCACGCTCTCAGGCACTCCGGACTCAACTATGCGGGGCTTTCAGTACACCGATGTGGACACAGGTGAACGCATCATCGTCACTCGCAACGTCAATATGTCGGGACTGTCAGGAAAGCAGATCGTCATCGACTTCGCCAACAAGAAAGTGACCGACAATTTATCGTCCACGGAACAGGTAGAAGGGCCGTTTTTTGGAATTTTCCCTCGGCTTAAGATTGGCGTGAATAATATCCGGATTCAGACAGGTGGTTTCATCAATCAAGCAACGAGCGATTACGCCGATACGACTCCCGCGCAAGGGGTTGCGTTGGTACATAATCTGAATTCCAGATGGTACGCACAAAGCTTTCAGGTACCGTATGCGGACGATACTTTCGGCGGCTTCGTGATCGGCCTCTGCAAACTCGGATCACCAGGAAATTTCACCTGGTACATCAAGAATGACAATGCAGGGGCCCCGGATTTTGGGGGCGCTACGATTGCGTCAGGGCCTATTGCGGCTACCGCAATCCCGGCCACACCCGACATGAGCTACGTCTACATTCCTGCCGGGTCCATATTTTCTCTCGATGCAAACACCAAGTATTGGTTGTGTTTTACTGCTGCATCTACGGACCCGTCGAACACTTATTTCATTTACGGTCCCGATTCTCCATATCTGGATTACGACAACGCACCGTACACAACTAACGTCAGAAGCACAGACTCGGGCAGCACGTGGCCGGCAGCAGGGCTCGAGAAGCTCTCATTTCGATTATTGATGGGTGGTTCGCCAAAGGCAACGACATTCACTCACACGGTCCAGTACACTAAGACGTATCTCTAATGACCTACGCACGAAAACAATTGCTCGCCAAGGTGTCGACGTCTAGCGGCACTTTCATCACGGCATGGACCAATATCCAATTCAATGGATACACGAAGACACTCAATGGTGGCTCGAGCGAATGCATCATCACGTACAACGTCGGATTTGACTACTCAGGCAGCGACCTCCGTGAAGGAAATGACGTGGAGCTCGTCATCTGCGACGCTGATACTTTAGCCCAGGATGCGAACGGCTTGCCGTACGGCATGACTCGCACGATCTATCGCGGATATATTTCACTTGTTGAACGTGATCTCGATGGATCAAGTGAGAAGGTAGTCGTGCATATTCTCGGATACTATACGCTTCTCGCGCTCGATATCCTCAAGGACGGCTCGCAGAGCACGCTTTACTCAAACAGCTCAACGGGCCTCACGACGACCGGCGCGAGCAATAATGCGGCCGACATTGGTCTCATAATGCGTGCAGTGATTGACCAATATGTGTCGGAGACGAGCAGCACGAAGATCCACTACAACTCAACTGACGATATACCGAACACGTCGACGACCGCCAAGTATATCTTTCAGCAAAAGACATACCGCGAAGCGATTGATGCGCTCAAGAGCCTCGCGCCCCAGAACGTGTACTGGTACTTCGATGAGGTGGGTAACTTCACGTTCAAAGAAATTCCGACTGAGCCAACTCATACATTCATTTTCGGTCGTCATTTCTCAAGAGTGCACGTAGAGAAATCACTCGAGAAACTTCGCAATTTCGTCCTCATCTATAACGGCGATTCATCGGGGGTTTATAACCACTACCAAGACGATGCCTCTGTTGCCATTTATGGCAGACGAGCTGAGCGCCTTACGGATCTGGGTATCAAAGACACAGGAGCCGCCGACCAGGCTGGCGCCAAGTTCCTTGCAGAGAACAAAGACCCGGCGCTTCGTCTTGTCTGCACCATCTTCGACAACAACAACTCAGAGGGTTTAGGGGCGGACATTGAGGACATCAATCCAGGCGATACCTGTCGCTTGGTGGGCTACAGTTCCAACCAGGACGACATCTTTCGCGACAATATGCTCATTACCGAAGTCCGGTATAGGCTTGAAAGCGTCGAGATCACCATCGAGCTCGTGAAAAGCAGTTTCATTGACACCCAGGCCAAGCAGGGTAGGCAAATTACAGATATCACCAGTGGAGGCTTTTCGATCCCCGAGACCTATTCCTAAGCTGTATAATTACTTTCATGAACTGATATGCCTCCTAAAGACCCTTCAGAAAAAATAGAATTTACAAACGATCACGACATTCTCATCTCCTTGTATGTCCTGGTCAATCAGCTCCGTGAAGAATTTAAAGAAGCGAAGAATGAATACGTTACACGGGCGGAATTTTGGCCTGTAAAAATGCTCGTGTATGGCTTTGTAGGTATCGTTCTCATAGCGGTGATAGGTGCACTCGTGGCGCTCGTCATCAGCACCAAAACAAATTCATGAACATCAACCCAGACACCTGCCGAATGGACCAAGGCTTCGGAGCAAATGCCAATTCGGCGTATGTATCAACCGGACTGAAAGGCCATCCCGCAATCGACGTCGATTGCGGTTACGGAAGCCTCATCCACTCCCCGTTTGACATGTATGTTTACAAGGTTCTGACCGTAGCCAATCCGGCAAACGACGGAAGCGGCTTTACCGGCGTTTTCGGCATCGTAGACAACGGAATTGAGCTCTACGAGTATCTGGTGGGCCATTGCGATCCTAAGTGCAGCCAGGGGCAGAATATTAAGGCTGGCGAGGTCATAGGGACCGAGGCGAACCACGGATTGGTCTTTTCTAGCGGCGTCCAGATAACCTTGGCCATGCAAAAGGCTGGCGACAAGCGCGGATCACATCGGCACTGTCAGAAGAGGGCGTTACGCAGGACGCCGCAGACTTCGCCCGATAAGAAGTACCTCAGCAGCTATTCCGATTGGCCAGCGGGATCGATCTATCGCGACACCGCCGGCTACTACTACGAAATTTGGGACTACGATTTGGGATACCACGGTTGCGTGGACCCAACGCAATCAATCTTCCAACGTACGCTTACGCTCGGCGCCATCGGGTACGATGTGTACGTCCTTCAGCGCCTAATGGTGAAACAAGGCGTCGCGACTTTCGAACCGACCGGATATTTCGGACAGCTTACGGTGGCAGCTCTCGGTGCGTTTCAGCGCAAGCTTGGCATCATGCCTGATGCTGGCTTCTTTGGTCCTAAGACTCGCCAGGTCGTGCGGGAGAGGTGGGGGCTCTGACTTATCCACCTCGGCTCCTGGACCGGCCGTTTCATGTCGTACACTTAAGGTATGACAAAATACATCTCACTCGCGTGGAATTGGCTCGTATGGTCGTCTGCTGATCCGACTGCGCGCTCCCTAACAGTCAAGGCCGGTCTTACTGCCCTAGTAACTTACGGCACCATGGCCGCTGGTCTTGCAAATATCTCTCTTCCGTCAGATCTTCTTACACAGCTCGTCGACTCTGTTGTTGCAGTAGTCCAAAGCGTGCTCGTGATCATTTCCTCTCTCGTCGCTATCGCCGCGCTGATCCGCAAGATCGTCCGCACAATCGACGGTACCCACGCCGGATTGCTTCAGTCCGATGCTACACTGGAGTAAGGATTGAACCCAGGAGGCGCGCGAATGCGCCCTGACCATTTCCCCAGGGGGGCTTGCGTTTCGGACCATCACAGGACGTTCCGGGTTGTGAATGTCCGGTAGTGCTGAAATGAATCATGAGCTACTCTAGTCCCTGCGACTTCGGCATCGACCACTCCAGTAAGTCAGTCATTCTTTTCAAAGGAGACTGCCCATGAAGCGTCTTGTCCTCGCAATACCGCTAGCGTTCGCGATCACAGCAAATTTGAACACCATCGCGCTTTCACAGGATGGCGTAACAGTCCTTTCGCAAGCCGTTAAGTGCCCCGTCCACGTCGGCTCCCCATCCACGTTCAATTGTCGTTTCAATACGTTAATCATCGACAAGAATCTAAATAGACGTGTCTCGTGCGACATTGCATTCATGATGCAATATCAGCGCAAGCTCACCAATAATTTGCAGACATGGGTTTCGCCGACTATATCGACCGGAACGGTGAATGACTGCTCCATACAACCGACCCTCGAGGTGCAGCACGACTCGATATATGAGGTGTCAACCCGTCGAGGAGGCGCTGATACTGAGTACGCTCCGATCTCTTATGTAATCTATACACCAAGCAAGATCACGTTTTGCTTCAATGCCGGGGCTTCACTAGGGGGCAGCTCAGAAACGATCTGCAGAGAGGCAACACTCCATTCTAGCTTCTGAGACATTTGATTGCAACCTGCGGTATGATCAAATGAGGATGCATCTAGAGCCTCGCGCAAATGCGAGGCTCGCCAATTTAGTGCGCGACGTCCTTCAGTTCACTTTTTAGATCGCCGAAATATTTCTCGGCAAGTCCCGAAAAGAACAGCGCCTCATCAGTGATCATCCTCAAGAGTACTTCCTCGTCGGGCATAGTCTCCCCTACGTCCTTGAGCCACGCAGGATCTAATGCAGTGTGCTCCAGTACTTCGATAAAGGCGCCCGCCCTTCTCAGCAGCGCGCGCGCGTCTGCTGACTCCGCCGTCGTTATCTCCAATTCGTTCGCCAGGTGATCACACAGCTTCACTAAGTGCTCAAACGTTGGCTTTGCTTCCGCGAACCAATTGACGGTCATAGCGACCTCCCGTTCTGATCGGGAAGAGTCTACTCCACCGCAATGGCTTGGCAAGATATCCACACCTCTAGCGTGACACGTGAAACCTCGTGCTACAGTTCTGGTATGCAAGTATCGAATGGCAATGAAGGATGCTCTTTGTGCGCAGATTCGATCTGTTCACAGCGAGCATTCGACACTTGCATGTTCAATGCGGAGAGAGCCGTCTAGAAATAGGCGGCTTTTTCTTTTGCATATTTGTACATTGACAGAGAAAACAGCGGAAGAGTTCAGGCGCACCGCTGTGGTTGGTTTCGAGAGGGAGAGTAGGAGAGCCTACATGCAGGAGTGAGCGAGAGTACCGAGTAATTCTCGGGAGGGTAGCCGATGCAGGATGTTAACAATGTCCACTCTCTCGCCCGAAGCCAATCAGCATAAATAAGCGTCTGCTAAAAACGAGATGGTTGATTTCGTTTTGGCGGTTCCGGTGGCGACGCCGCTACTCCAGAAACTAAGTACGGATGGCTTGCGCGCAGATTTCATAAGTGTCCGGACGTAAGGACCATAACGCCGCCAAAGCAAAGTCAATCATCGAAGTCGTAGCTGGGGTATAGATGAGAAAGGAGGGTAAAAGGCCACACGTCCTCCCTCCCATCCAATCTGTGTCTCAGCACGAAAAGAAGCACTCACAGCCCTTTGGAAAAGGCCCGGCTTCATCAAATCTCTGTCTAAATAGTTTTCCTCGAGAGCTCCCATTGGGAGTGACGTGTCATGCGTCAGCCTATGCTTGTTGTTCACTTAGTGAGCGGCGGGCTCTGAGACCACGCGATCCTCATGATCATAATGGCAGCCTGGGGATAGTCCAAGCAAGAGTAGCCGCCATCACCGTTGTCAAAGAACTAGCGTTGCCACACTAGAGAGAAACGAATGACCCCATTTGGTAATGGCGGCTTTCTTGCGTACAGCGTTGCACACGTAGACGTCGCTTTAATCTAGATAGCGAAACGGTAGTACGCGGAACGATCCGAATCTTCGAGGTCGGGGGGCACTGCTTTAATGGCTGGACTCATCCAGCGACAAGTACCCCTTCTCGTCGGACCGCGACACCTTACATGTTCGCGACTCTTGACATCAACTGTAGAAAAACGTGCGTCCCGCTCGCGCTTGCCATTCTATAAATGTCGGAACGCTTCCACTCACGTGGGTCAGAAGGACCATGAAACACACCCCTTCACTGTCTGCCCCCCTCCAGTGATCCACCTCGCGCTTCCAGCGCTTTGCAATTGCTCACTTTTCCGCATCCATTCCGTCAGGCACTCCCGTTCTGACTTCCTACTGGCCTGCACTTCCTGCGCTGCCCTTACGCTCCGCTCAGGGACAGGGACAAGGACATGTTCAAGGACAACCCCAGTAGGAAGTCAGAACGCTCGTTGACGGACAATGCGGACAGTACTCACCCTTACACTACACAGCGCGTTCCAGTTCCTCGCTGAGTGTGCAGTGACACAGTTCAAAGACGACAATCCCTTTTCCCGCGCCACGCTAGCCTTGCAAGTTTTCACTATTGAATTAATCTGCCCGGAACAATGGGAGGCAGATCATGGAGGCAATCAATTCCTACGACGATGTGGTCTATCTCGAGAAGCGAAAGCAGATCGTTGCCGTCTTCGTCGCATCCGGCCTCGACACAGGGGCTGTGAAGTGGGTCTTCGATACGTGGTTTGAACTTGGCCGAAGATCAGGCGATCGATGGCATATTGTTGTTCCACTAAACAAGCTTCCCATCGATGAGAATGATACGTCTGTTCTCGTTCCCATGAACTTCAACACCGCGCTAGCTAAAGAGATGCGGGATGTTTACGGAGTTGAGGACAAGGACACGCCGGCACTTGTGTTTGACGACTTCAATGATGGCGCGCATCAAATGCAGGTCAGTTTGGCAGACGAAACCGAGCGAAAGAATATTATCCTCGCAATAGACGAATTCATGCGAGAGGCCACTCCGGAAGGTAAGCAGCTCACGGACCAGGACCGAATGCAAATGACGGGAAATCTCGTCAGACATCTTCAAATGCGCAGTATAAGAAGCGGTGCATTTACCTTTGCAAAGAACTCAGGAAGTGCTCTTTTTAAGATAGCCTTCCAGTCGGCTTTTAAAACGGCCGCGCACTCTGCCGGGCTTCCAATCTAACGCGGTGCGTTCCGCGATTTGATCGCCTCTTCAATGAACGCGTAGTGCAGCCAGGGTGTAAAATCTAAGTAGGGAGTTCTTTGGTCCCGGACCACACACGACCGCCGCGCCCGTATCAGCGCACAGCTTTCCAACCGCAAGAACTGACATTGAGCTGGCGCGGCACGTGATATAATTTACATATGCAAGACGGAGCACTTGGATTCTAATATGCAAGACGTAAGCACCACGTAGCTCTCTTTCATTCCGGCGATCTTTAGTGGCCGGATAAAAGATGGCTCATTCTTATATTATCGGCGCGACCGGAGTTGGAAAATCAACGCTGCTCAAGCAGCTCATCCCTGACCGCGCCTTCTGTCTGATCGACAAGCACGGCACTCTCGCGCGCGAGATCGCAGACAGCCGCGAGTGCGTTTACTGGAAGCCGTCAGACCTCACCGCGCTGATCGGTCTCAACCCACTGCAAGATGTCCATCCAGACCTGAGATGGAAAGTCACCGCCGATGTGGTGGCTATTTTTGCTGATGTTTGGAAGCTCGGACCTGAGACGCCTCGGCTTCTATACTACTTGCGAGCTTCGTTGCGGCTTCTGCTCGACACGCCTGGCACATCCTTGTTGGATATTCGGCGTATTCTTTCTGACAGCACGTACAGAGCCCGCCTGGAAAAGAAGTGTACCGATAGAGAGACTCGTCAAACATGGAGAGAGTTCTACAACAAAACAGAAAAGCAGCAAGCTGAGGAGATCGGAAGCCTGCAGAACAAAGTGGCCGCTCTCGCAGATCCCCTTCCGCTCCGCTACATTCTCGGACAGTCCACTACACTGCACATCGACACTCTTCTTGAGAAAGGTACGCCGCTCGTCATTGATTTATCAGACCTCGGAGACGAGCCCGCCGCCCTCATTGGCGCACTGGTCATCAATTCTTTTAAGCAAGCGGCAGAAGCGCGAATCTCAACTAACTCGGGACTTAGTGCATATCCACCAATCGAATATCAACTAATTATCGACGAGTTTCCGGTCTTCGGTACGCATGTGATCTGCAGCATTCTCTCCGAGGCAAGGAAGTGGAAGCTCAACCTCACACTTGCCCATCAGTTCATCTCTCAGCTTTCCGACGAAGTGAGAGATGCAATCCTGGGAAACTGCGAGACGTTGATATCTTTCCGTATCGGTCCTGAAGACGCGCCACTGATCGGCAAGGCTCTCGACTGGAATGCAACCGATCTGATGAATTTAGGAATTGGTCAGTACCGCTTTGTCTCGACGCTCAACGGCCGGAGAACGGATGCGACGCTTGCCAGGACGGAGGTGGTGGAGTTGGAGACGGGACATCTCGACAAGAACATCCGCAACACCGCTGCGAACTTTGGAAGGCCGCGTGAGCTTGTTGAAAAGATGCTTTCTAAATCTCCTCGGGGCTGGGGGAATTGGGACAGGAACTGTTAGCTGAATTGGCTGCCTTCGCCTAATATCTGGGCGACTAGCACAAAAGCGACGATTGGTCTGAATACCTTACCTGTACGCTTTTACTTTGAGGAAAGGTGAATCCCATGCGCGCATTTATAGCATTAGTCGCCCTGAGCCTCATGTGCTCCGGCAGCCTTGCGTACGCTGATAAACAAGCGGACAAAGATTATGCCGTGGCCATTAATGTGTCGATAGCTGCAAACGACGCAGCGTCTCACGCAGCAGGACGATATCGGATGGAAGCGTGCTCAATTCTCGAGCCAGATTCCAAGGACAAAAAGGTCTGCCAACTGATGTGGGAGACGGTCATCGCTCAGAGAAGCGTTGAAAAGGGCATTTTGATTTCGTGGCTGCTCGCGCTTGAACTCGATCGCCTTGATCTGCGCGTGATGATTACGGACAAATACGCTCCAGCTTCCAGGTACAATGCTATACGAGAGGAAACAAATCGCATGGCCGATGAGCTCAAGAAGATCTATCCGAACCCCAAGGCGTCAGTTGGGAAGTAGCGGGCTGGGGGCGCGGTAATGCAACGGTCACTAGGAACTGTGGATAGCGCCGAGCCGCTTGTAAGCGCATGCTATCATTGGTGCATGAACGTCTCTCAAGAAACGCGCGAGCAGATTATAAAACAGCATCGAAGCGAGAACGCAAAAAAGGCGCGTGCCACGTTAGAAACAAAATACGGCGCTGACTATTTTCAAAAGCTCGGTGCAAAAGGTGGCTCCAAACCTAAGAAAAAGAAGCGAGTGTAGTTATCCACCTCCAAGCGCTTGACCGCTTTCTTATAGGTGCTTTAATTGCTGTAGGTGGATCAAAGAAGCAGAGTGACTGGGGCACCCGACATGGAGTGCATGCATACCCATTCCGCTCTGCTTCTCCATCTGTTTTGATCTTTGAAAACTAAATAGGATTTCAAGAGAGGAAAGTTTGGAGGGGACAGGTGAATAAAGTGTCCCGACGGCAATGGTCTGCCGCGAGCGATCGTAGGCAGGATAACAGAGTGGAGGACGGCTCCTAACGGCACCCGGTGGTAATCCAGTCGACCATCTCTAGGAGTAGTAAAAAAGGGGGAAACACAGGTACGACGGCGCGAGGAATGCTCTCACGAAGCAGGGGGCGCGTGCAGTTTGGGCCATTACGATAACCCATCCGGATAAATCTCACTGAGATTGGACCGCCATTGGTCTGGGGACTTTGTTCATCACTCCCTCCCAGCTTTTCTCTCTCATTACAAATAGCATCGAACCTTTCGCTTCCTCCGCCTCCTTTTTCGATGCGGCGGGGGCGAAGGGATAAACAAATCAATTTATGGATCAAGAAAAGAAATACACAGAGAAGGAGGACACCGAAACATTCACTAGCGGAGTGATGTTCGGCGTCTTTTTGACAATCTTCTTCGAGTTAGCAATCTTCTTCATCACCCACGTATGAAGCACTACACCTACAACAACGTGAGATATTCCAAGTTCAGCGACCGTGGCCGAGCCATCCATCTCTTCGAGATCGTGGAGCGCGCCGTCAACAGCATCAAACTGTGGAGCATCGCAGCAGCAATGGGACTGATCAGTCTCAGTATTCCAACTCTTAGGTATGCCTAACGTAGAACGGCCAGAGCCCTTCACAGCAAGATCGGAAAACTGCCCAGACCACTGGAGCAACATCATGATCCACGGCTACTGCCCGGATCACGACGAAAGAGCTGCAGACGAGCTCGCGCTGGCGATCGTGTCAGCGAGCCACGACTTACAAGGTAACCAACAATGATATGTCTACCGACGTCTTAGAAATTAAGAACGAGATCAACAAACAACTCGCAGACAAAGAAACGCTACCCGCATTACTAGCCACGACTTTCAAGGGGCTCGACGCGCCGACGGCAAAGCGCGCAATCCTCGAAGGAATGCTCCGCAACTTCAAATTTGAAGACTTCCTTCAAAAGAACATCTACGCCATCCCGTTTAGCGGCGGCTATAGCCTCGTCACATCTATCGATTACGCCCGCAAGCTCGGCATGAGAAGCGGCGTTGTCGGGAAGTCCGCGCCTACTTACGAGATGGACGGCAATAAAATCCTGTCATGCAGCGTCACGATCAAGCGCAAGGTTGGCGAGCACATCGGTGATTACACCGCAACCGTCTTCTTCACGGAATACACCACTGGCCGCAACCTCTGGACAAGCAAGCCCCGCACCATGATCGCAAAGGTCGCTGAGATGCATGCGCTCCGAATGGCGTGTCCGGAGGAGATGGCGCAGATGTACGTCGAAGAAGAAAGGCAGTCCGAAATAATCAAAACGGATGTAGTCGATCTCACTGACTACGAAGCGAAGCTCCGTGCCGTAAAGACACTCGACGAGCTCAAAACTGTCTGGGCCAACATCCCCATACAGGCCAAGAAATCATTAGAAGCAGTAAAGGAAGAACTCAAAACGAAATATGCAAACGCTTAAGTTTGAGAGCCGCGAAGAGTGGCTCGCAGCACGCCGGGGCAAGATTACCGGATCGCGCCTCAAGGACATCATCGTCAAGCGCGGCACGGGCAAGAAGATCGGCTTCTACGAGCTGATTGCCGAGCGCCTGGGCGTCCCGGCAGACGAGGAAAACCCGATGGACAGGGGCTCCAGGCTCGAAGCGGAGGCCGTGGAGAGGTTCGTCAATGAGACCGGCAAGAAAGTAGACACCAGCCTCGTAATTTGGACCCGTGACGACAATGAGAGCATCGCGGTATCACCGGATGGCTTCATTGGAAAGACCGAGGCTGTAGAGGCAAAATGCCTCGCATCAGCGCGTCATATCGAAGCCTTCCTGACGAAAGCCGTACCCTCTGAGTACGAGATGCAAGTGCTTCAATATTTCATCGTCAATGACAAATTGAAAACGCTGCATATGGTCTTTTTTGACCCGCGCATCCTCGTCAAAGACTATTTCGTCATCGAGGTAAAGCGCGAAACTCTAAAGGAGCAGATTGACGAATATCTCACGTACCAAGCCGACATTATCAAGGAGGTGAACGACATCGTTAATCAGCTCACATTCTAAATATGGCAAAAGACGCAAACGAAATCGGTGCACTCTGGATTAAGAACGGCGCTAAAGGCCAGTTTATGACCGGCCACATCACCGTCAATGGCGAGCAGATAAAAATCGTCTGTTTCACGAATGGCTACAAGAAAGAAGAGAGGCATCCCGATTGGCGCGTGCTCATTTCGAAGCCTAAGGACGACACGGAGGAGCGACAAGGGCACGAACGACATGAAGCACAAACGACCAACTCAGGAATCGAGTACCCGAAGGACGACATCAACCCGGACGACATTCCCTTCTAGCGTATGTTTCGCGCTGTCATCAAAGACGGAAAGCTATCACTCGGTCCGGCTCTCACAAAGAAATTCCAGGAATTCCTCGCAGCACACGAAGGCCGCCACGTCACCATTGAGCTCGAAAAGCGCACCCGGTCAATCACTCAGAACAATTACTATTGGGTCTACTTACATGTGATCGAGCGCGAGACCGGCGAGAACGCCGACGACCTCCACGAATTCTTCAAGCGCAAGTTTCTTCCCCCTGTATTCAAAACGATCCGGGGGGAGGAGATACGTCTGCCGCGCAGCACCACCGGGCTGGGCAAGGTAGAATTCGGAGAATACCTGGAGAAAATCTGCGCTATGACCGAAGTACTATTACCAGACCCGCAGGCAGCGGGATATTTGCCTCACTAAACATGGCAACAAAAACCAAGAAAGCCTATCAGCCAAAATGGTGCGCAATGTGCAGCCCGCACGAGCCGTTCAACTCTGTCGAGGCACTCGCGCGACACATGAAGGAGGAACATCAAGGCCGACTTTTCCCCACATCCACAGGTTTATCCCCAGATCAGCATGAGACCTAAATCTCAGTTGGAGCGGGTGCGCGGTCGGCTTCTCGCGTTTGGAAAAATCTCACGGAACGAATGTCTCGGACTCGCAAAGCCGCCGATCACCAGATTAGCCAGTCGCATCCGCGACCTCGAAACTAAGGATCAATACGAGTTTCGCGAGGAGGATACTGGACGAGACTACATCTATCACCTCGTCAGCATCAACGGCGTCTCGTACGTCAGGCCAGAGGACCGCGCCCAGGTGCTCAAGGACAATGATGCAGCGCTGGCGTACTTCGAGAATTATCAGCCAGGAATAGCAAAGGTATGAAAAAAGGATACGCGATACGTTTATCAGAAGGCGATGGGTATATGACGATGGGGTGCCGCACGAAGGAAGAGGCGCTTGCTGCGTTTAAAGAAGCAATCGAAGACGAATTAGGAGAAGACCCCCGCGTAGCAACAATCGAAGAAATCAAGGAGATGCGGTACTACAAGCACAGACAATGCGAAATGTTCACTATCGGAGACAATGACTCGTGTGTCGAGTGCACAGAGCCGCACATGTCATCGGGACGGAGAACATTCACTATTTTTGTATGACCGAACTCCGCGACATCTCCAACTGGTGGCCCAATCCAAAAAACTACCGCAGAACGGTACGAGACTCCGCCTTCGATTCCGGCACTCTCGTAAAGGTGGGAAAAAGATGGAAGCTCGTCGGTCCCTCCAATGACACACCCATCACTCTGAAAGATCGCTGCTGCTACGTCGTGCCTGGTAATACAGGCAAGGTGTGCGGCGCTGATGCTACGGGGAGGATGCTCATAACAACAGATGAGATCAGCCAGGTGCTATCAACCCCTACAGAGCCTAGTTACATACAGAAATCACTACCGCTCTGCGAGCAGCACAGAGAGATTGTCGACGACAACTACAAAGGGGTGAGATAAACGTGTGCGGCACGAACAGGGGGTGACGATGCGGCTCGGGGCGTTCTTCATTGTGTGGCTGGGATTCATTGGGGCAGCAAATGCTGCTCCCATCACATTGGTCTGTAATGGAAGCATGACGGCCGAGGGCAATCAGATCCCTATAAATGGAGAAACAGCCATCTTGGATATAGAGCTCAATTCATTCAAGCCACCGCTGTATACCGATCATCCGCTCATTCGCGTTGAAGCGAACAATATTTCGTTTGGTTTTGAGTCAGACAAATACTCTACGGCGGGGACCCTCGATCGCGTGTCCGGCAGCTTGGGGATGACCGTGATGACACCTGAAGAGCGAAAGAAATTGAAAGCGGGCGGCACGGCTCATTTCCTCTCCTGGATGACTGCGAAGTGTGTGCCGGCACAACGGATGTTTTAGTCCGTTAAGGGCTTACTAAGTTTTCGGCCATTGAACTGCCGTAAACATCATCTACATAGAAGATGAATACCGAAATACGTGCAGTGTGTTGGGGACCACGGAGCACTCAACAAAAAACCCCAGCTACTGGCCTAGTGTGCGAAGGCACGTACCGTAAGGGACCCTCGTACATAAGAGATGGAGAGACACGTGACAGTGTTGCTCACTCTCGAAGCCAGCCAGCCCTGCGGTAAGACCTATCGTCTCGGCTTCGCGTGCAATCTGCACATGGCGTCGATCATAGCCTTACTATCTCGGCTGTTCTAAAAGAGAAGGCCCTCAGAAATGAGGGCCTTTTTCTTTTCAAAAGCCCATCTCACTCCGCTTATCGCGACCTGATCCGACCACCGGGGCGGGCGCTTCGCCGCGTCTGCACGGTTCGGCAGAGCAACGGAGGGGCGTACGCTGTCGCTAGATTCGACATCACACCGAGGGAACAGCGATTCGCCGAAACCGCACCCGAATGGGTGGATAACCCTGTGAACAACGTGGATAACCCGGACAAACCCGAATCACGGTAGTTTCACGTGAAACTCTCATGAAACTTTCTCTGCATAAAAAATGGCGGTAAACCAAAGGCTTACTTGATGGTCTGCAACATGAACGAAAAAAGGCGTGCGGGAACGCATCGACGCTATTGCGGAACTTGGCAACCTACCGTATATCCGTTGGAACCTCTGGAGGCGGATTCGCCATGAGCAAGACGGTAGACCAGGCAATTGATGAGATCGTCGCCGAGATCGGCCAGCTCGAGGGCCAGATCCGCGAGAAGAAGAAGGTCGTGAACACGCTGTGCGTCGTCGCTGAGCGGGATGAGTTATTCCCATTCGACGTACTGCCTGACGACGCGGTCCCGAGCCGTATTCGCCCTGACCAGTTCTATGGGCAGCCGCTTGCAACGGCGGTGCGCACCATCCTGGAGATGCGTAAGCAGCAGAACCTCGGCGCCGCGACGATCAATGAAATATTCGAGGCGCTCACCCAGGGCGGCTACACCTTCAACACCAAGACTGACGACGTCGCGCGTCAGTCGCTCCGCAACTCGCTCTCGAAGAATACCGTCACATTCCACAAGCTTCCTAACGGCCGCTTCGGGATGCTGAGCTGGTATCCGAACGCCAAGCCTACGAGGGCGACTGTCCAGTTCGCAGGCGGCGGTCCAGGAATTCCGATAACGCTTATAGAAGAAGAAACAGAAACGGCGACCGAAGAATCGGCCGCCGAGGATATGTTTAAGTAGTTTCTAGTCACCGCCGTCGGGCATCGGTCCGTCAAAACAGAACCCGTCGGCACTGTTCAACCCCATGACCCTCACGAGGGAGAGCTAGGAGTATCCCAATGTGGCAAGCCGTCAGAAGATAGACTGCCCGCCGGCATCGGGGCGAAAGCCTCGGTGCTTGCGGGATATGTAGTCGACCAAACTCAATCTGTCCACTATCCCGAGGATTACAAATGTCTAAGAAGCAATCGTCGAGCAAGCTCTCGACACTCGCGTCCAAGGTGCTCAGCGGCGATAAGAAGCCGACGATCACCGAGGCCAAGAAGCTGGCAGCTTCCGTATTGTCGCAGGACGAGACGAAGGGTCAGCGCAAGTAAGGAACGGTGCCGGTGGCGACACCGGCATCACCTTTTGTTCTGACGGAAGTTCCAGAGAGATTTGCAGGAACTTCGTGCAACGCGATGGATTTCTCCTTTTCGGTACGGAAACAGGAGATGCCCATGAAACGTCTAGTACTACTAGCTGCAGTGTGCGCGCTTGCCACGCCCGCACTTGCGGATGAAGTCGGCGTCGGTGTTGGCGTCGGCCCAGGTGGCGCTGGCGTGACCGTTGGTCAAAGTCCCGGCTACGATCGTGACCGTGTTCGTGAGCGCGAGACCGTAGTCAAGGAGCGCGAACCTACCGACCGCACGACCGTCATCAAGAAAGAACATGATGACGGTACCCGCAGCAAGACCATCGTCAAAGAAAGAGAATAATGAGAAAGGCCCCGGAGAAATCCGGGGCCTTTTCATGGTACGGACTGCAAACACACCCATCCATATTACGTGATGGACTTTGACCATCGGCCTGAAGTGGTAAAGCTTTACGAGCCGAACCGTTTGCATCTCGTCGGCAGTCTCCAAACGGCTATCGACGAACTTGCGAAATGCGATTTGGTTTGCTCTAACTGTCACCGCATTCGCACGCATCAACGACGTGCCAAAACGGTGCCTAACGAAAAACAAGAAGCAGCCTAAGCCTTTGATATCATTGATCCGGTCCCGTAGCTCAGCCGGATAGAGCGACGGTTTCCTAAACCGTAGGTCGGAAGTTCGAGTCTTCCCGGGATCGCCATTTTCTCGAGAGCTAAGCGCCGCGACGGCCGCGGTACTGGTCGCCCCTCCAATTACTTTCTATCGTGACGTGTGTCGATCGCCGGCTAGGATATGGCGGGTGCAGGGGGGCGTTCGCATGGCGGATTCGTGGTTCTACGCGGAAGGTGGGCAGAAACGCGGTCCGATGCCGATATCGGAGCTCCTTCCGCTACTGGCTCGCATCGCAGATTCACCGCGCGTGTTGGTCTGGCGGGAGGGCTGGGAGAGCTGGAAGCCGGTCGCGGAGGTGCGTGAGATCACGGAGCACCTCTTTCGAACGCAGTCGCCGATGCCGGCACCGCAACCGGTCAACGCCACGCGGGAGCCGTCCGTTCCCGCAGAAGACGCTGCTGCCTTCAAGAACGTCCAACCCGAGATGACCGGCATCAGCGGTTGGCTCGCGCTACTCGCGTTCGGCCAAGTGATGGGCATTCTGCGCCTGATCTTCAACGTCGGACAATACGTGCAGTCGATCACCGACGAAACCTGGACTTACTTTCCGACGGTGATCTGGAGCGAAATGCTGATAAATGCCGCCATGATAGGCTTCTCGGTCTGGACAACGGTGCTCCTGTTCAGACACTCCCACAGATTTCCCGCCTTTTTCATCGTGCAAATGATCTGCGCTGTGCTGATGCCGCTCGTCGATCTCCTCTGCGTCGCATCGTTTTTTTCCGCCGCGCTGAACCGACCTTTCAGCGATTTTTTCATCATTGAAACGCGACAGGTCGGACAGGCGGTTGTCCGTGTGACGAGTGCCGCGGTTTGGATAACGTACGTGCTTCGCTCCCGCAGAGTCGCGAATACGTTCACGAAATAAGTCGCGTTTGTGGTCCGCTTTGCGTCGGGCCTGATCCCGACCGCGATGCTGAGCTCGATGTTCGGCCGCATGATGCCGGATGCACTGGAGCGGCTGAAGGACCAGGCGCCGCGCGCAGATCGCAAGTCCAACGGGCACTGATCGCGGCCGATTTGCTTCGGCGGCGCGAAAATTGCTACAGGGGTGATCAAGCTGGAACTCTGCCTTCCAGCCTGGTTTGTTTCCCGCCTCGCTGCCATATCCGGAGACGACAATGCCCTTCGACTTGATCCTGCGCGGCGGCCGTGTGGTCGACCCGTCCCAGAAGCTCGACGCCGTGACCGATGTCGCCTTTTCCGGCGGCAAGGTCGCTGCGATCGGCACCGGGCTCAAGGCAGATCCGGGCACTGACGTGCGCGATGTCTCGCGGTTCATCGTGACTCCGGGGCTGATCGATCTCCACACCCATGTCTATTGGGGCGGCACGTCGCTCGGCATCGACGCCGAGGAATTCTGCCGCCTCTCCGGCGTCACCACCGCGGTCGATACCGGCAGCGCGGGGCCCGGCAATTTCGCGGGCTTCCGCAAGCATGTGATCGAGCCGAGCCAGGTTCGCATTCTCGCTTATCTGCACGTCTCGCATGCCGGCATTTTCGGCTTCTCGCACCGGATCATGGTCGGCGAGAGCGAGGAGCTGCGGCTGATGAATCCGATCGAGGCGGCCAAGGTGGCCGATGCCAACCGCGATCTCATCGTCGGCATCAAGGTCCGCGTGGGGCTGCATTCCTCGGGCACGTCGGGCGTCGTGCCGCTCGACATCGCGCTCGAGGTCGCGAACGAAGTCGGCATGCCCCTGATGGCGCATATCGATCATCCGCCGCCGAGCTACGAGGAGGTGCTGGCGCGTCTGCGCCCCGGCGACGTGCTCACCCATGCGTTCCGGCCCTTCCCCAACACGCCCGCGACCGCGCAGGGCACGGTGAAGCGGGCGGTGCTCGACGCCCGCGAGCGCGGCGTGCTGTTCGACATCGGGCACGGCAAGGGCTCGTTCGCGTTCAAGACTGCGCGCGCCATGCTCGCCAACGGCTTCTATCCGGACACCATCTCGTCCGACATTCATCAACTCTGCATCGACGGCCCGGCCTTCGACCAGGTGACGACCCTCTCGAAATTCCTGTGCATGGGCATGCCGCTGTCCGACGTCATCGCAACCTCGACCGTCAACGCGGCGATGGCGCTGCGGCGCCCCGAGCTCGGCAGCCTCAAGCCGGGCAGCGTCGGCGACGCCACGCTGATCTCGGTGAGGGAAGGCCAGTTCGACTATGAGGACGTCGTCGGCGAGCACCTGATCGGTGACCGCAAGATCGTGTCTGAAGGCGTCGTGATCGGCGGCCGCTGGTGGCATCCGAATTGAGCGGCGCTAGCCCCGCTCGCGATAGAATTGCAGCAGCCGCGCGCCTGCCGGAGAAAGCCAGTCGGGCGCACCGGCGATGTAGCCCTCGACGTGACCGCTCGTTCCAACGAGATAGGTGATGGGCATGCCGACGAGGGAGAACATCGCGGTCGACGCTTCGGCCGCCGCGCCATAGGCGTCGACATAGCAAGCGAGGTTCTGCACGGCGAGGCCGCCGAGGAAGGTGCGGATCTTGCGCAGGTCTTTGGTATCCGTGCAGATCGCGACAACATCGAGCCGGTCCGACCGTGATCCCGCGAGACTTGCGAGCACAGGCAGATCGAGCCGGCAGGCCGCGCACCAGGTGGCCCAGAAATTGACGAGGGTGATGCGGCCCGGCTTCGCGCTCAACGCGACCTCCTTCCCGCCAATGTCTTGAAGCCTGAGCATTGGCATCGACGCGCGCGGCCGCACCAGCGTGAACTGACTGCGGCCGGCCTCGAACACCGGCGGCCAGTCTTCCTGCGCATGGGCCGCGCGGAAGGAGGCAACAAGCGCCGGCGCGGCCATCATGATCGATCGCCGCGACGGCAATGGACCGCTTTCGCGCGCGGTCTCACGCATGAATGTAGGCCCAGCCCTTGAGTTGCAGATCGACCACGCGGCCGATGCCGAACGGCACGAGGCTGGCACCTGCTATCAGCGGAATCGGGACCTGCTCCTTGGCTTCGGCGATCGCTTTTGACGATGCGCACATGCTGTAGGCGAGGTTGGGCAGCGACTGCCGCAGCGCCGCGAGCGGCTCGACCAGCGGACTCCTGTCCGCCCGAAAGACGTCGATGCCCTTACCATTGGCGACGACCTCGATCAGCAATCGCGCGCCCCTGTCCGCAAAGTGCTTCGAGAGGTTGGCCGAGTAGCTGATCGCGTGTCCCATGACATAGGGCTCGTTGCTGTCGATCAGGATCACGACGCCGTCGGCGAGACGATCCTCCTTGGCCGCGGCGGTGCCGCCGGCCGTGAGGATCGCGGTGCCGGCGAGCAGGCCCCTGCGGGACCATCCGTTGGCAGAAATCATGGCTGCGGCGTTCAGCTGTTCAGAACTGACGCGGCGCGATCGGCGCCTTGCGGTCGCGCCCCCACAGCACGAACAGGCTGAGCGCGAGCAGAACGACGTTGAGCGGCGTGACCGGCGCCTCGCCGCGCGAGATGTGGAAGACGAGCGCCAACACCTGCAACATGGAGCAGCCCAGTGCAGCCAACACCGTCAGCCGGGGCAGGACCCGCGTCAGCGCCGGCAGCAGGATGCCGATTCCGCCGGCGAGATCGACCAGCCCGATGAACCGGACGAACGTTGCGGAATACTGGCCGGCCCAGGGCATCATCGCGGCAAGCTCTGGAATCGGCGTCAGCAGCTTGACCAGCCCGGCCGCGGTGAAAACGAAAAAGAGCAGGGCCTGTGCGACCCAAAGGCCGATACGAATGGCGCGGCCGGGGGAGGCAGTCTCGAAGGCGGTGGTGGACACGGGTGGTTCTCCAAAAAAGGTGACGGTCGCCACCATTTGATAGTTTCCTCATATTTGATCATTATGCGTCCCGGGATTAGTTCATTTCCTGGGTGTTGATGATTTCATGGATTCCTTAGTCAGCATGAGGGTGTTCTGCCTTGTGGCCGAGCTGAAGAGCTTCGCGACCGCGGCGCAGCGCCTGCGCATCTCGCCCGCGATGGCGAGCAAGCATGTGATGCAGCTCGAGAAGCGGCTGGGCACGCGGCTGCTCAACCGCACCAGTCGGCGCGTCAGCCTGAGCGAAAGCGGAGCGCTCTATTTCGAGCAGGCGCGGCAGATGCTGGACTCCCTCGACGAGGTCGAAGCCGCCGTCAGCAATGCGACGGTCGTTCCGCGCGGCACGCTGCGGCTGACCGCGCCGGTGTGGATGGCGAACACGATCTTCGCGGGCGTGCTGGCGGACTACCAGGCGCGCTATCCCGAAGTGCGCCTAGACGTCGATCTCAGCGGACGGATGGTCAATCTGGTCGAGGAGGGATTCGATCTCGCCCTTCGCGCGACCGCCGCGCCCGACGAGGCGCTGATCGCGCGGCCCATCACCAAGGTTGCGTTCCATATGGTCGGCGCGCCCGCTTATCTCGATCGCGCGGGGCGCCCGACCAAACTTGCCGATCTCGCCGGCCAGGCGATGCTGCACTACGCGCTGTACCCGGGTGAAACCTTCTCCTTCGAGGGCGAGCACGGCACCGAGACCGTTAAGCTCAATCCGGTCCTGCGCAGCGGCAATGAAACGCTGCTGCACATGGCGGCGCTCGAAGGCATGGGCCTCGCCTTCCTGCCGAAATGGCTGGTCGCGGAGGATATCACCGCCGGCCGCCTCGAGCACGTCATGCCCGGGCAGGTCCTGTTCGAGGGCAAGCTATTCGCGGTCTATCCCAGCCGCAAATACCTTTCTGCCAAGGTCCGGACGTTCATCGACTTCGTCGCGGCCGACAAGCGGATGAGATAGCCGGCTATAGCGAGCTGATTAGAGCGACCTCGCGATCAACAGCTTCATGATCTCGTTCGTGCCGCCATAGATCTTCTGGATGCGGGAATCGATGAAGATGCGCGAGATCGGATATTCCTGCATGTAGCCGTAGCCGCCGAACAGCTGGAGGCATTCGTCGGCGGTCTCGACCTGCTTCTCCGAGCACCAGTATTTCGCCATCGACGCCGTGACGGTGTCGAGGTCCTTGGCGACCAGCCGCTCGACGCACCAGTCGACGAAGACGCGGGCGATCATCGCTTCGGTCTTGCGCTCGGCGAGCTTGAAGGCGGTGTTCTGGAAATCCATCAGTGGCTTGCCGAAAGCCTTTCGTTCCTTGGTGTAGTCGACGGTGAGTCTTATCGCACGCTCCATCGCGGCGACCGCGCCGACCGCGAGCGCGAGGCGCTCCTGCGGCAGTTGCTGCATCAACTGCACGAAGCCCTGGCCTTCCTCGCCGCCGAGCAAATTGTCCGGCGGAACCGCGACGTTGTCGAAAAACAGCTCGGACGTGTCGGAGGCATGCAGGCCGATCTTGTCGAGGTTGCGCCCGCGCTTGTATCCATCCGCGCCTGAGGTTTCGACCACGATCAGCGAAATGCCCTTGGCGCCGACATCGCCGGTGCGTGCGACCACGATGACGAGATCGGCGGCCTGGCCGTTGGTGATGAAAGTCTTCTGTCCGTTGATGACGTAGGAATTGCCCTGCTTCCTGGCCGTGGTCTTGACGGCCTGCAAATCCGAGCCGGTGCCGGGCTCGGTCATGGCGATGGCACCGACCATCTCGCCCGAGGCCATCTTCGGCAGCCAGCGCTTCTTCTGCTCCTCGGAGCCGTAATTGAGGATGTAGTGCGCGACGATGGCGCTGTGCACGGAGACGCCGGTCGTCAGCTCCGGCACCGTGCTTTCGAGGTCGTCGAGCACGGCGGCATCATAGGCGAAGGTCGCGCCGAGGCCGCCATATTCCTCCGGCACGCTCGCCAGCAGCGCGCCCATCTCGCCGAGCCCGCGCCAGGCAAAGCGGTCGACCATCTTCTGCTCGCGCCATTTTTCGGCGTGCGGGGCGAGATCCTTGGCAAGATACTTCCGGAACTGATCGCGGAAGATTTCGAGCTCTTCGGTCATCCAGGAGGAGCGGTAGGACATGGTCACCTCGGTCAATGCGGCTTGCCGGCTTGGTAGGCCAGCCTTTGGCGGCAATTATTGTGTTTTCAGGCTGCGCCGGTGACGCTACCAAGGCGACCGGAAACGCGTCTGTTGGGATGGTTGATTGTGGCTGTCAAAACTCAAGAGCTCAAGCTCGACATCGCGCGCATCGGCACGGTCTCTGCGATCCTGACGCAGCCGGACAATGCGCGCGCCTGTTATGTGCTGGCCCATGGTGCCGGTGCAGGGATGCGGCACGCATCGATGGACAAGATTGCGGGGGGGCTCGCTGCTCGCGGCATCGCGACGTTCCGCTTCAATTTTCCCTACATGGAAAACAAACAGGGTCGTCCCGACCAGCCGGCGGTCGCCCACGCCACGATCCGTGCGGCAGTCGAGGAAGCCGCGCGGCTCTGCCCCGGTGTGATGCTCGTTGCGGGCGGAAAATCGTTTGGTGGGCGCATGACCTCGCAGGCGCAGTCCAAAGCTCCGCTGCCTCATGTCAAAGGGCTCGCCTTCCTCGGCTTTCCCCTGCACGCCGACAAGAAGCCATCGACCGAGCGTGCCGAGCACCTCGCCCGTATCGAGATCCCGATGCTGTTCCTGCAAGGCACCCGCGATGGGCTCGCCGATCTCGGCCTCCTCAAGCCCGTCATCGCCGCTCTTGCCCCGAAGGCGACGCTGCACGAGATCGAGGGCGGCGATCACTCCTTCGCGGTGCTGAAAAAGTCCGGTCGCAGCAACGAAGAGGCGCTTGCGGAGGTGCTCGACACGCTCGCGGACTGGATCGACAAGCTCGCCTGAAATCTCACGCCGAATATAGCCCCTTGTCGCGCGCCTTCTGGATCGCGAGCGCGGCAATGAGATCGAGGGTCGGCGTCGACAGGCCGGCGGTGCGCGCGAAGGCTTGGGGCGCCTTCACCAGGACGTCGATCTCCATGGCGCGGCCGAGCTCGTAGTCTTGCAGCAGCGACGGCTTGTGATTGGGCGCGGGACCACTGCGGCTCACGCGCTTGACCTCGGGGATGAAGTGCTGGGCGATCTCGTTGGCCTCGTTCAGCATCCGCGGGATGACCTCGGCGAATGCAGGATCGTCGCGCACGCCGCGCGCGGTCTGGCCGGTGAGCAGGCACAGCACCGACAACGACATGTTGGTCAGCAGCTTTGACCAGATCGCCTCGCGGATCTCGGCAACCGGCGGCGATTCCAGCCGCGCGTCGGTGAAGACACCGCGCAGCGTCGTGATGCGCTCGCAATTGCGGTCGTCGCATTCGCCGATCAGCAGGCGGTTGCGGTCCGGCGTCAGGTTCTGCACCACGCCAGGCGCGATCACCTCGTTGGAGGAGAAGACCACGCCGCCGACGATCCGCTCCTTCGGGATGCAGGCGCGCAAGCGCCCGCCCGGGTCGAGAAAGGAAATGTCCGGCGGGGTCGGGTGTCGCGGCGGCAGGCCGATCCCGTACCACCAGGGAATGCCGTTCTGCGCGAACACGATCGCGGTGTCGTCCTGCAGCAGCGGCTTGAGGCTGGAGACCAGCCCGGTCAACGCGGTTGCCTTCAAGGTGCTGATCACGACGTCCTGGGGGCCGAGTTGGGCCGGATCGCCGGAGGCGTTCACCTTGGCGGAGACCTCGGAATCGCCGACGCGCAGCTTGAGGCCGTTGGCCCGGACCGCCTCCAGGTGCGCGCCGCGCATTACGCACGAGACCTCGTGGCCGGCGCGGGCCAGCCTGACCGCGAGATGGCTGCCGACGGCGCCCGCGCCGAAAATGCAGATGCGCATGTGATGTCCGTCCCTGATCCCTTGATGCCGCCCCGCGACAGCATGACACAAGCCGCCATGCGATGGACGCGGCTGCCCTACGCTCGAAAGATATGGATCAAGGTGCGGAGCCTCGGCCATAGTACGCGCCAAACAAACGAGCGGAGGAACATCGATGACCGACAGCCCCGTCCTGTGGACCCTGGATGCGCGTGGGGTTGCGACCGTCACGTTGAATCGGCCCGAAGTGAACAATGCCTATGACGGTGCATTGATCGCGGGCGTGCTCGCGGCCATGGACGATCTCGGTAGCAAGCCCAACCTTCGCTTGGTCGTGCTCAAGGGCACCGGCAAGCATTTCCAGGCCGGCGCCGACCTCAAATGGATCAACGGCGTGCGGCCGCAATCGACTGATGCGAATGAGGCCGCGTCGCGTGCGACGTTCGAGGCCGTGCAGCGGCTCAACACGCTGGCGATCCCGACGGTCGCGCTGGTGCAGGGCGGCTGCTTTGGCGGCGGCACCGGCGTGATCGCAGCCTGCGACGTCGTGATCGCGGCCGACAACGCCCTGTTCTCGATCACCGAAGTGCGCTGGGGCCTCACGGCGGCGATCATCATCCCGCAGCTCTGCGATGCCATTGGTGTACGGCAAGTCCGCCGCTACGCGCTGACCGGGGAACGTTTCGGCGCCGAGGACGCCCGCCGCATCGGCCTCGTCCACGACGTGGTGCCGCTCGCCGAGCTGGAAGCCGCCGGCGCGAAGGTGGTCGAGCAGTTGCTTGCCAACGGACCTGAAGCGATGGCCGAGACCAAGCGGCTGGCACTGGAGAGCTCGTTCGGCGGAATGGCGGTGGACGATGCCGCCTACGAGCGGCTCGTGCACCTGCATTCGGTCAAGCGCCAGAGTGCGGAAGCCGCGGAGGGGCTGGCGTCGTTCGCGGAGAAGCGCGCGGCGAATTGGAGTGGCGGCAAGGCCTGAGCGCGCCGCTCAGCAGCAACCCGATACGATCTGCATCGTGCACCTTCCCCAAATCCTGCACGCGGGATCGAATCCCCGTAATTCC
This sequence comes from Bradyrhizobium sp. MI1.11, assembly GCF_055811255.1. NCBI lineage: Bacteria > Pseudomonadati > Pseudomonadota > Alphaproteobacteria > Hyphomicrobiales > Nitrobacteraceae > Bradyrhizobium > Bradyrhizobium sp. MI1.11. Next base: position 95,938 of record NZ_JBVVPM010000021.1, read on the forward strand.
GCGGGGCCATCCTTAAGAGTTCAATCATTCCCGACCATTATGGTTACGACAATTGTCACGCCATGGTGTCGGATGCACAGAGAAGTTCTGGGATTTTGGAAGGCCGGATCGATCGTCGCGGCGGCAACGCTGCTGGTCCTGCATCCGGTTGCCGCTTCACCTCGGCTGGTCTCTCTGGCGTTCAATTCCCAGTTGGGGAGCCCGCAGCAGATCGGGGCGGATGAGTTTCGCCGGAAGCTGGTGGCATTACCCGGCAACCACATCGTGATCGACCAGCGCGCCACCAATGCAGTCGGTAGCGAGAACGCCATTCTCGCAGCGACGCAGGCCGGCGCCGTCGATATGGCGGTGCTGTCGGGTTCGGTGGTCAGTGCGGTCGTCCCCGAACTCGGCGTGTTCGACATTCCATTCCTGTTTCGCGATACGGCTCACGCCAAGGCCGTGGCGCAAGGTCCGGCCGGCGCCGCAATCGCCGCCAAATTCGGCGACAAGGGGCTGACCTTGCTGGCGATTGGCCGACAGGGCTTCCGCAACGTCACGAATTCCAAGCGGCCTGTTCGCAGCCCCGACGATATCAAGGGTCTGAAGATTCGTGTCATCCCGAACCCGATCTATCAGATGACGTTCAAGGCGCTCGGTGCCGAAGTGGTCCCGATGGAATTTCCGCTGGTCTATACCGCGCTCAAGGATGGCCGGCTCGACGGGCAGGAAAATCCGGTGCCGACCATTGCCGGCTCCCGTCTCTATGAAGTCCAGAAATACCTCACATTGACCGGCCACTTCTTCGCGCCGATCGTGTTCATCGCCAACCGTGCCATGTTCGAGCAGCTCACTCCGGCCGACCAGGCAACGCTGATCGCGCAGGCAAAAGCGGGGGCGGAGGCGACATGGCAGGCAAAGCTCGATGCCGCGTCGCTCGAGCAGGTGCGCAGCGGCGGCATGGACGTGATCGAGAAATTCGATCGCCAACCCTTCGTCGATGCGGTCAAGCCGCTCGACCAGGAATTCGAGAAGCGGTTCGGCAAGGATCTGCTCGCCACCATCCGGTCCACTCAGTAAAGATTTCGGGATTCCCATGAAATTATCGCACATGATGTCCCGGGTCGGTGTCCGTCCGCGCGTGTTTGGCGGTTTCGCGTTGGTCCTCAGCTTTCTGGTCCTGCTCGCGGGCTTCGCCGTGGTCCAGGTCGAGCGGATCGGCGGAACGGTCAATGACCTCGTGACCAGCGCGGCTGGCGACGCCGGAATGTCGCAGGCGCGTGCCGCGCTCTTGGAAGCGAACTCGGCGGTCGAGAAATTCATCCGAACCTGGAATGTCGGCGACAAGGATGCCGCAGCCAAGGCGATCGACGGCGTGGGCAAACTGGCCGATCAGGCCGATCGGCAATTCGGCAAGCTGCAAGCGATCGCGGAAGGCATCGGCCCGGTCAAGACGGCGCTGGAAACCTATCGTTCGTCGTTCACCGCAGCGGCGGATGCCGCCGATCGGCTGCGCGCCGCCACCACGAAGACCGACGCCCAGGGCGCGGCCGCTGGCCTCAATGTCAGCGGCATTCAGGTTGCGCTTGCCAATCGCCCGGAAGATGCGGAACGACTTGTCAACCCGATGCGCCTCGCCGGGGTTGTCGACGCGCTGCGCGTCACCGTCATGCGCTATGGGTCCACTTTGTCGACGGGCGATGCCGACGACGCCAGGCAGGCATTGTCCTACGCCCAATTGGCGATCGCGGACACCGAGGCTGAGCTGGCGACGGCGGACGCCCCCAAATTGAAGACGCTGGTCGCAGCACTCAAGACCGCGATCGCCGCCGACACGACGGCGCTCGAAGAGGTCATCAAGGTTGCCGCCGATCTGCGCGCCAGGCAGGCCGAATTGAAGAAGGCGAGTGCGGCGATCGACGATCAGGTCAACAAGATCAATGCGAAGCTCGGCACCGTGCGCGCCGAGCAGGGCGACAAGACCTCGGCAGCGGTCGATCAAACCAAACGGACCGTCATCGCGACCGCGGCCGGCGCGCTGCTGCTGGGAGCGGTGCTCGCGTGGCTGATCGGAGCCAGCGTATCCGGCCCGATTCGCGGCATGACGGACCGGATGCAATCGCTGGCGGCGGGCGAGCTCGATGAGCCCATTCCGGGCGGCGAATCGCGCGACGAAATCGGCCGCATGGCGCGTGCCGTCGAGGTGTTCCGCGAAAATGCACTGGCGGTTCGTCGCATGGAAGGCGAGGCCACGGCACAGCGCGAAGCCACCGAGGCCGACCGTGCCCGCATGATGTCTGATCTTGCCGGCCGCTTCGAGCAGGGCATGCAGGGGGTGATCGCCGGTGTCGGTGGCCGGGCCGACGACATGGGGCGTAGCGCCGAGGAGTTGGCAAAGGTCGCCGAGCGCGGTCGCGGGCTCGCCGAAGCGGTCGCGACCCGCGCCGAGCAGGCATCGATGAACGTGCAGACCGTCGCCTCCGCCACCCAGCAGCTCGCGGCCTCGATCCGCGAAATCTCGAGCCAGGTGCACCGCTCCGTCGCGGTCTCGAACCGGGCGACCGACGAGACCAACCGCACCTCCGATTTGATCCATGGGTTGTCGGATGCGGCTGAAAAGATCGGTACCATCATTCAATTGATTCAGGCCATCGCCAGCCAGACCAATCTGCTGGCGCTGAACGCGACCATCGAAGCGGCGCGCGCCGGCGACGCCGGCCGGGGCTTCGCGATCGTCGCCAGCGAGGTCAAGAGTCTCGCGACCCAGACAGCGCAGGCGACCGAGCAGATCGCCAGCCAGATTGCGACGATCCAGAGCGCGACCGGCCAATCGGTCGAGGCGATCAAGCAGTTCGGCACCACCGTCAAGGAAATGGCCGACATCGCCACCGCGATCGCCGCGGCGGTCGAAGAGCAGGGCGCGGCAACGGGCGAAATCGCGCGCAACGTCGAAGAGGCAGCCAACGGCACCACGGCGGTGACGCAGGAAATCGGTCAGGTGCGCGCGGTGGCGGGCGAGACCGACGCCGGTGCCGAAGCCGCTCTTACGGTCGCAGCGGCCCTGAAGCAGCAGGCGGATTCAATGAAGTCGAACGTCGACGATTTCCTCCACACCATCCGCTCGGCGGCCTGAATTCCCGAGAAACCGGCGATGCCGCGGGTGCCAACGAAACGGGCCTCACAGCACCGGCAACAGCGAGCTCTTCAATTCCCGCAATAACGCCTGAACCGCAGCAGCCTGGACCCGTCGCTCGGGAATGCTTGCCTTGACCCATAAATCGGGGATTGGAAAATCCGGCAACACGACCTGCAACGTGCCTTGACGTAGGGCCTCTTCCGCAAGGTAGTGCGAGATGAAGGCGATGCCGTTGCCGGCGATCGCGCTTTTCACGAGCACGTGGCCCTCGTTCGAACTCAACAGCGGCCGGACCTGAACCGTGATACGGTCGCGCGGCCCGTCGAACACCCAGTCCGGACCGGTGGGAAGAAAACTCAGGCAACGATGATCGACCAGATCGCGCGGATGTCGCGGCACGCCGTGCGCCCTGAGATAGGCCGGCGACGCGCACAACAAGCGCTTCAATCGGCATAGGGGCTCGTCGACCACACCGCCGAACGAATGCGGGAACGCGCCGATGGCGATATCGAAGCCTTCCGTCACCGGATCGACGGGACGGTCGATCAGGACGATCTCGAGCTTCAGCTTCGGGTTTTGAGTCTGGAAGGTGCTGAACACATCGGCAAGCCGGGCGATGGTCAGCGATGTCGGTGCCTTGATACGCAAATGATCGATAAGATCATGGCCTTTCTCGCCCATGCGCGACAGGAGATCGCCGACATCGGCGACCACGCTCCGCGCCCTCTGGACATATTCCTGACCCGCCGCGGTCAGCCGCAATTGCCGCGTCGAGCGATGAAACAGCGGCGTGCCGATCCGCGCCTCCAATTGGGTGACCCGCTTTGCGACCACCGAAGTTGCGACGTTGAGCTTTCTTGCCGCGGCGGAAAATCCGGCCGCGTCTGCGGTGGCGAGGAACGCCTGAAGGTTTACCAGGATGTCCATTTTCGGCCTTTCGCGATTCGAGAAAGGTGATCGCTTATTTTGGTAGATTGTAGCCCCACTTGCGTTAATTCATAGTCCGGCCCAAGCAAGAGATTTTCAGGGACGGGACGCGCCATGCAGGCCACCACGATCGAAGAACCGGCGCGCCATGTGCCGCTTTACGGCGAATATGAAGTCGTCGTCCTCGGCGGCGGTCCGGCCGGCATCGTGGCGGCGGCCTCAGCTGCGCGCGCTGGGCGGAAGACGTTGCTGATCGAGCGCTACGGCTTTCTTGGCGGCATGGGCACTGCCGCAGGCGTCACCAATTTCTGCGGCCTGCACGGCAATGTTTACGGCGAGGCCCACCGGCTGGTGCAGGGCATGGCGTCCGAGCTGCTGGCGCGGATCGACCATTTGAACGGCCTCAACGCGCCGCATCTGATCCTCGGCAAGGTCTTCGCCCAGGCCTACGACACCGCCGCCTACAAGATCGCGGCCGACCAGCTGCTCGCCAGCCACAAGGTGCACATCCTTTTCCACGCGCTCGGTGCCGGCGTCGTGATGGGCGATAACAGCCGCATCGATGCGCTGATGGTCGAGACCAAGGCCGGCCGGCAGGCGGTGCGATCGGAGATATTCATCGATTGCTCCGGCGACGGCGATCTCGCGGTCTGGGCCGGCGCGCCGTTCGAATTCGGCGACGAGCACGGTCATCCGATGTATCCCTCGATGATGCTCCGTCTCAACGGCATCGATCCCGCGAAGGCGGGCGATGCCTGGCGCACCATCCCGCAATTGATGGAGCAGGCCACCGCCGCCGGCACCCACACATTCCCGCGCAAGAGCGCGATCGTGCGGCCGCAAAAGTCCGGCATCGAATGGCGGGTGAATTTTACGCAAGTGGCGCGCGAGGACGGCCATGCCATCAACGGCATCGAGCCTGACGATCTCACCCGCGGCGAGATCGAGGGCCGCAAGCAGGCGCTCGCCGCGTTCGAATTCCTGCGCACCGTGCCGGGCTTTGAAAAATCCTACATCGTCGACCTGCCGCCGCAGCTCGGCATCCGCGAAACCCGCCGCATCAATGGCGGCTATCAGCTCAGCGGTGAGGACGTGCTCGGCTGCGCTTCGTTCGAGGATTCCATCGGGGTCAATGGCTGGCCGATCGAGGCCCATGTCCCCGGCGACGTCGTCTTCACCTTCCCGCCGATCCCGGAATCGCGCGGCTATAACGAGCTGCCTTACCGGATGCTGGTGCCCGAAGGCGTCGACAATCTGCTGGTCGCCGGCCGCTGCGCCTCGATGACCCATGAGGGCCAATCCGCGGCCCGGGTCTCCGGTGCCTGTTTCGTGATGGGGGAGGCGGCCGGTTCCGCCGCCGCGCTGGCGCTCTCCGGAAACCGGATCCCGCGTGACATCCCGGTTGAAAAGCTGCAGGAAACGTTGAAACAACAGGGCGCCTTCATCGGACGGGACCAGCACGTGCCCGAGGGCCTGTAACCGACTGCAAGAAATCGACGGCGGAGGAAACGAAATGATCGGGATTGTGCGGCTCGCGCTAGCTGGCCTGATGGCGATCACAGCGATGGGCACGGCCCGAGCCGAGGACGCGCTGAAGGCCAGGATCGGCGTGCTCAGGCTGTCCTCCTCCGCGCCCGTGTTCATCGCGCAGGACAAGGGCTATTTCCGCGAGGCCGGCCTCGACGTCGAGCTGAAATTCTTCGATGCGGCGCAGCCGATCGCGGTGGCCACCACATCCGGCGATATCGATTTCGGCGTCACCGCCTTCACCGCCGGTCTTTACAATCTCGCCGGCAAGGGCGTGCTCAAGGTGATCGGCGGCATGAGCCGCGAGAAGGCCGGCTATCCCCTGATCGGCTATTTCGCCAGCAACAACGCCTATGCGAGCGGTCTGAAGACGCCGAAGGACCTCGCGGGCAAGCGCGTGGCGATGACGCAGGTTGGCTCGTCCTTTCACTATTCGCTCGGCCTGCTTGCCGACAAATACGGCTTCAAGCTTGCCGACGTGAAGATCGTGCCGCTGCAATCGCTGTCGAATGCCGCGGCCGCGCTGAAGGGCGAGACCGTGGATGCAGCGCTGCTGCCGATCTCCACGGCGCGAAAGCTGATGGACGACGGCGGTGCGAAGTTTCTCGGCTGGGTCGGCGACGAGACACCCTGGCAACTGGGCGCGGTGTTCGCTTCACCGAAGACGCTGACCAACAAGGTGCTGGTGACGAAGCTGCTCAGCGCTTTGGCAAAGGCCGACCGCGAATATCACGACGTCATCCTTGCCGCGATGAAGGACGGTATCGCCCCGATCAACGACAAGACAAAGCCACTGCTGGAGATCATCGCAAAATATACCAATTTGCCGGTGGAGCAGGTGGTCGGCAACTGCGCCTATATCGATCCTGACGGCAAGCTGGATGTGAAGAACGTCGACAACCAGATCAAATGGCTCCAGGAGCAGGGTTTTGCCGACAAGGGCTTCGACGCGAACGCGATCATCGCAAAGGACTTTGTGAAGGCGGATTGAGAGTAGAACGCAACGCATGGACCTGATCGCCAACCACATCACCCATCGCTTCGGCGAGCTCGCCGTGCTCGACGACGTCTCGTTCACCGTCAGCGCGGGCGAGGTGGTGGCGATCGTGGGGCCCTCGGGCTGCGGCAAGAGCACGCTGCTGTCGATCCTCGGAGGCCTGTTGCTGCCGACCTCCGGCGCGCCCGAGCTGCGTGGATCGCCGCCGGCGGACAGTCTCAATCCGCTCACCTTCGTGTTCCAGGACTTTGCGCTGCTGCCCTGGGCCAATGTGGAGGAGAACGTCGAATTCCCGCTGCTGCACACCCAGCTCTCGCCCGTGCAGCGCCGCGCGCTGGTCGACGACGCCTTGCGCCGCACCGGCCTGACCGATTTTCGCAAAACCTATCCAAAGCAGCTTTCCGGCGGCATGCGCCAGCGCGTCGGCATTTCGCGTGCGCTCGCGGTCAGGCCGGCCATTCTCCTGATGGACGAGCCGTTGTCGGCGCTGGATTCGCAGACCCGCGAACTGCTGATGGAGGATTTCGTCCGGCTGCTCGCCGATGGCGGCATGGGCGCGGTCTATGTCACCCACAATCTCGAAGAGGCGGCGCGGCTTGCCGACCGCATCGTGGTGCTGTCGCGGCGTCCTGGCCGCATTCGGGAGGTCGTCAGCGTGCCGATGACGCGCACTGAGCGCGGTGACATTGCAGCCCGTGAAAAGCTGCTCGCGCTTCAGAACCAGATCTGGTCGCTGATCCGCAACGAGGCGATCGATGCCGAGCGCGAGGTTCAGCATGCTTGATCGCGCTCCGGCGGGACCATCTGCGAAGGATGAAGCGGTCCGACGCGTCCGCTTTCGCGGCGCCGGCTTCGTGCCGGCGAGCAGCCGTTTCGGCGGCTGGATCGCGCTCGCGCTGGTCATTGCGATCTGGCAGGCGGCCGGCAGCACCGGCCTGGTCAATCCGCTGTTCCTGCCGCCGCCATCGGCGATCGCGCGGGCGATCTACCAGCTCGCGATCTCGGGCGCGCTGTGGCAGCACCTTTCCGCGTCGCTCCTGCGCATCGGTGTCGGCTGGCTGCTCGGCACGGCGGCCGGTGTCGCGGTTGGCTTTGCCATCGGCCTCTCGCGGCTGGCGCGCAGCGTCGGCATCACCTTCATCTCGGCGCTGTTCCCGATCCCGAAGATCGCGCTGCTGCCGCTGTTGATCCTCTGGCTCGGCATCGGTGAAGAGCCGAAGATCGCGACCATCGCGCTCGGGGTGTTCTTCTCGACCGCGATCTCGGTCTATAGCGGCGTCGACGCGGTGCCGCGCAATCTCATCCGCATGGCGCAGAGCTTCAACGTGCCGTTCGCCACCATCGTGCGCAAGGTGGTGTGGCCGGGCGCGCTGCCCGCAATCCTCGCCGGCTTCCGCATCACGTCGTCGGTGGCGCTGCTGCTCGTCGTCAGCGCCGAGATGATCGGCGCGCAGTACGGCATCGGCGCGTTCGTGCTTCAGGCCGGCAATTTGATGCAGACGGATCAGCTGCTCGCGGGCGTGGTGATTTTATCGGTGTTTGGGTTGATCGTGGGGCGGGTGATCAACTGGCTGGAGATACGGCTCTTGCACTGGCGATAGCCGCAGTCACCGCAGCCGTAGGGTGGGCAAAGCGAAGCGTGCCCACCAATTGTTTCATCGCTCGCGGAGATGTGGTGGGCACGGCGCGTTGCGCCTTTGCCCACCCTACGAGACCGGTGTCGTCACGCGTTCCCGCGATCCTCCCGGAACAAATCCAGCTTCTGCTGCACGGGGCGATCCGAGAAGCTGAACAGCACCGCATCCATGTCGGCCTCGTGCGTGACCCATTGCCAGCTCGGCACCACGAACAAATCGCGCGGGCCCCATTCGAAGGTCGAGTCCCCGATGCGGGTACGGCCGTGGCCTTCGATCGGACAGAACACCGTTGCGTCCGTCGAACGATAGCGCGCGGTCTTGAAGCCCTTCGGCAGCAACTGGACGAACGTGCCGATGGTCGGCATCGCGAAGTCGCCGGTCTCGGGGTTGCTGAATTTCAGCTTCAGCCCGTGACAGGCGTCCCACTCCTGGCTCGTGCGGGCTTTCTCCAGTGCCTCGCGCGTGTAGGCATAGGGATAGCTGAAGATCGGCGACGTCTTCGAGCTCCGCTTCACGTCGACCGGCAGTAAATTGTGGCCGTAGCGCGCAAAACTGTCGCCGGCGGGCCTTGTGATCTTCTGCTGGTCCTCGTTGGAGCCTTCCGCGAAAGAGCAGTCGAAGAACTGCACCAGCGGAATGTCGAGACCGTCGAGCCAGAACATCGGCTGGTCGGTCTCGTTGGAATGATCGTGCCAGGTCATCGACGGCGTGATGATGAAGTCGCCGGGCTCCATCGCGGTGCGCTCGCCGTCGACCGCGGTGTGGGCGCCCTTGCCTTCGAGCACGAAGCGCAGCGCCGATTGGCTGTGCCGGTGCGCGGGCGCGACGTCGCCGGGCACCACCATCTGCACGCCGGCATAGAGCGACGTGGTGATTTTCGACTGCCCGCGCAGGCCGGGATTTTCCAGCACCAGCACGCGCCGCTCGGCTTCTTTTGCCGTGATCAGCTTGCCGGCTTCGGTCATGTAGTCGCGGATGATGTCGAACTTCCACAGATGCGGCCGGCAGGCGCTCTTCGGCTCCGGCGTGATCAAATCGCTCATGACCGTCCAGAGCGCGGTGAGGTTCTCGCCGTCGATCTTCTTGTAGAACGCCTCGCGTTCCGGCGTCTTGGTCACGGCTTCCATGGTGCGGCTCCCGTCGTTTTGTTGATTGACAGTATACTTACGATCTAGGTAGCGTCAACGTGCGAACAAGAACGAAACGGGAGGTTTCCGATGAAGCTGCACGGCTATTTCCGCTCCAGCGCCGCCTACCGGGTACGGATCGCACTGAACCTGAAAGGTCTCGGTGCCGAGCACCTGCCGCATCACCTTCGTAAGGGCGAGCAATGCGCGCCGGCCTATCTCGCCATCAATCCGCAGGGCCTGGTGCCCGCGCTCGAGAACGATGCGGGCGCAGTGCTGACCCAGTCGGTCGCCATCATCGAATGGCTCGACGAGACCCATCCCAACCCGCCGCTGTTGCCGGGGGATGCGTTGCAGCGCGCCAAGGTGAGGGCGTTTGCGCTGGCGATCGCCTGCGACACTCACCCCGTACAGAATCTGAAGGTGCTGGCGCGGCTGCGCGAGCTTGGCCTTGCCGAGGAGAAGGTTCAGGACTGGGCGGCCTGGGTCAACCGCGAGGGCCTCGCGGCCTGCGAGACGCTGATCAGGGCCGAGCCGGGCCCGTTCTGCTTCGGGGATGCGCCGACGCTCGCCGATCTCTGCCTGGTGCCGCAGCTCGCCAATGCCCTCCGCTTCGGCGTCGACGTCTCGGCCTATCCGCGCCTGCTTAAGGCGGAAGCCGCGGCCAAGGCGCTGCCGGCGTTCGTCAACGCCGCGCCGGAGAACCAGCCCGATGCCGAGTAAGCCGCCTCCGATCACGATAGACGCAGTCTATGCCGCGCCGGGCTATCTGTTCCGGCGCATGCAGCAGATCGCGGTCTCGATCTTCATGGAGGAGTGCAAGGCGTTCGACCTCACGCCGGTGCAATACGCGGCGCTGATCGCGATCCACACCCACCCCGGCATCGACGCGACGCGACTGTCCGCGGTGATCGCCTTCGACCGCTCCACGCTCGGCAGCGTGATCGAGCGGCTTCAGGCCAAGGATTTCGTCGAGCGCAGGCCGGCGCCGGAAGACAAGCGGATCAAGCTGCTCTATTTGACCAAATCAGGCGCGGCGATCCTGCGTGACATCATTCCCGCCGTCGAACGCGCCCAGATGCGGATGCTGGAGCCGCTCAAGCCGGCGGACCGCAAGGCACTGATGGGGCTCCTGGCGCAGCTCGTCGATCTCAACAACGAGGCGTCGCGGGTGCCGCTCCGGGCGGAGGACGCGCTGGAGCATCTGGGGAAGGCGCCTTAATCCTGGTTGTCATTCCCCGCGAAGGCGGGGAATCCAGTACGCCGCAGCTTCTCTGCATAACTCGCCGTCTCGGAGTACTGGATCGCCCGCCTTCGCGGGCGATGACAGCGGAGGCTCACATCCGCAACAGCGCCTGCCGGTCGATCTTCCCCGTGCCGGTCTTCGGCAGCTCGTCGATGAAGATCACCTCGCGCGGATATTTGTAAGGAAGCAGCTTGCCCTTCACGTAATCCTGCAGCCTGCGGGTCGCTTCGCTCTGATCCGCCGCGCGGGTGTTCATCACCACGACCGCCTTCAGGGTCATGCGCCGGTCCGGCAGCTCGGCGGCGAACACCGCGCATTCGCGGATGTCCGGGTGGTCGGCGAGGCACAGCTCGACCTCGAGCGGGTAGACCCACTGGCCGGAGATCTTGATGAGATCGTCGGCGCGGCCGCGGAAGAAGTGAAAGCCGTCGGCATCGCGGACGAAGCGGTCGCCGGTGTAGATCCAGCCGCCTTCGCGGATGGTCTCGGCGGATTTGTCCGGCCGGTTCCAGTATAGCGGCGTGTTGGAATCGCCGCGCACCCACAAGATGCCTTCCTCGTCGTCGGCGACATCGCGGCCGTCCTTGTCGCGCAGCGCGACCTCGTAGCCGGGCACGCGCAGGCCGGCGGCGCCAAGCTTCTTCCGCTCGGGACGGTTGGAGAGATAGATGTGCAGCACCTCGGTCGAGCCGAGGCCTTCGACGATCTCGAGACCGGTGAGCGTCTTCCAGCCATTGAAGACGTCGGCCGAGAGCACCTCGGCGGCCGAGAGCGCCATGCGCAGCGACGAGAAGTCGGTCTTGTCGGCCCCCTCGGCCTTGGTCAGCGATGTATAGAGCGTCGGCAGGCCGAAGAAGACCGTCGGCTTGTACTGCTCGATCGCCGAAAAGATCGCCGCGGGCTTGGGCTGGCCCGGCAACAGCAGCGTCGTCGCGCCCGCCGAGAACGGGAAGGTGATCGCGTTGCCAAAGCCATAGGCGAAGAAGATTTTCGGCACCGAGAAGCAGATGTCATCCGGCGTCAGCTTCAAGACGTTCTGCGCAAAGGCGGCCTCACTATAGGCCATGTCGTGCTGGAGATGCACGATGCCCTTGGGCCGGCCGGTCGATCCGGACGAGTACATCCAGAACGCCATCTCGTTGCGATGCGTGTCGGCTTCCGCGAGTTCGGCCGGAAATTGCGGGAGCCAGCCGGCGGCAGAGACGGCGTTCGGTGCGGCGTGATCGCCCACCGCGCCATTGACGACGATCAGCGTCTGCAGGCCCGTGTCCTTGCAGGCCTCGGCGTTGAATCGTGCACAGAACTCGGCATCCGCCACCGCAACAGAAGCGCCGGAATCGGCGAGATAGAATTGCAGCAGATCCGGCGGCGTCAGCGTGTTGATGAGCAGCGGCACGAAGCCGGCGCGCACCGCGCCGAAGAACGCGGCCGGATAGGCCGGGGTGTCGTCGAGGAACAGCAGCACGCGGTCGCCGCGCTCGAGGCCGAGCGAGGCAAAGCCGTTGCCCCAGCGGCAGGCTTCCGCGCAGAGCTCCGCGTAGCTGCGCGTCCCCGCGGGGCCAATGAGTGCGAGCTTGTCGCCGCATCCTCTCGCGAGATTGTCGAACAGCACGCGGCTGGCATTGTAGACCTGCGGAACGGAAAAGCCGATCTCGCGCGCGCCCGCGCAGTCGGCGGGCACCTGGTCGTTAATCTGCCCGCTCATGCCTCGTCCCCACCGTTCTTGGCGGCTTCGTAGCGCGCCATGAAAGCCGGCGACATCGCGCGCAGGCGGGAGTCGTCGATGCGGCCGGAACGGGTGATGTAGCTGTAGGCAAAGTCCATCAGGCCCTGCTGCATGTGCTGAGCAAAGTGCTCGTACCAGAAAGCGCTGGTCCGCGCGGCGTTGACGAGCTTCTGCACCACCGGCTTTCGCGCGGCCTGGTAGCGATGCAGGGCAGTGGAGAGATGGGCATCCGACTCCAGCGCCTTGACCAGCGCAATGGCGTCCTCGATCGCGAGCCGCGTGCCCGAGCCGATCGAGAAATGCGCCGAGTGCAGCGCGTCGCCAAGCAGCACCATGTTCTTGAACGACCAGTGCTCGTTCCAGACCCAGGGGAAGTTGCGCCAGACCGATTTGTTGGAGACCAGCGAGCGGCCGCCGAGCGTGTCGGCGAACACCTCCTCGCAGACACCCTTGGACTGCTCCACGTCCTTGTAGGCGAAACCGTAGGCCTGCCAGGTCGCGTGATCGCATTCGACCAGGAAAGTGCTCATGGTCGGTGAGTAGCGGTAGTGGTGGGCGTTGAAGGCGCCGCGGTCGGTCTTCACGAAGGTCTGCGACAGCGTGTCGAAGCGCTTCGAGGTGCCGTACCAGACGAACTTGTTGGAGGAGTAGGACAGCGAGGTGCCGAAATCGCCCTCGAAGGCGCGGCGCACCAGCGAGTTCAGCCCGTCGGCAGCGACGATCAGATCGTGGCCGTTGAGCTGGTCAATCGCATGAATTGGCGTGTCGAAGCGCGGGGTGACGCCGACATCGAGTGCGCGCTGCTGCAGGAACCGCAACAGCTCGAGCCGGCCGATCGAGGAGAAGCCGACGCCGTCGATGGCGACGCTGTCGCCGCTCAGGTTCAGGGTGATGTTCTCCCAGCTCTCCATATGCGGCGCGATCGCGTCGACCGTCTCGGGGTCGTCGGCGCGCAGGAATTCCAGCGCCTGGTCAGAAAACACCACGCCAAAGCCCCAGGTCGCGTCGGCCGGGTTCTGTTCGAACAGGTCGACTTGATCCTCGGGGTGACGCTTCTTCCAGAGATAGGCGAAGTAGAGCCCACCGGGCCCCCCGCCGATCACGGCGATCCGCAACGTCTGTCCTCCCTGATTGACAGTATACTTACTATCTAGGGGTAGACTAATGTGCTCGGGTCGCCCGCGCCAGCGGAATTATCGGCAAGGCGCGCGGCACGCCGAAGCTCACGTCCGGACGCGCGTTTGGCGCGTGTCCGGAGCAGTGACCTTGCGAAGCATAGCCAAACCGTGGCGGCTTGGCCATCCGCCCCGTCAGACGCAGCGCTTCACGTAGACCCCGTCCACCAGCACCCCTGGTAAAGCGGACCACCGGATGGCACGCTTCTCTAGCGCGCAGCGAACGGCGCCAGCACGTCCTTGCAGGCGGGCGACAGCGACGCGGCGTTGCTGGCAATGCATTGGATGATCCGACCGCCACCTGGCGCCACGCTGCCGCACAGCGTGCGGACATCCTCGCGACATGCGGACTGGACGATGAACAGCTCTTCGCGTGGCCGCAGCGGGCGCAGCACGATCACGGCGGGCGCGGCTGCCGGTGCAGCTGCCGCAGGAGCTGCGCCCGCAGGTGCCGCCGTTGCTGCCGCGCCACCGCCGGCCGCGGCGCTCACGGCTTTCTCGCAGGCCGGCGAAACCTTTGCCTTGTTCTTCTCGAGGCATTCGAGCGCAGGCGCGCCGCCCGGTGGCACGCTGGCGCACACCTTGGGATAATCGGCGCGGCACGCGCTCTTGACGGCAGCGACCTGCGCGCTGCTCGGCTGTTTGGCTGCAGCGGCGGCTGCAGCAGCCTTGGGCGCGGCCGCCGCAGCCGGCTTTGCGGCGGGAGCGGTTTCAGCCTTCGGCGCGGCAGGCGCGGCCTCCGCCTTGGGTGTAGCAGCCTCCTTGGGGGCAGCCTCTTTGGGTGCAGGCTCGGTCTTCGGCGCGGCTTCGGTCTTCGGCGCCGCAGCAGGCTCGACGGCGCGAACCGCGGTTTGGCATCCCGAGGATAGGCTGGACATGTTCTTCTGCAGGCATTGATAGGCCTCCACGCCGCCGGGCGTGACGCTCGCGCAGTGCGCTATGAAATCCGAGCGGCATGCGGAGCGGATGGCGCTCTTCTGCGCCTCGGTCGGTGCTTGCGCGAATGCGCCTGCTGCAGTTGCGAAGAGAGCCGCCGCCAGCAACGCCCCGCGTGCTGACGCATGTTTCAACGTGTTGAACATCCGAGTGAATCCTGCCCTGTCGGTAACGCCGACATTTTTTCAAAAGTGATGCAAACAATCGTCGCGGGTGATGCCGCGCGCGACATCATTGGCCGCCGCGACCTCTACCGCAAGTAGATATTGGCGTTGCAATTGCGACGTAACTAGGTCGTCAGAGCTTGACCATCCGCTTGCCGCGGTTCTCGCCCGCCAGCAATCCGATCAGCGCCTTCGGCGTGTTCTCGAGGCCGTCGATGATGTCCTCCTGCACCTTCAGTTTGCCGGACGTGACCCAGGCCTGGAGATCGGCGAGCGCACGCTGGCTTTCCTTCATGTAGTCCATCACGATGAAGCCCTGCATGACGAGCCGCTTCACCACGATCAGGCCGGGCACGCCGCGCGGGCCGTGTGCCGAGGGCGCGCCGTCATATTGCGAGATCGCGCCGCAGCACGCGATGCGGCCGTAATTGTTCATCTGCGGCAGGCAGGCTTCGAGAATGTCGCCGCCGATATTGTCGAAATAGACGTCGATGCCCTTCGGAGCCGCCGCGCGCAGCGCCTTGAACACCGCGCCGTCCTTGTAGTCGACGGCGGCATCGAAGCCGAGCTCGGAGGTCAGCCAGTTGCACTTGTCGGCGCCGCCGGCGATGCCGACCACGCGGCATCCCTTGATCTTCGCGATCTGCCCGACAATCGAGCCGACCGAGCCCGCGGCCGCGGAGACTACGACCGTCTCGCCCTCTTTGGGCTTGCCGATCTCCAGCAGGCCGAAATAGGCTGTGAGGCCGGCGATGCCGAACACGCTGAGCAGATGCGTCATCGGCTCGAGCTTCGGCATCTTGGTGAGATGTTTGGCGGGCACTGCCGCCAACTCCTGCCAGCCGGTGTCGCCGAACACGATGTCGCCGGGCGCAAGCCCCGGCGCCTTCGAGCTGATGACCTCGGCGATGGCGCCGCCGGCCATCACGCTGTTGGCTTCGACCGCTGAGCGATAGGTCGCGCCGTGCATCCAGGCGCGGTTGGCGGCGTCGAGCGAGATGTATCGCACGCGCAGCAAGGCCTCGCCGTCCTTCGGCTCAGGCACCACACCCTCGACCATCTTGAAGTGCTCGGGACCGAGCTTGCCGCTGGGCTTTTCCACCAGAAGAATCTGACGATTGACGCTGCCGCTCATGATGTTTCCCCTCGGTCGTTGACGATTATTGATGCAGCTGCCGCAAGAAAAACGTGCAAGCCGCTTTCGTTGTGCGCTGCATGCAGGCTAGATCGCGGGCGCCAGTTTCGCAACGGGAACATCCGCCCCGACGGTCGCACGCCAAGCGTGTTGCGCAGCCGTCATATCTGCGACATCATGAAGCGATCGGTGTAGCGGGGGTGTTCAATGTCGAACAGGTTTACGCAATTCATTCTGGTGGCGATGGTGCTGGGCATCATCATGGGCGCGGCGATCTACAATTTCCTGCCCGACACGCGGGGCGACTGGGCCTCGTCCATCAACCTGATCGCCGTGATCTTCCTGCGCCTGATCAAGATGATCATCGCGCCGCTGGTGTTTGCGACCCTGGTCGGCGGCATTGCTCATATGGGTTCGGGCTCCAAGCTCGGCCGCATCTTCGCCAAGACCATGGGCTGGTTCGTCAGCGCCTCTTTCGTCTCGCTGATGCTCGGCCTCGTGATGGTCAATCTGCTCCAGCCCGGCGCGAATTTCCCCGGTACGCTGCCTGACAAGGCGCAGTCGACCGGCCTGCCGGTTTCCGCCTTCTCGATCGAAAAATTCCTGACCCATCTGATCCCGACCTCGATCGCGGATGCGATGGCGCAGAACGAGATCCTGCAGATCGTGATCTTCGCCGTGTTCTTCTCGGTGGCGATGGGCTCGATGCCCGAGCGCTCCAAGCCGATCCTGGCGCTGATCGACGACATCGGCCACATCATGCTCAAGGTGACGGGCTATGTGATGCTGTTCGCGCCGTTCGCGGTCTGGGCCGCCATCACCGCGACGGTTGCCAAGAACGGCCTGCTGGTGCTCTGGAAGCTCATCGTCTTCATGGGTGGCTTCTATCTCTCGCTCGCGCTGCTGTGGGGCATCCTGGTGGTCGTAGGCTTCATCGTGATCGGGCCGCGCTACGCCCATCTGCTGAAGCTGATCCGCGAACCGCTGATGATCGCGTTCTCCACCGCAAGCTCTGAAGCGGCCTATCCGAAAACCCTGGAGGGGCTGAACAAGTTCGGCGCCTCGTCGCGGATATCGAGCTTCGTGCTGCCGCTCGGCTATTCCTTCAATCTCGACGGCACGATGATGTACTGCACCTTCGCGAGCATCTTCATCGCGCAGAGCTATCACATCGACATGCCGCTCGGCACGCAGCTCGCGATGCTGGCGACCCTGATGATCACCTCGAAGGGCGTCGCCGGCGTGCCGCGCGCCTCCCTCGTGGTGATCGCCTCGACGCTGTCGCAGTTCGGCATCCCCGAGGCGGGGCTGTTGATGATCATGGGCATCGACACCTTCCTCGACATGGGCCGCAGCGCCACCAACGTGATCGGCAACACGCTCGCGACCTCGGTCGTGGCCAAGTGGGAGGGCGAGCTCGGGCCCGAGCACGAGCTTGGAGCGGGCGATGCCGTGCCGGGGGACATGATTCCCGGCGAAGTGCCCGCGATGGCCGGCCATTGATCGGAGTGCATCATGCGCCTTTCAATGGCGATATCGGGCGGCCTCTTGCTGGCAGCGTGCCAGCTGGCCACGGGTGCCTCCGCCCAGACGACCGGCGGCAGCGAAGGGCTTAGCCCGACGCTGTCAGCCATCAAGACCGCGCACACCGTGCGGCTCGGCTATCGCGAGAGCTCGCCGCCGTTCTCCTTCCTCGACCAGGCCAACCGGCCGATCGGATACAGCCTCGAGCTCTGCGAGGCTGTCGTCGAGGAGATCGGCGTCGAGGTGGATGATCCCAATCTGAAGATCGCCTACGTCAAGGTCACCTCCGATGACCGCATCGACGCCGTGCTCCAGAACAAGATCGATCTGGAATGCGGCTCGACCACGGCCAATGCCGAGCGCGCCAAGCGTGTCGCCTTCTCGCCGCTGATGTTCGTCGCCGGCACCAAGCTGATGGTGCCGAAGGCCTCCAGCGTCCAGTCACTGACTGATCTGAAGGGCAAGACCATCGTGGTGACGAAGGGCACCACCAACGAGCAGGCGATCCAGGCGGCCGACAAGAAGTCCTCGTTGGGACTGACCATCGTTGTCGGTGCCGATCACGAGCAGTCATACCAGATGCTCGTCGACGGCAAGGCCGATGCGTTCGCGACCGACGACATCCTGCTGTCCAGCCTGATCGTGCGCCACAAGGCACAGGACAGGTTCCGCGTCACCGGCGATTACCTGTCCTACGACCCCTACGGCATCATGTTCCGCAAGGGCGAACCGCAACTGGCGGCGGTGGTCGACCGTACCTTCCGCAAGCTCGGCTCCAACCACGACCTCGTTCCGCTCTACAACAAATGGTTCACCGCACGGCTTCCGACCGGCGAGCGGCTGAACGTGCCGATCTCGCTGCAGCTAGAGGAAGCCTTCAAGGCGATGGACGATTCCGCGAGCGCGAATAACTAGCGCTTGTGCGACGAGCGCCGCTGCGTCCTCTCTCCTTACAAGGCAGGGCAATTGCATATCGGGTGCACGATGCGGCCGCATCGGCAGTGGGCTCCCTCTCCCGCTTGCGGGGGAGGGCTGGGGTGGGGGTGTCTCCGCGTCGGGATTGCCGAGAATTGCAGAGGATGTCCCTGTGTGGTGAGAGCCCTCACCCGCCGCGCGCGGGACGATGCTGCGCATCGCCCGGGGCGCGTCGGCCTCTCCCGCAAGCGGGAGAGGCGGAGCAAGCCCGCGGTCCTCGTGAAATCCATATGCGATTGCCCTGGCTTACCAGCGGAGAGGGCGCAGCAACGATCAGCGCGCGCTCACGCGCCGGCGGGCACCTGGTCCAGAAATCCCGTGATGCTCCTGATGCGGCCGTCCTTCAGCACGGCGAAATCCGTCCCCTTGATCGGGCTGTCGATGCCATCGGGACCAAGGCCCCAACTGAAGCGGACATGGTCGCCGTAGCCGTTGGGCTCGCCGATCAGCTTGAACTTGAAATCGGGAAAGCGCTGCTGCACGCCTGCGATCAGCGCATCGACGCCGTCATGGCCGTCGCCCTTCATCAGGGGATCGACATAGCTCGCATCCGCCGTCCAGTTCTGGCTCAGCAGTTCGCGCCGGCGATCGGCTGCACGTTCGTTCCAGAGGTCGATATAGCGGCGGGCGATGGTGATCGGGTCGGTCATTGTCGTCTCCTTCGATGGCGCCGTGTCGTTCGGCTGACATGACTATCGAAGGTTTGCGCGCGCTGATCGATTACCTCGGAGGTCATGCGCATGATCCGGGAAAGTGTGAAGCGGTTTCCCGATCGGATCATGCGCCGACAAGCGCGCGCAAATGTTTGTCGCGAACTTACTTGGCCGCAGTGACCATGATTTCGACGGTGTATTGTGCTGCCGCGAGCTTGGCTTCGACGGTGGCGCGCGCCGGCGTGTTGCCGGGCGAGACCCAGGCGTCCCACACCGCGTTCATCTCGCCAAACGTCTTCATGTCGGTGATGTAGATCGTGGCCGAGAGCAGCTTCGACTTGTCGGTGCCCGCTTTGGCGAGATGGCTGTCGATGGTCGCCAGGATGTCCTGGGTCTGCTTCGTCACGCTTTCGCCGGCGGCGTTGTTGGCGACGACACCGGCGAGATAGACAGTGTTGCCGTGCACGACGACCTGGCTCATGCGCGGGCCGGTTTCAAGACGCTGAATGCTCATTGGGGGTCTCCTTTGAATGGCGGCCCTGTCTAGCGCAGCGGCCTGCCCTGTGCCACCCCAGGCACGCATGCATTGCCAGGCACGCATGCGTTGGCGATGCCTGAGTTGCGCTTCAAGGAAACTGGCCGAAGAACGTCCAGATTGTCTCGGCGGCGTCGATGTCGCCGTTCTGCGATCCGAGCAAGCTGGCGGCGACCTTCGGGAAGCGCGCATCCGGAGAAAATCCGGGCATGCGGTGCCCCCCTTGATTGATGCGATAAAGCACGACGTCGTGCCCCTCAGGACAGCGCGAGGAGATCCGCGTCACCGTGGACTGGTCTGCGGGCGCCCTGTCGGGCAAATCGGTCATGTCGGAATTATCGATCTCGCAGCCGTTGAGTTTGCGCCAGAACGCAAGCGTCTCGTCGGTGGACCAGAAACCGTCTGCGGCATAATAGCTCGATCCGCGGCCGCCCTCGTAGGGGACCAGCGGATCGGCCGTGCCATTCATCAGCAGGATCGGCAGCGGCCGCGACGGATGGCACGTAACTGCGGTCTCGTCGGTGAGGTTCATGCTCACGCTCGCGCCGGCAGCAAACAGATCGGCGCGGGCGCAGACCAGCGTCATCGCCATGGCGCCGCCATTGGAGATGCCGGTGACATAGACGCGGCGAGGGTCGGCGGTGCCGTTCGCCACCAGCTTCTCGACCAGCTTTGCGATGAAGGCGACGTCGTCGGTGCCCGCGGGCGGACCACGGAGCGCCGGTCCCGCCTTGGTCCGCGCATCGGCCCAGACGTGGTTGAGGCCATCAGGAAAGACCACGGCAAACCCCTCGCGCTTTGCGACCTGCGGCCACGCCGTCCGCGTCATCATGTCGGCGCCGCGCTGGGTCTTGCCGTGCAGCACGACCACGAGCGGCACCAGCCGCTTCGCCGGCAATTGCACAGCGTAGGACCGCTTCACGCCGTCGATATCGATCGTATCGGCGGACGCAGCCGGGGCGGCGGCCAATGCCGCAACAAGCGCCGCGATGCGCAGCCGCCGCCGCATCATCTAGCCCACGGCTTTCGCCGCGGCCCGGCCTGCATTGCGGCCCGAGAACAGGCAGCCGCCGAGGAACGTGCCTTCCAGCGAACGATAGCCGTGCACGCCGCCGCCGCCGAAGCCGGCAGCTTCGCCCGCTGCATAGAGGCCGGGAATGACGCTGCCCTCCTCGCCGAACACGCGCGAAGAGAGGTCGGTCTCGAAACCGCCCAGCGTCTTGCGGGTGAGGATGTTGAGCTTGACCGCGATCAGCGGCCCTTGCGCGGGATCGAGGATGCGGTGCGGGGAGGCGGTGCGGATCAGCCTGTCGCCGATATAGCGCCGCGCATTGTGAATGTTCATCACCTGCGCATCCTTGACGTAAGGATTGGCGATCTCACGGTCGCGCGCCTCGATCTGCATCTTGATCTGCTCGAGCTTGAGGAGGTCGCTGCCGGCCAGCTTGTTCATGGCCGCAACGAGATCCTCGATCTTGTCGCGCACGATGAAGTCGACACCATGGCTTTTGAACGCTTCCACCGGCGCCGGTGCGCCCTTGTTGGTGGCGCGCTTGATTGTCATGCGCCAGCTCTTGCCGGTGAGGTCGGGATTCTGCTCCGAGCCCGACAGCGCAAACTCCTTCTTGATGATGCTCTGGGTCAGGATGAACCAGGAATAATCGTAGCCGGTGGACATGATGTATTGGAGCTGGCCGAGCGTGTCGGAGCCGGGGAAGAGCGGCGCCGGCAATCGCGTGCCGGTGGCGTCGAACCACATCGAGGAGGGGCCGGGCAGGATGCGGATGCCGTGGCGCGGCCAGATCGGTGACCAGTTCTGGATGCCTTCGACATAATGCCACATGCGGTCGCGGTTGATCAGCCGCGCGCCTGATTTTTCGGTGATGCCGATCATGCGGCCGTCGACATGCTCCGGCACGCCGGAGATCATGAATTTGGGCGGCGCGCCGAGCCGCTTCGGCCAGTTCTGCCGCACCAGCTCGTGATTGCCGCCGATGCCGCCGGACGCCACGATCACGGCTTGCGCCTTCAACGCAAACTCGCCGACGACGTTGCGCGAGGAGCTTTTTCCCCGCTCGACATTATCCGGGGCGAGAATGGCACCGCTGACGCCATCCACCGTGCCGTTGGTGATCGAGAGCGCATCGACGCGATGGCGGAACCTGAAGCTCAGCCGGCCGCTCCTGAGGGCCTCGCGCGCGCGGTGCTCGAACGGCTCGACGATGCCGGGCCCGGTGCCCCAGGTGACATGAAAGCGCGGCACCGAATTGCCGTGGCCCATCGCATCATAGCCGCCGCGCTCGGCCCATCCGACCACGGGAAAGATGCGATGGCCCATCGCGCGCAGCCACGCGCGCTTCTCGCCGGCCGCGAACGCCACATAGGCCTCGGCCCATTGCCGTGGCCAGAAATCCTCGTCACGGTCGAAGCCGGCGGTGCCGAGCCAGTCCTGCATCGCCAAGTCGAAGGAGTCCTTGATGCCGAGCCGGCGCTGCTCCGGCGAATTGACCAGGAACAATCCGCCGAACGACCAGAACGCCTGGCCGCCGAGCGACTGCTCGCCCTCCTGGTCGACCACGATCACGCGCTTGCCGGCGTCCGCGATCTCGGTTGCGGCCACGAGGCCCGACAGTCCTGCGCCGACAACGATGACGTCAGTCTCTTCAGCCATCTGTACGGCCATATGTTGCCCCCTCCATGTGTTCCCCCTCCACAGGTTCCTCCCTGTAGTTGCCCGGATTGAAGCCGGCGGTTGCAACTGAGATCAAGAGTACGGCGCGTAAGACATCGTTAACTTGTTCCACTTCGGGAAAAAGACCGGCTGAGTGCAGCGCCGGCGCAACACTGGATTTGAATTTGTTTTGAGCGAGCCGGCATGCCTAGACAAAACCGCGGTTACGACGGACCCTAGCAGGGCATCACCACCTGACACACAGATTCGAATTCGACTGGGGCGGGGGCCAATGAAGTTTCTGACGGGGTTGCTTGCGGCGGTTCTCCTGATCGCGAGCATGGGCGCTTCTCACGCGGTGGTTCGGATCGCGGATGACCGCGGCGGCCGGATCGGAACCTACGTCGACAAATACCAGGACCTGCGACAGTCGGGCGACACCGTCATCATCGACGGTCTCTGCGCCTCTGCCTGCACCATCGTCCTCGGCGCCATCCCGCCCGACCGCATCTGCGTGACGTCGCACGCGACATTGGGCTTCCACGCAGCGTGGGATTTCGGCAGCAACGGCCGTGCCGTCACCAATACCGAAGCGACCCAGATGCTCTATGCGATGTATCCCTCGCAGGTGAAGCGCTGGATCAATCAGCGCGGCGGGCTCACCCCGCATATGCTGTTCCTGAAGGGCCGGCAGCTCCAGGCCATGTACAAGCCCTGCTACCTCGACGCGCAGGCCTCGGCCAACAAGCCGTCGCGCGCGCCACTCCCGCAAGCGGATCGGCTCGAATCCGCCCGGGGCCAGCTGTTGCACTGACGTCCTCGGCCTGACGGGATTCTTTGCCAGCCAGTGCTGCCTTGCCCGCAGGCGGGGCAAAGCTTATCTGAACGCTCGGGAAACTCACGTTTTCACCCCGATCGTTGTCATGGCTCAACCACTGCACCCCGCCCATCCTGTATCGGACAATTCGCCCACTGCCGGCCGGATGCCGTTCGTGCTGCTGTTGGCGGGTGCCGGCGTCGGCGGCCTGGTCGTGCTCGGTGCGCTCGCGCTCTGGTTCCACTATGGCAGCCAGGTGTTCTTCGAAATGATCAGGACCGGTTTTGCCGCCTGCTTCTGACCCGCGACAGGAAGTTTTCCGCCCATGAGTTCCACCGCCCGTCCGCTGGTGATCGCGACCGCCTTCGCCGCAAGCCTCGTCCTCGGGCTCCTGATCGTATTCTGGGCCATGGGCGGGGTCAGCAAGGTGGCGCAGCCGGCCGCGATCGGCGGCCCGTTCCAGCTCACCGACCAGAACGGCAAGCCCGTCACCGACAAGAACCTGAAGGGCAAGCCGACCTTGATCTTCTTCGGCTACACCCATTGCCCCGATGTCTGCCCAACCTCGCTGTTCGAGATCTCGGAAGTGCTGCGCGCGATGGGCAAGGACGCCGACAAGGTCAACGCCGTCTTCATCTCGGTCGATCCCGAGCGCGATACGCCGGGGACGATGAAGGATTATCTGTCGAGCTTCGACCCGCACCTCGAAGGCCTCAGCGGCGATCCTGCCGAGACCGCCAAGGTGATCACCTCCTACCGGGTCTACGCCAAGAAGGTCCCGACCAAGGACGGCGACTACACCATGGACCACACCGCGCTGATCTATCTGATGGACCGCGACGGTCGCTTCGTCTCGCCGTTCAACCTGAAGCGCACGCCGGAAGAAGCCGCAGTGGACTTGAAGCGGTATCTGTAGGCTCCCTATTCGCCGCAATCCGCGCTCGCGTTCCCGGCCGGATGGGCTATAAGGCCCTCCGATCCCAACGAAAATCGTTCATTTTCAGCCGATGGCTCCATCGCAACAGGCGAAATCGTCCAAATCCGCCCGTGGCTTGCTGACCGGGCTGGTCGTCGGCGTCTGCCTGCTCGCTGCTGCGCCATGCGCGCAGGCGCAGGCTCCGGCCAAGCAGCCCCCAACGGCGCCGCAAGCCTCACCTCAGGTCGCGCCCCAGGCTGCGCCGCAGGCCGTGCCGGGCTTCTGGGACCCGCGGCGGCGGCCGGAGCGGCCGGATTTGTCGCGCCTGACCGTGATCCGTTTCCTGACCGA
Source organism: Bradyrhizobium sp. MI1.11 (assembly GCF_055811255.1). Lineage (NCBI taxonomy): Bacteria > Pseudomonadati > Pseudomonadota > Alphaproteobacteria > Hyphomicrobiales > Nitrobacteraceae > Bradyrhizobium > Bradyrhizobium sp. MI1.11. The sequence continues at coordinate 120,092 of NZ_JBVVPM010000021.1, forward strand.
GACCGATTATCCGCCGTTCAACTATACCGGCGCCGACGGCAATCCGGCCGGCTTCAACGTCGATTTCGCACGCAGCCTGTGCGAGGAAATCAAGGTCACCTGCACGGTGCAGATGCGCCGCTTCGAGACGCTGGTCGATGCGCTCGCCTCCAACCGGGGCGATGCCATCATCGCCTCGATGGCGGTGAGCCCGCAGCTCCGCGCCCGGGTCGACTTCACCGATCCCTATTACCGCGTGCCGGCGCGCTTCGCCTCGCGCAAGGACGCGGTGATGCCGGAGATCCGGCCCGAATATCTCGAAGGCAAGAAGGTCGGCGTCATCGCCGGCTCCGCGCATGAGGCCTATCTCAAGGCGATGTTCACCGACGCCGAACTGCACCCCTATCCCAACGACGATGCCGTGCGCGCCGCCTTGCGCAAGGGCGAGGTCGACTTCATCTTCGGCGACGCCATCGCGCTTGCGTTCTGGATCAACGGCACCGATTCCGGCGATTGTTGCGCCTTCTCCGGCGGTCCCTTCGTCGAAAGCCGCTTTTTCGGCGAAGGCATCGGCATCGCGGTGCGCAAGGGCAACGACGTGCTGCGCCAGGCCCTGAACTGGGCGATGTTCCGCGTCTGGGAAAAGGGCCGCTACACGGATCTGTGGCTGCGGTATTTCTCGGTGAGCCCGTTTTAGTTCGCTGCCTCCTCGTTGTCATTGCGAGGAGCGCAGCGACGAAGCAATCCAGAGTGCTTCTGCGCGAAGATTCTGGATTGCTTCGCTTCGCTCGCAATGACGGTGGGTGCGGTTGCACCGTCTCGCAAAATTGCATTCTGCCTGGAAATCGCTATTTTCCGCGCCCCGGAGGCCCTTAGATGTCCGTTGTCGATCTTGCCGCGAACCCGAGCGATCTGCGTGCGCTCGCCGAACAATCCAACGCCTGGCCGTTCGAGCAGGCGAAGGCCATTGTTGCGCGGCTGAAGAAAAGCCCGAAGGACGAGGTGCTGTTCGAGACCGGCTACGGGCCATCAGGCCTGCCGCATATCGGCACCTTCGGCGAGGTCGCGCGCACCTCGATGGTGCGGCACGCCTTCCATGTGCTGACCGAGAACAAGATCAAGACCCGCCTGCTCGCGTTCTCCGACGACATGGACGGGTTTCGGAAAGTGCCCGACAACGTCCCTAACAAGGAGATGCTGGCCGCGCATCTCGGCAAGCCGCTGACGCGCGTGCCGGATCCGTTCTCCAACGAGTACCCGTCGTTCGGGCACCACAACAATGCGCGGCTGCGCGCCTTCCTCGATCATTTTGGCTTCGACTACGAATTCGCGAGCTCGACCGACTATTATACGTCCGGCCGTTTCGACGCGACGCTGCTCAAGATGCTGGCTGCCTACGACAAGGTGATGGCGATCATCCTGCCGACGCTCGGACCCGATCGCCGCGCGACCTATTCGCCGTTCCTGCCGATCAGCAAGACCACGGGTATCGTGCTGCAAGTGCCGATGATCCGCCGCGACGTCGCGGCCGGCACGGTGACCTATGTCGACCCCGATACCAACCAGGAAGTCGAGACGCCGGTCACCGGCGGCAACGTCAAGTGCCAATGGAAGGCCGACTGGGCGATGCGCTGGGTCGCGCTCGGCGTCGATTACGAAATGGCCGGCAAGGATTTGATCGATTCCGTCAAACTCTCCGGTGCGATCGCCAGGGCACTCGGCGCCACGCCGCCGGAAGGCTTCAACTACGAGCTCTTCCTCGACGACAAGGGCCAGAAGATTTCGAAGTCGAAGGGCAATGGGCTGACGATCGACGAATGGCTGCGCTACGCCTCGCCGGAATCGCTGTCGCTGTTCATGTATCGCGAGCCGAAGGCGGCCAAGCGGCTGTATTTCGACGTCATCCCGCGCAACGTCGACGACTACCAGCAGTTCATCGACGGCTTTGCCAAGCAGGACGCCAAGCAGCAGCTCGGCAATCCGGTCTGGCACGTTCACAGCGGCCATCCGCCGAAGTTCGATATGCCCGTCACGTTCCAGCTCTTGCTGACGCTGGTGTCGTCGTCGAATGCGGAGAATGCCGAGACGCTGTGGGGTTTCATTGGCCGCTATCGGCCCGGCGTGAGCCCGCAGACGCATCCCAAGCTCGATGCGATGGTCGGCTATGCCATCAACTATTATCGCGACTTCGTCGCGCCGACGAAGACGTTCCGCGAGCCAACCGAGACCGAGCGCGCGGCGCTGCAGGATTTGCGCGATGCATTATCGCAGCTTCCGCAGGACGCCTCGGCCGAGGACATCCAGAATGTCGTCTACGAGATCGGCCGCCGCGAGCCGTTCCTCGATCCGGTCAAGAAGGGCAAGGACGGCCGTCCCGGCGTGACACTCGACTGGTTCAACATGCTCTATCAGGTGTTGCTCGGCCAGGAAAAGGGCCCGCGCTTCGGCTCCTTTGTCGCGGTGTATGGCGTGCAGAACGCGGTGAACATGATCGACGGCGCGCTGGCGCGGAGTGCGTGAGGCGATTGTAGCGAACGCGTAGCCCGGATGAGCGAAGCGACATCCGGGGTTTTCGCTAGTTAGCCGCACCAGCGGTCCCGGATGTCGCTTCGCTCATCCGGGCTACGGACCTTCAGCCCCCCGCTCAGGTCGACCGCAGCACGTAGCGCCGGTTGTCCTTCTGCACCGGGCGCGCGTTCATCGGGTAGAGCTTTGCGAATGCGGCGACGTCGGTGGCCGACACCTGGATGGGGGTCGTCAACAACAGCCACTCGACCACTTCTGAGCAAGGCGGCGTCGTCAGCGAGCCGGGATAGCGGAAGTAGCTGAGCCTCGTGGGCAGCATGGCGTGGGGATCGATGGTCGAATCCGCCTTCACGGCGGGGCCTTCCGCGGCCGGCATGGTCTTGACGATCTTGCCGAAGGCAGGGTTCGGCCTGCCCTCGGCCATCAGCACGCCGACCACGGCGAGCCCGCCGGCATCGTTGCGGTGGACGAAATGCGCCTCCATCGGAAAATTCTTGCCGCCGATCATGTGCTCGCTCGGCCGGTGGAAATGCACCTGGAGCAGCTTGTATTTGACGTCGCCGAGCGTGAGCGTGCTGCCCTCGGTGAAGTTGAGCTGGATCGTGTGCCCGTTGTTGACGATGGTGTCGGCGCTCTTGCCCCAGTTCAGCTTCAGCGCGGGCAGTTGCGATTTGACCGTCGCCTCGATGTCGATCGGCGATTGTTGCAGGCCGACCGCGCAGGCCTTGTTGGCCGCGTCGAGATCGCCCCATTTGGCGCCGGCGCCTTCATAACTCCAATGCGCACCTTCGGCGGCGAAGGCCGGCTTGCAGAGCGGACAAAGCGCAAGACCTGCGAGGGCCTTCAATGCGTGACGGCGATCCATCATATTCCCCCTGACATGAATTTGCTCGGCAATGAGTGGCCGCAACCTATGCGAGAGAGATGCTGAGTCGCAAGGATGCCCGCGGCGAATGCGGCGCGGCTGAAATCATCGCCCGGTCACGACGCAGGCGAGACGTGATCACTGGCTCGCCCACACGATCCGCGCGATCCAGCCGACCTCGCTCGCTGCCATCCTGCGTTCGGCCTGGGAGGCATCGAGCGGCTGCAAATCCACAGCCTTTGCCGTGCGGCGCTTCAGCGTCGCCACCGTCACCTCGCCTGCCCTGGTCTTCACCACCACGCGATCCCCTTTGCGGATCGGCGCGCCGGGTGCGACCAGGATGATGTCGCCGTCGCGATAGGCGGGCGCAAGCGCTTCGCCGGAAATCTGCAGCGCGAAGCTGTGGTTGTCCTCGGCGGCGGGAAGGGCAAATTCGGTCCATCCCTTGCCGATGGGAAGGCCGGACTCGTCGAAGGCGCCGCTCGCGCCCGCCAGTGCCAAGCCGAGCAGCGGCACCGAGCGGCCGCCGCCTGCCTCGTCGCCGACCAGCCTGGCAAAAATGTCGATCGAGGAATCTGCCGCCGCCAGCGCTTTCGCGATCGATTCGGTCGAGGGCCAGCGCTCGCGGCCGTCGGAGGTGACGCGCTTGGACTTGTTGAAGGTGGTGGGATCGAGCCCGGCGCGCTTGGCGAGGCCCGACGGCGACAAGCCGGCGCGCGCCGCCAGCCGATCCAGCGCGCCCCAGATCTGGTCGTGAGTGAGGATCCTCTGCGCTTTGGCCTGCCTGACCATGAAAGGTCCAGCCCGTCGCAACTCAGGAAAACTATCCTCGAATCAACCGGTTTTCCGCTTTTTGCGCAAGGGGCGCGCTGAGCGTGTTTTCAAGCGAACCGGTTACCGGTTCGCACCAGGAAACGCGTCAAAGCAGGAATTTGGCGCTCCGCTTCGATTTCATCGGAACGGAAATGGCTCTAAGTCTTGAGTTCGGAGGGGGCGGCCATTACGGTCGCGCCCGGGTTTCAGGGACCCGCACGACCCAAAAACCCCAAAAGACTCAACGAGCAAATAGGGCTGCGTAAGCGGTGGTCAAGATCTACAAAATCTGTCCGGCCTCGGCCTGGCGCGAGGCGGAACGGCAGGGCGTCTACCGCGGCAGCGCGGACGATTCGCGCGACGGATTCATCCATTTCTCGACCGCCGCCCAGGTTCCCGACACCCTGCAGAAGCATTACGTCGGGCAGCGCGCGCTGTTCCTGGTCGAGGTCGACGGCGATGCGCTCGGTAGCGCATTGCGCTGGGAGCGTTCGCGCAATGAGGAGCTGTTTCCGCATCTCTATGGCGAACTCGATCTCGGTGCGGTGATTGCCGTGATGAACCTCAACACGCGCTCCGACGGTGGCCACGATGTTCCGGAGCTTGCCCCGTGATCCGCGCTTTCGACGCTCTCTCGCTGCCGGTGTTGCGTTGGCTCGATCCGGAGGATGCGCATCGCCTCGCGATCCAGGGCCTGCGCTTCCTGCCGCCGGGCAAGCCGCACGCTGACGATCCCAAGCTTGCGGTGCGTGCGTTCGGGCTCAACTTCCCCAATCCGATCGGCATGGCCGCGGGCTTCGACAAGAGCGCCGAAGTGCCAGATGCGCTGCTGCGGCTCGGCTTCGGCTTCGTCGAGATCGGCTCGGTGACGCCGAAGCCGCAAAGCGGCAATCCGCGACCGCGGCTGTTTCGTCTGGAACGCGACGAGGCCGTGATCAACCGCATGGGCTTCAACAATGACGGCGCGGAGACCGCCCTGCGCCGGCTCGCGGCGCGCGCGCAGCATGGTGGCATCGTCGGCGTCAATGTCGGCGCCAACAAGGATTCGCCCGACCGCGTCAATGACTACGTCAAGCTGATCGAGACATTTGCGCCGGTCGCGAGCTATTTCACCGTCAACGTGTCCTCGCCGAACACGCCGGGCCTGCGCAATCTGCAGGAAGGCGCGCTGCTCGACGATCTCCTCGCCAGGGTGATCGACGCGCGCGAGCGGGTGCGGCAAAAGGCCGGCGACACGCCGGTGCTGCTCAAGATCGCGCCGGATTTGAGCCTCGCCCAGCTCGACGACGTCGTGCAGGTCGCACGCTCGCGCCGGGTCGACGGCATGATCGTGTCGAACACCACGATCGCGCGGCCGAGCACGCTGCGCGAGGAAATGCGCGCCAAGGAGCAGGGCGGCCTGTCCGGCCGGCCGCTGTTCCGGCTGTCGACGCGGATGGTCGCGGAAACCTATGTGCGGGTCGAGGGCGCATTCCCCCTGATCGGCGTCGGCGGTGTGGACTCGGGCGGCGCCGCGCTGACGAAAATCCGCGCCGGCGCGAGCCTGATCCAGCTCTATTCGTCGCTGGTCTACAAGGGCCTCGGCCTCGTCGACGAGATCAAGCGCGATCTCGCCTCGACCCTATTGCGCACCGGGCGGGATTCTCTCTCCGAGATCGTCGGCTCCGACGCCGCCACGTTGACGGCGGAAGCCTGGCCGGGGATGTAGCTCTTCGCCGCGTAGCCCGGATGGAGCGAAGCCCAATCCGGGATTCTATCCGCGGACGCGAAGGTCCCGGATTACGCTTTCGCTCCATCCGGGCTACGCGTTACAGCGACTGCTTCGAAAACGTCTTCCTGTACAGCGCCGGATAGCGCGCGGCCTGCAAGCCGCCGCGCGAGACGTAGGAGGCGATCAGCGCGCTCCACAGCCCGGCATTGCCGAACGATTGCAGCGCCCACCATGTGGCGAGGAAGATCGCGAGCGAGGCCAGCATCAGATTGCGCATCTCGCGCGCCCAGGTCGCGCCGATATAGATGCCGTCGAAGCCGAAGGCGAACACGCCGGGAATCGGCGCAAGCACGACGAACGGCAGGAATTCCCGCGCGCCGCGACGGACGCTTTCGCTCGCCGTCATGAAATCGATCAAGTTCGGTCCGAACAGCGCAAACAGCGCGGACACGACCAGCGCGAAGCCGAGCCCCCATAGCAGCACCAGCCGGGTCGAATCCGCAAATCCCTTGGCGTCGCGTGCGCCGAGCGTACGGCCGCAAAGCTGCTGGGCTGCGTTCGCAAGACCGTCGAGGAAGAAGGCGCTGACCAGCAGAAAATTGTTGAGAACGGAATTGGCGGCCAGCGTGACGTCGCCAGCCCGCGCGCCCTTGGCGGTGAAAAACAGAAACACCGCGATCAGCGCCGCGGTGCGGATCAGGATGTCGGAGTTCACCGCCAGCAGCCGCATCAGCTTGGCCCGGTCGAACAGCTCTGCGTATGGCACCGCGAACCCGCCGTCCGCATAGCGGCGGCAGACCATCATGCCGAGCCCGAATCCGGCCGCTTCAGACAACAGCGCGGCGATTGCAGCACCTGCGATGCCGGTGTCGTAGACCAGCACCAGCAGGATCGTCGCCGCCGCGTTGACGAGATTGATGACAATTTGGAGCGCGAGCGCCGGATTGGCGCGGGCCTGGCCGACCAGCCAGCCGAGGATGACGTAATTGGCGAGCGCCAGCGGCGCCGACCAGATCCGGATCACGAAGTACGTTTTCGCCGCGCGCGTAACGCCTTCGCTGCCGCCCATCAGGTCGAACAGCCCGGCGGCCAGCGGCAGTTGCAGCACGATCAGGGCTATGCCGATCAAGCCGGCGACGATGAAGCCGCGCACCAGGATCGCGGTCAGCTCGCGCGTCTCGCCGGCGCCGAGCGCCTGCGCCGTGAAGGCAAGCGTGCTCATGCGAAGGAAGCCGAACAGCCAGAACAGGCAATCGAAGATGACGGACGCGATGGCGACGCCGCCGAGCAGCGCCGCGTCGTCCAGCCGTCCGATCGCGGTGGTCGAGACCACGCCGATCAACGGCGTGGTGAGGTTCGCGACCATCGCGGGGCCTGCGATGGCGAAGACCTGACGGGAACCGATCTTCAAGTGAACGGGTGCGTGCATGTCAGAACACGAGCACCATGCCGTCTTCGGCGGCGAGATGGGCGATGTCGTCGAGGCGCGACAGCACATCTTCGCTCATATGGGTGAGCACGAGGCGTTTTGCGCCGATTTCGGGAAGATGCTGTTCCAAGGTCTTCAGGCTGAGGTGATTCTTGACCACCTTCTCGTACATATAGGCCTCGACGATGAAAAGGTCGGCGCCATGCGCCAGCGGAATGAGCGTCTCCGTCCATTCGGTATCGGCGCTGTAGGCCAGCGTGCGACCCTCGGCTTCGATGCGATATGCGAGGAACGGTCCGCCGGATTCGCCGTGCACGACAGGGTAGGGCGTCACCGTCACCGCGCCGAAGCTTCGGCGTTGCTCGGGCGCGAGCTCGACGACCGACAACTCGAAGCGCTGGTTCGTCTTGGAGGAGTGCTCGAACAGCGCCTCCATCACCGCACGCAGCCGCGTCTCGATGCCTTTGGGCCCGGCGATCGTGAGCGGCCGCGTCCGCCGCGAGAATTGTGCGTCGAGCAGGACAAACGGCAGCCCGGCAAAATGGTCGCCGTGGAAATGCGTGATCAGGATGAGATCGATCTCATTGTGCTCGATCTCGAGTCGCTTCAGCGCCGGCAGAGCCGACGCGCCGCAATCGATCAGGAAGTTGGCCTCGCGTCCCGAGACGTGGAAGCAGGTGTTGAGCCTGCCGCCGGATCCGAAGGCGTCCCCGCAGCCGACAAAGCGCAATTGCATCGACTGCTGGCTCCCTAGAGCATGATCCGGAAAAGTGTGAAGCGGTTTTCCGACAAGATCATGCTCAAAACTAACGGCTTACCTGCGCGGCGTGCCGAAAACGCGCATCAGCAGCCAGATCGGGATCACGATGACAGCGCCGAGCAGGAAGTAGCGCCATAGCCAGTTCACGGTATCGAAGCCGAGATCCCACAACCGCTGGAACAGGAGACGAATGCTGGTGAGAATATTCCAGGGATCGAAGCCGATCGCCGCCAGCACGACGCCGACCAGGATCGAGAGCAGCACCAGGCGAAACGCGACCGCCAGCGGCGAGCCGCCGAGAAAGCGGTGCAGGCCATCACTGCGGCCGGCCGGCAAATCTCTGACGTCGTGGGCCATCTCAAACTCCTCAGGGGATTCTACCCTATCATAGGGCAAGGCGGTGGACATGGGGAACCCGTGAGGGGGCGTCAATCGGCTTACGGGATTTTAATTCGGGCAAGGCGGGTCCGCCTTGGTTGTGGGATGATCGCGCCGCAGGCTCGCTGCAACCTCTCCCGCTTGCGGGAGAGGTCGCGCCGCAGGCGCGGGTGGGGGCGTTGGCCACTTGGGGAATCCCACTGCGGGGATTACCCCAACCCCACCCACACCCCCCAACCGGGGGGGGG